>JBGSJM010000023.1:0-12976 GCA_041742015.1 Verrucomicrobiales bacterium | reverse complement strand
TTTTTGGTGGTTTCATTATCTTCGACGGTTATTCCCATAATATTATTAGTGTTTTCAGGGAATAATTTACCTTATTTTTGCAAAGAAGCTAACGTTAGTATTAAATATGAACAGAATTTTAATTTTGATTAGCAAAACTGCGAAAAAGACACTATCTACTTCTTAAGTTCGATTTCCGATTAACGAACCTAATTTCAGAAATGAGAAAGATTTTGGTTGAATTATTTAAGAAATCCGTAGTATTAACTTATCCAAATTTCTAACACCGAAGTAGATCACTAAAAGATGGCTAAAATTCTCATTGTCGATGACGAACCCGCAATTCTAAACTTAATGGCAAAAGCTTGCCAACAAGGCGGTCATGAAACTGTAGCGGTAAACAGCGAAGCAGGGGCCCGCAAAGCCCTCGAAACCCGAAACTTCGATGTTCTAGTTGTCGACCTCGTCCTCGGCGAGGACAACGGAATGGACTTGGTACGCTTCGCCGAAGACCGTTGCCCACAAGCGAACGTCATCGTTGTGACTGGTCACGGAACAATCGAAACCGCAATTGAAGCCATGAGGTTGGGTGCTTTCGATTACCTGACAAAACCTTTTGAGCTTGCTGACCTAAAACGAACCGTCGATCTAGCCTTTCAGCAGAAAAAAAGCCCAAACGCAGAAAGTCGTGCCGAAACCGTCGCCTTTGAACTCGCTTGGACCGCAGGTGAACTCATTGGAAATAGCGAAAAGATGATGGCGATTAGCGAACTCGCCAATAAAATCGCCCGCAATGACTCGCCCATTCTCCTTGAGGGCGAATTCGGAACTGGCAAGCAAATGGTTGCCAGGACCATACACAATTCAAGTTCTCGCAAGGGCGCACCCTTTAAGGTACTCCAGTGCTCGGCACTGCCAGAGAACCTGCTGGAAGCAGAGCTTTTCGGAGCCATGGGTAGTCGAGGTGAAACCATATTCAGCCGCGCCCAGGGCGGAACAGTTCTTCTGGAGGAAATTCACATGCTCCCGGTTCGCCTCCAATCTATGTTGGAAAGTTATCTTGAGGAAGTTTCGGCCCGCCGCCTCGCGGGGAATTTGCCTCCCAAGATGAATGTACGATTTATCGCATCTTCAGCCAAAAAACTGGAAGAATGTGTCGCTGAAGGAAGGTTCCGCGAAGATCTATACTACAAAATCTCAGTGATTCCGGTGGAGGTTCCACCGCTGCGAAACCGCAAGGAAGACATCCCCTTGCTAATTGAATACTTTCTCAAGCGATTTACCGACAGAACTGGTGCAAAAGCTATGGAGGTAGACAAATATGCTTCTCGCCTTCTTGAAAACTACACCTGGCCTGGAAATGTCGGTGAATTGCAAAATGCCATCGAACGTGCCTGTGCATTTGCAGAGGGAAGCAGGATTCGTCCGATCGATTTACCACCCAAGGTAGCCCAGAAAGTTGAGATCACGGATGAGGACGAAAAAACAACTCATCACCTGCCGATTGGCACCCCACTTTCCGATTACATCCGAAAGCAGGAAAAACTGTTTATCCGTGAAACCCTTAAATACAACGAGGGCTCTCGGGAAAAAACCGCAAGCATGCTGGATGTCAGTATCGCCACGCTTTATCGGAAAATGGGCCTGAAACTGGAAAGAGATAAGATACTCAGTCTTTAAGCGAAATTCTTTATCTTGCTGAAAAATGATCGAGCGGCGTGGCACGTCGGCAATCATTTTTTGGCGTACTAGTGCAGACTCAGGCGAGCAACTCAGTGTTTATGAGGTTTTTAAAGTTCCCTCGGATCAAATCGATAGATTTTGCCGGGTTTCGGGACATGCGTCTGTTCCATTGGGCGGCAGTAGCCAAATCCATCGCTCCGGGTAGCCTATCTGGGGTTTCGGGATGAATCCGTCGGTAAAAATAAAAACATAGTCTGGGTAACTTGGCATTTCTCGATGGATATATTGCTCCACCGCTCCGGCGTCGGTCCCGCACCGTCCCCGGATCGTCGTGGCTACAGCCTTAACATCCTAAGCCTTAGTTTCAAAAGAAATAATGCGTGGCGGGTACCGGGAAAATTCTGATTGGCAACACTCAGGCTCTAAATCTTTTTCTATTAATTGGGCCATATGCTGGGGGCTAATCAAAATAGTCTGTTCTGGAATCAAATCTAATGACCACCAATCACAAAGCGCCCTGCCAATCCGACCATATCGTTCTTCAAACCACAGATGATCAGGGATATTACTAAACTTCAGATGAACGTGGAACCGATCCACCAGGGCGGGATCCAATTCCGTGACCTGATATTCGGCATTGGTGGGATTACAAGCGGAAAAGACGGCCTTCAAATTCGGCAGGAGTTTCCCATTGATAGTTCTAAATTGAATCAACTCCAGAACCGCATTCAGTACCTTGGTATGGCCACGGTTTAATTCATCAAAAAATACCAATTCGGCGTCGTTGATTTGATCGTGACGGTGAAACTCCAATACACGGCGACCATCTTCCCGGACAATCGGTGTAGGCAGACCAACCAAATCAACAAAGGGGTCGAGGGTGAAAGCGCTATAGTACTTCATTTTCAGCCCCAAATCCGCGCAAACTTGCTGCACCAATGAAGTTTTCCCCGTGTCAGCAGGCCCCTCCAACAAGACGTTAAATCCGTAGTTGCAGGCCTGTCGCAGCTGATCGTACAACTGTTTATGATTAAATCTTTTTCCCATCCCTTTCCGTTTTTACTTTTATTGCAAATAACCGGTCCCCCCCCTCATCAGTTAATGGTATCCATCGAAAAGAAGCAAAATGCGCATTCGAGTATGGTCTCCCGTTAGGAGAAGAATCTAAATTCCTCCGTGCCGTGATTGTTGCAATCCTTGAATGAGATTCTAAGTTTATATTCCTAAAAGTTGACTATTACAGCTTTTGCCGCCATCGATTTTAATGCCCAAAGAATTTACACTATCGGTTTGTATTGACGCAGTGTTTGAAAACAAGCCAATCGAAGAGGCGATCACTGCTGTGGCAGAATCAGGCATCAAGGCGATTGAGTTTTGGGGCTGGTGGGACAAGGATCTCGCAGTCCTCACCCGCGCACAAAAAAAACATGGCCTGGAGATCTCCGCTTGCTGTACCAGATTTGTCAGTCTGGTAGATCCAGAAAAGAGAGGCGAATACCTGAGCGGGCTCATGGAATCGATCACAATTGCCCACCAGATCGGCACGAAGGTTCTCATCTCCCAGGTCGGTGATTTCCTTCCCGATGTCGCTCGATCAGCGCAGCATCAAAGCTTGGTCGACGGACTTCGCGAGGCTGCGCCACTACTGGAGGCAGCGGACATCACTTTGGTAATTGAGCCCCTCAACGAACTTGTCGACCATGCGGGGTACTTCCTGGTCCGAAGCGAAGAGGCTTTCGAAGTCATCGATCAGGTGGCAAGCCCAAATGTAAAAGTGGTGTTTGACATCTACCACCAGCAGATTAGCGAGGGACATCTCATCCGTAACCTTTCCGACAATATTGACAATATTGGCCATTTTCACGCTGCAGGAAACCCGGGCCGCAATGAACTGACCAAAGGGGAAATCCATTATCCGCATGTCTTCTCAGCGATTCGGGAAACCGGCTACACAGACTATGTTGGCTTGGAATACTGGCCACTTGAAAACGCCACGGATGGCTTGCGGGAGATATCCTGGTGGTTTTAATTTTTAAACAAAAATGAACGCTCCTCTTTCACTGATTGTTTTTGCCCTGGATTTCACTTTATGGGAATGCGGCGGACAACGGTTGGATTGCGCCAAACCTCCATTTACATTAAACCCGAAAGGCAAAATTCACGATTCGGAAGATCGCTTGCTGCGGCTCTATCCCGATGTGCCGAAAATCTTCGAACAAATTGATGCGATGGGATACCGCACCGCTATTGCTTGCCGAACCATTCGAATCGCTTGGGCTCGCGATCTGCTTGAATTGATGGATTTTCGGGATCGATTCGATTATGAAGAAATTTTCCCTGCCAGCAAAGTGCTGCACTTCACGGTACTCAAACGAAATTCAGGGATCCCCTTCCAGGAAATGCTTTATTTTGATGACGACCCTGGAAACATTGCCGAAGTTAAAGCCCTTGGGGTGAAATGCGTCCAAGTCAGGCGGGGCATTACTCTCAGGGCTTTCGAAAAAGGAATGGATTTGTTTTGAAAAAATTCAGACGACCTAGGGATTACACCAGAGCACTGTTTTAGTAACCTCGAAAGCTCCATGAGTCGTGAGATTCTCCAAGCTTTCAGCAATAAGATCCAGACCGTAAGAAACAGGCAGTTCCAGATTGCCGCCAGAACGATCCAGACCGTAAGTGGCGTTTCCTTGTGTGTCGCAAACAGCAAACCAACAGTGACTCTTCCCAAGTCTCACATCCACAAACGAATTCTCATTTCTCTCGGTATCAATTAAAATCTCATAGCCGTGGAACTCGCCAATATAATCGACATCAACCTCCAAAATCTGATAATCAATCGGTTTCGACGCAACGGTATCAACTACCACCTCACTGTCCACCCATTGCTGGGAAACCAGCATCGCCACTTCCTCACTACTGAGATTATCCAAACTCGTTAGTGTGATCATGAGACCGGCCTCTCCGGACGACTGCACTGAGGATTGCTCAGGAGATGTCCCTGTGGAGAATTGCGGCCTGGCCTCCACCTGAAATCCAGTGATCCCTTCGAAATTAGATAAAAACATTTGTTTCACTTCATGGACGGGGTAATCAAATGAAGCATCAATGGGCGCACCTGAATACAAAACACGCGACTCTAACTGCTCTGCCATAAAAGACTTCCCATTTCCACTCGCATGGTTGTGCGAAGAGCCAGAGAATCTAAAATTACGATTTTTAAACAATTTTTTCATCGCTAATTTCAATAAGCAATCATTGAGCCAAGTAATAGAATTCTTTGATTCAGAATTTAAAACAGCAAATTTGTGAATAATCAATCACATCACTATTAACCACCAATTGAAACTAGCAGTAATTCACCGAGTTTAAAAGAATTTATTTAGAGCCAACAGGTTGCCTACAATAGCCTCCCTTATTCGGCCAGATGCCGAAGAAAAAAATCCGCACGCCGCCTCTGCAGGTAAGGTGTCTCGCCCACTCCATGACCTGCCCCCGGGAAAGATCCAGATAAGGATACTTCCGCTCCGCAGCCCGCAGCCACACGATCCGGTCTGGTAAACCCGAATCCCTGAGATTTTTCCAGGCCACATCATGAAAGGCCTTGGAGCGGAAGGAAGTGCCCATGCCATCGATTTCAACAAGGATAAAACCCAGCTCCGCGAGGCGGCGGGTGTTTTGATAAACGGCGAAATCCTTGGGAACAAAAGCCGCGTGCGGGCCTGCATAAATTTTTTCGATCACTGGGTATCGCTTTTTTGGGTCAAAGTCCGAAGGGCGGTAAATTACGCCATAAATCGGTGTCTTCCCATCACGCCCTGGGGCAGCAAATCGCACCGAAGGAAACCAGCCCTCCGCCAGAAGCGCGGAACTATCGCCCTTCTTCAGGTCGCAGATTTTTCGACCATCCTCGGCACGGCGCAACTCGATGACCGGAGGATAATCAACTCGCGACCAAGTGTCGATCAAATAGCGGCGGCAGGGTGAAAACTCCACAGAATGCGTTCCGTCTCCATCCGTCAAAATCACCAGATTCTTTCCATCAAAATCAACTCGCCCGTAATGAATGTGGTACGGGTCCTAATCAGGGTGATATCCACTGGCTCGAAACCAGATTTGCCGCCTGACCTCATCCACAAAATCCACCTTACGGATGACCCACTCTCCGCTTGTGATCGGATTTTTCACGGTGCCTGTTGCACCATCGTAAAGATAAAGATGATTCCAACCATGCCGCTCCGACATCCATATCCACTCGTTTTTGATCGGAGGGTGCTGGCAAAATTGCTTCCCGGCATAGTCAATAAAAGTCGAGCTGGTTTCCTCAATTATCGCACGGGATTTCCCCGATTCGGCATCAAGCGATACTACCCGCAATACTTGCTTAACATAGTCGAAGGAATATGGCACCGGATGCCCTCCATTCTTCGGCGAGGACTCAACAAAAGACACCTTTCGAGGCAAAGGGGATTTTTCCCTTTGCACCACGAAATTACCCGAGTCTGGAGCCCAAAAAATCGGTCCGGTGTAGCGATTTTCCCCCGTCCCATCCTCCGTCAGGGAAAACTCCTTTTTCCCCGGTCCGGTCGACAAATCGAGAAGCAGGACATTTTGGGAACTGAAAACCACTTCCCATTTGCCATCCGGCGAACGGCTTGCTTTACCCTGGGCTTTCAAATTCTCATCTTTAGAAATAACTTTACCGCCCGCATGACTGGATTATTTATCCCTAAGAAAGCCCCCGAAACCCTTTGGGAGGGCACATACCCAACCTTTCGAGCGCCACTCGCACAATCGATAAGGATCACTTCGCTTTTCTGACCGGGGACATTTCGTAGGTACCAAAAGCGGCTCCCACCATCGATCCAATTTGGGATAATTTTTGGAAACGAATATTTTTCGGAAAACCGCTTCTGCCAACTTCCGGTTCCGGCAAAATCCTCTGAACCTGTTGAGCCCGACACGGCAGGATGAAGTACCAAACGAAAAAGTGAGCCAAACAGCAATTAACGTTCATAGAACCAAACAGTTTTCATATCTGTCCGCCCATCCCAAAACAACAACAGAAATCCAGAGAGGCCTTTTTTCAATGGACAATTTTGCAATTTGGAATGACTAACTTTACTCAATGCCAGGACTGTCCGACACTAGATTAAAACCCTTTCTTGAACTGCTCGGGGCGCTGGTTAGGGTGCCTTCCGTGGTAGGCAGTGAAGAACCGTTTTTCCGGGTCCTTCAACGCGAGTTGGAACTCCACGGCATTTCGGTGCGCCGCTACCAGGGCTTGTTGGAGGCATTTGGTCGTAAGCCAGATTCTTTGATTCTCTCCGCCCATATCGACCGGAACGGAATTGTGGCAACCGGGCCAGGCGAGTTTCAGTACGCTGCTTTCGTCGCCAAATCCCAGGGCGATCTCACCGGAAATTCGATCTCCGAACAAATGGCCGAAACCATCGGCGGTCGCTTTACCGGGGCTAGAGTTGAGGCTTATGACCCCTGGCATGGCGGATATATCGGCCAGGGTGAAATCGTTTCCTCCGGTCGCTGCGAAAAACGCAATAATGTGATTTTTGAAATTCCCTCACTGGCCAATCTTCGCCCCGGCACCCCAGTCGCCTACCTGGAGCATCTCAAAGTCACCGATAACTCGATCGCAGCCCAGCTCGACAACGTTCTCACCGCTGCCATCGCGGTGGATATGTTTCGGCGTGGGTTCCAGGGGACAGTATTGTTTACAGCCGAGGAAGAGGCCGGGAGAAGCTGGCGCTACATCCTGGGCTGGTTGCGAAGGCAGGAGGTGACCCCAAACCGACTCCTCGTGCTGGATACCAGCCCTTACTTGGATACTGAGAGCGCCAACGCCCAGCAGATCGTTTTACGCCGTCGCGACACCTTCGGAATCTTTGCGGAAACCATGGTCCAGAGCCTATGCGACACCTGCTCTCGTCTCGAAATCACCTACTCCTTCAAGGACGAATTCATTGATCAAGCCAACGCCAGACTTGTCGCCGAGGGCCTCCCTCCGCGTTCTTTGGGCATCACCGAATTGGGGAGGCTGATCAGCGCCACTGGCGGCATGGTCAATGGAGCCACTCTGCAAATCCCCACCACCGGTTATCACACCAACAACGAAACCGCTTCCCTAGACGCCGTCCGGGGTGCCATCCGTTTAACCGATGAATTGATAGCGCTTGAGGGCGATTTCCCGGTTTGAATCGGATTTGCACGCTTGATGTGGATGTGGTTCGTGCCAGATTAATTCGCATGCGCTTTTGGCTTCTCAAATCCGAACCTGATGTCTTTTCATTTGATGACCTGAAAAACCGACCCAGGCAAACCGAACCCTGGAGCGGAGTTCGCAATTACCAGGCTCGAAACTTGATTCGCGATGAAATGACCCCCGGAGACCTTGGGTTTTTCTACCATTCGAGTTGCAAAGCACCAGGCATTCCCGGGGTTATTCGCATCGTTTCAGCGCCGCGTCCCGACCCGACCACGCTCGATCCGACCAGTGAATATTTCGATCCAAAAGACCGTGCAACCAGCCCGCGTTGGTACCTGGTTGATGTTGCGTGGGAGGAAGGTTTTGAGCGATTTGTGCCCTTGACTTGTCTAAGGACACAGCCCGATCTTGCGGAAATGCTGATTCTACGAAAGGGTAACCGATTATCGATTACTCCGGTGGAGCCACATCAATTCGATGTAATCTGCCGACTTGGCGGTTTGAACCCCACCAGGTTGCAAATTACTCCACATCCCCGATAAAGGTCTTGGTCTGGTTCTTCTTCACAACCCATCCGTAGATTTTGCCAAGTATATATTCCCGGCCTTCCACCGTTTTGGATTCCAGTTCTTCAATATGGGTGCCGGTTGATACTTTGCTGATTAACGCGCCTTCAGAGTCAAAGCCCGCTCTCATCGCAACATATTGATCACCTGGTTTGTTCCAAATAACTTCCCAATTTCCATTGTCTATTTTATTCAAATACGTATGGGTGCGGTTTTTTACCGGTATCCACCCTTTAATCTCGATGTTTACCCAGATTTCATCTCCCAACTCGCTATCCTCCCCGAATTGTTCGATTGGCATTGCCGATTGCTTGTGGACTGTACCAAGAATTTTGTCGTCGTCGAAGTTCTTATCCTGGCGCAGATTGATGCCATCACGCCCGCTGTAAAGCACTTGGACTTGTTTGGTCAAAACCGGTTGCTCAGCAACAAGATCAGTTGGTGATAGGCCGGCGACAGCTGCTGCTACCAGGGAGGGGATGGAATCCGCAGAGTCTGCTTTTAATTGCGGATCAATGCTGCTTTCAACCGTTGCCTCGGAAGCATCACCAAAGTCCGAACTTATTGGAGTGATTGATGGAATTTTTGTGGAGGGTGCCGTCACCGCGTTCACCGAGAGGAGATTGCCTTTTGCCGCCGGATCACTCGAAAGCTCCACCACTAGTCGGAAGCCGATCTGTTCACTGCGAAAATTTGGAGTACTCATCGCCCGGAATCCTTTAAGGAGAGCATCTTGAATTGAGACTCCCGTTGCATAAGACCCTCCCCTTACCGTTTTAAATTCCTCGCGCCCTTGAAACCAGTCGTGCACCCATTCGCTTACATTTCCACCCATGTCGCAGATACCCAGAGCATTGGGCTTAAAACTTCCCACCGGAGAGGTTGCTGGGAAGTTATCGTTAAACGGAAAACACCCCGGATTGCCCGTGGCAGTCTGATGGGACAGATCAGCATAATTTTCAATCGCCTGGTCCGTCCGCCAGATATCACCCCAAAAATAGACCTGAGGGGTATCTTTGGAACGATCACCCGGATTCAGAAAGCCAGTTTCACCACTTAATCCAGCAGCAATGCTCCACTCATAATCCGTGGCCAGGCGGTAAACCGCCTGCTCCTGATCAGAGATCCATTTGCAAAACTGGCTCGCGTCCTCCCAGCTGATGTTCACCACTGGATGGTTTTCCCCCTGGGTGAGACCACCCGACGTTAATGCCTGATTCCATTGCTTGCTTTCGAAGTCCACTGCCTCCACAAAAAACTGAAACTGCTCCCGGGTCACCTCATTCACACCAAAACCTATTCCCAGATCCGGCATCTTCACAAACTTCATTCCCATACCGTTGACAAAAAGGTTTGCGTCACCTTTTTCACCGGCTAACCAAGTTTCTTTAACCCCTGCAAATTCAGGTATTTTTTTTGCAGATACACTTTTCGTCTTCGCATCATCAGACATTTGTTTGATCTGCAATCCCAGATTGGAAAGAAGAGTTATGACAGCGCCCAAACAAAAAAAACTAGTGGGTGATATCTTAAGAAAATTCATAGTTATGGAGATGTTTTCGCTCAATAATCGGCGGGATTTTCAAGAAATCTATTAAAAATTCCTGATTTTATGGGTAATTTAAAAATAAACTATTAAAAAGGTAGATCCAATGAGCTTTTTTCCTAATTGATTAACGGTGGGAAGCTGCAGATTTTAGACCATTGCTGTGCACTTCTTTGAATGATTACGTCCCCTGTTTTTTCAAAAATTAAGCTGAGCATTGTTTATGAGCCGAAATATCCTAATTACTTTGTTTTCTTTTTTCGCACTGGCAATCTTCGGAGAGGATCGTCCGCCCAACGTGGTTATCATCTTCACAGATGACCAGGGCTACGAAGATGTCGGGGTGTTTGGGGCAAAGGGTTTTGCGACTCCCAATCTCGATAAAATGGCGGCGGAGGGCCGTCAATTTACCCAGTGGTATGCGTCCCAGGCGGTATGCTCAGCATCCCGGACGGGACTACTCACTGGTTGTTACTCAAATCGCCTAGGGATAAACGGAGCTCTCGGACCAGGCAGCAAAATTGGGATCCATGCAGATGAAACAACCCTTGGCGAAGTTTGCAAATCAGTCGGCTACGCCACCGCCTGTTTCGGGAAATGGCATCTCGGCGACCATCTGAAATTTCTGCCCCTTCAAAATGGATTTGATGAGTTTTTCGGTATCCCCTACTCCAATGACATGTGGCCTTTTCACCCCACTTCAAAATCGTTTCCGCCCCTGCCGATTTTTGAAGGGAACGAGCGCCAGGCCCACGCCGAGCCGGAAGACCAACGCATGTTAACCACCCGTTTGACCAACAAGGCAGTGGATTTTATCTGTCGCAATCGGAAAAATCCCTTCTTTCTCTACGTCCCCCATCCCCAACCTCATGTGCCCCTCTTTGTTAGTGAGCGCTTCGCAGGCAAAACCGAACGCGGACTTTACGGCGATGTGATATCGGAAATCGACTGGTCGGTTGGTGAAATTCTCAATGCCATCAAAACATCCAGTATCGATGAACACACTCTCGTCATCTTCACCAGTGACAATGGCCCCTGGCTCAGCTACGGAAGCCACTCCGGGTCCGCCGGACCTCTCCGCGAGGGCAAAGGCACCTCCTGGGAGGGCGGTATCCGCGAAGCCTGCATCATGCGCTGGCCCGGCAAAATTCCGGCTGGAACCATTACCGACACGCCTGGAATGACCATCGATCTACTACCCACCATCGCCGGGTTGATCGGTGCCCGGCTGCCGGAGAAAAAAATCGATGGTCTAGACATCTGGCCGGTGATCTCAGGCAACGGATCAAATCCCCACGACGGCTACTCCATTTATTACCACCAAAACGAACTACAATGCATCATCGCAGACGATTGGAAACTCGTGCTGCCGCATCAGTATCGAACCATGGCCGGAAAAACCGGTGGTTCCGACGGCACCCCCATCAACTACAACAATAAAACCACTACCACCCCAGAGCTTTATCATCTCGCCAGCGACATCGGCGAGCAAAAAGACGTCTCGGCAACCAACCCGGAAGTGATGACAAAGCTGCTCGCGATCGCTGAAAAAACCCGCGGCGAATTAGGAGACAAACTTACCAGAACCACCGGCACCGGCAATCGCAAGCCCGGAACGCTCACCGATGGGGAATATCAAGATCTCCGCAAAATCCACTGGCCTAATCAAAAATCCGATTAAGGGAAAAAGTTAAAGTAAATCTGTGGCAACTGTACCCGCAACTGTACCCTGTTCAATCCCGAACTGTACCCTGAACCATGGAATACACAATTCCCGCTATTGACTGGTGCAACCGTCTTGTCGCCGAATAACCGCAATCACTTCCACTTCGTATCTCAGGGTGGGTGGGAGACAGTTGGTGATGGTTGTGCGGGCCGGGCATGGTTGAAGAAAGTATTCCCGATAAAGTTGGTTGTAGAGCGGCAAATCAGCGGGGTCGCGGACATAATTACGGGTTTGGACCACGTGCTCAAAATCACTTCCCGCAGCCTCTAGAACAAGGCGCACATTCTCCATGCTTCGGCGAAACTCGCCTTCAAAGGTGTCGCTAACGATGTTTCCCGCCTGGTCAACGGAGGCTTGGCCCGAGACAAAAATAAGATCACCCACCACCACACACGGGCTGAAAGGTAGGTGCGAAGTGGGTGTGTCAAGGAGTTGTGGGTAGGATACGAGTGGATGCTTCATGGTTAATCTTTTAAAGAATCAATATCAAATCAAGGCGGCGAAGGTTCATCACGCAGAAGTTTTTTGGTGGCATCCATCGGCAGGACGATCAAACCAGCAAGAACAAAGGCTACAGCAAGGGTAAAAAAGACAAGCGTTTTGCCATCACCCCCACCGATTTTCATCAACCAGGGAATCAGCATGGCTCCGGCGCTGGCACCAAAATTTCCCCACATATTGCCCCAGCCCCCAGCCGCCCCGGTGGCGCGGCCACCGACATCGCCCATAAAGGACCAGAGCGCGGGATTGGCCAGGTCGGTGCAAAACGATACCACAGCGCAACAGGCCACCAAAGTCCAGGTGGATTGAACAAAGGGACAACACAGATAGGCGGCGGCACAGACAAACATGGCGCTAGTCATGGGCAGAAGCCGCCCCAACCGCAGGCCGAACCGCCGCGTGGCCCAGTCGCAATAATAACCGCCGGCAATCTGCCCGAACATCCCAAAAGCGAGCACATAGGTGACCATTTGCCCGCCTTCGATTTCCCCCACTCCGCGTTCTTTGACGAGGTAAGTCGGCAGCCAGGTTACGAGGAATCCCCATCCCAGATTCTGCAGGCATTGCGCGGCAGAGATGCACCAGAGACTGCGGCTTTTGGCAAAACTCCGCAGGGCCCTTTTTAGCTCTGCAACGCTGAGGGGCTTCTCCACCTTCGGAGTGCCAATTAGAGCCAGTTCAGCGGAATTAATTTTTGGGTGCTCGTCGGGGCTTGAGCGGATCACTTTCCAAAAGATCCATGCGATGATGAGGCC
>JBGSJM010000022.1:0-4847 GCA_041742015.1 Verrucomicrobiales bacterium | reverse complement strand
CTTGTCACGCCGACCAGGCGTCCGAAGACTTTTCTTGTTCCGCGTCGAGACATAGATGGAGGGGCGACCTCCCTCTGCTTTTGCCTCTGTGCACTCCAGCACGATAACTTCACGTGGCATAATAAAATTTTAATGTTTTCGGTAATAAAAGGGCGGCAAAACTACGTTTCGATTTGGAAAATTCAAATAATAATTTTGAAGCCTGTGATTTCGGTGCCTTTTTGCTAGGATTCGACCGAGGTTTTATCTTTCTCATCGAGCCCAAACAATGAGGTTACAGGCTGGCGGTGGTAGCCCATTTTTTGTTGCAAATCAAATTTTTCCTGACAGGCAACCGTGCGGCGGGCAAAAGGCATGGCCTCGAGTCGGGCAATTGGAATCGCTTCCCCTGAATCGTCACAATATCCGTAGGTGCCCGCTTCGATTCGCTTTAGAGCTTCATCGATCTCATAGAGAGCATCTTTTTCCTGAGAAAGTAGGTTAAGGGCAAAGTCGCGATCATAAGAATCGCTTCCTGCATCAGCTTGATGCATTCCAAAAGCGGAGCCGTCTTCGCCACCCCCACGGAGATTGTCACGGGCGACGCCGGCCATCTGGTCGACAAGGTTGTCCCGGAGATCGAGCAAATACTGTTGTTGTTTCTTCAGGAAGGCTGCAGGTAGTTTCTTGGACTTAACGCTGTTGGATGATGTTGGAGTATTCAAATCAGGATTTGATTGGGTTGGTAATTTTTCTGTCACTAGTACTTTTTTTACCTCTGGGTTCGTAGCATTTTTTTTGGTGGCTCTGAAAATTTTTGAAGATGTTTTTTCTTCACTGGATTCATTCTCTTCCGTTTCCCCTGTGGTGCTCGCGTCTAGTTCTTTGCGATCAATAGACGAGTCATTACGATCCTTTTTTCGGACGTATTTTCTGGTAGGACCTTTTTTTTCCGTCTCTTTTTTTGCCATAATTGATGCCGGTTGTAATGGTTGGTTTTCCCAGTCTGAGTTTCCTCAAGCTAAAGGCGTCCTATGATCTAGGAGAAAATGGAATGCGCAAGTGGTAATTACTATACCAAGTTCACAGTTTAGAAATGCCAGATTTTCGGGATTGAAAAACATGTGCGCAATTTCTGGCTCTGAATTTGGCTGAACAAACACAACTATCCGCAGCGTCACGGCCATTCTAAAGCAAACGGGAACTGAGGGAGATTTTGTGGATTAAGAACTCTGGATCGGTTCCCGGAGCTGTGTGAATCTGGAAATTAGAAGGGCACCGGAATCGGCGCCCTTCAAAAACCGCCAGGATCTGGTCAAGGTGCCATTTTTTCAGCAACCCGCTCTTTCATTTCTTTGCCTGGCTTGAATTTTACAATTGAGCGTGCCGGAATTTCAACCGGGGTTTCTGGCTTTTTGGGGTTGCGACCGATTTTGGGCTTGGTTGTCGTGATTTGGAATGATCCAAAATTTCTCAAGACAACATCATCTCCTTCTCCAAGACAGTCGGTAATTTCATCAATAAAAAGTTGGATGACGTCAAACACTTGCTGTTGGGTCATGTCAATTTTTTCGCTGACTTTAATAACTAGATCTCGTTTTGTAACGGTGGACATTTTTATGTATGTTTGGTTTAATTTGAGGTGAAAGGCGCATTATTTGAACGCTTGAACCCATTCGGCAAACTTTTTTTGGTGCCAACGAGTTATTTATTTCATGGTCTTTCGACTACAAGCTACAGGGAAAAGACACAATGATCGACATATTTTCTTCATTAGAAGCGATTTCTGGATGGCAAAGGGCTCTAATCGTCTGGTTTGAGAAACATGGGAAATCCTATCCATGGCGCGACACCAATGATCCCTATGCCATTCTGGTCTCTGAAATCATGCTCCAACAGACTCAGATTAAGACCGTTTTGGACCGACGCTATTTTGAAGATTGGATGACCAAGTTTTCGGATCTTGAGACCCTGGCGGGAGCGAGTGAAGAACAGGTTCTCAAGGCCTGGGAAGGGTTGGGCTATTATAACCGGGGCCGGAATCTCCAGAAAGCCGCCATTTTTATCACCCGGGAGTTGGGAGGTATATTCCCAAATAGTCCGTCGGGAGTGGCCAAGCTTCCCGGTGTTGGTCCCTACACTGCGGGGGCGGTATGCAGTTTTGCTTTTAATCTTCCTACCCCGGTGGTGGATGGCAATGTGATTCGAGTATTGACGCGGGTTTTTAAAATTTTGGAACCGGTTGACACCACGCCGGTGAAAAAACAATTGTGGAATCGTGCTGAGGCATTGACGTCGTTGTCCAATCCACGGATTTACAATTCTGCAATAATGGAACTTGGACAGACAATCTGCACCAAGGGCAGTCCTTCCTGTGGAAAGTGTCCGGTATCGGAATGGTGTCAGTCCAAGAATGATCCGGTGGCTCATCTATTGCCCATCAAAAAAACGAAAGTGGAAATTACCCGCAAAAGCGAATATGTTCTGTTGCTTAAGGAAGGTGAAAAAGTGTTTCTAACTCAGGAAACGGGCTCCCGGCGGAAAGGGTTATGGAAATTGCCTGAATTTGAGCCTCAAACGTTAGCTGATTTGGAGGAAATTGGTTCGATTCACTATCCCATCACCAGATATTTGGTGGAAATGAGAGTTTTTACGTCTCTTGAATCTAAACAGATCTTAAAATTATCTAAAAAATATTTGGGAAAGTGGTTTGATGTGAGAATGCCGCTTCCCCCGATGGGAGCGCCATATTTGAGGATACTTAATAAATGCGAGGCAATAAAAAAAGCTGAATAATGACTTTCCTGCTTGTCAGGTTGGGGCAAAGATTTTAAAAGTAGGCTAGATGAAAAGATTTTTGTTGTTTTCGCGAAGCTGACTCGCTAGTCTGGAGTTTAGTTTTGAAAAACACCTCATTCTTTTAACCGACCAGACTCATGTGGAAGATTTTAGCAGTAATTGCAGCGGTTTTACTTGTTGGAGCAAGCTATTTTAGCTGGCAGAACAAGACTGTCGCTGAACAAAAGTCGAAAGAATTGGGCAAGGAAAAGGATACTCTTGTCGCTCGCCAAAAGGATCTTTCCGATGCGAAAGAGGAGATCGTTTCCTATAATCAGTCCATCATGGCACTTCAGGATGAGACTGAAAAACTAGCCACTCAGAAGATCGATTTCGACAACAAGGTTGTCCAGGCTGATTCGGAGCTAAAATTACTCGAAACCCAGGTAAAAGTGGCCGATGAAAAGCTGGGTCGAGCCCGTTTGCTGATTAAAGACTTCCACGATATCGAGTCAATTCGTAGTCAAATGGCTGAAACCCGCACTGAGATTGAGGAAACCGAAATCCTTAAAGTCAAGAAGGAAGCAGAACTCGAGCAAAACGACAAAGAAATCGAAAATTTAGCTAAAGTTGCTGCGGAATTGAGCGCTTTAAAGAAAGATCAGGAAGCTGGTGTTATTCGTGGTGATTTTGAAACAACCATTGCCAAAGCCTACAACAAATGGGGATTTGTGGTGGTCAATGGTGGAAATGATCAGGGAGTTGTGCACAATGCCCAATTGGACGTTTACCGCCGTGGAAGTTTCCTTTGCAAACTTCTGGTGACCCAGGTTGAGGCTAACCAATCTGTGGCTGACATCATTCCCGGTTCATTGCAGGTTGGTCAATCCGTTCTCCCTGGAGATGTGGTTGTGAAAGCTGTAAAGACAACAACTATTGCGTTACCTCCCGGGGCCACTCAGGGACCTGCTCCAACTCCAGATAATGCGACGCCAGCTCCTGCTCCACAACCAGGTGGAGCTGCACCAGATCCATTTGGGGGAGCACCTGCTTCGGCTCCGCCTGCAAACATGGCACCAGATCCATTTGGTGGAGCACCTGCCGCGACTCCGCCTGCCGCCATGGAACCAGATCCATTTGGTGGAACAACGACTCCAACTCCACCTGCTAAAACGGAGCCAGACCCGTTCGGAAATTAAAAAGAAAATTACGGAACACTCATGAAAAAGCTAATTTTAATCCTTTCTATGATTTGTATGGCCGGAGCGATTGTAATCGGCCTTATGAACAAGAAAACTCTGGCAGATACGATTCGGTCGTTGAAAGACACCAAGGACCAGGTGAGACTTGTTACCCAGGAGTTGGGAGAAACCGAAGACAAGAGGGATGCTCTAAAGGAAACTGAGTCGCAGGCCAAAGACATGAAAAATCAGGCATCTGCTGCGGTGGACGAGGTTCAGCAGGCTTTGAAGATTGCCCAGCGCAAGGTGGATGATCAGAGAAATAGTCTGAAGCAGATTGAGGTCGAGCAGCAGGAGATTGATATGGCAGTTCGGAAAGTGTTCCCTGACGGCAAGATTCGGACCCCTGATGAAATCAGAATGGAACTGACGATGCTTCAGGACAGCCTTACTTCAAACCAGAACGCTATCAGTTCTATCGATACCAAGTTGCAGGGAGTTTTGGCGAAGAAACAAATCGAGATGGGCAAGGTAGGCGAAGAGGAGGAATATCAATTGGCGCGCCGTCAGAAAATAATGCTGGGAGGTTTGGAAGCCACTGTGATTGCTGTTAACGGGGATTGGGGATTTGTGATGGTCAATGCTGGGCGGGTTCATGGTGTGGAACCTAATTCTGCTCTTCTTGTCAAGCGTGGGAATGTCAGAATAGCTCGCCTTAGGATTCTAAATATTCAAGATAATGTTTGCGTTTGTGATGTTGTGAAAGGATCTGTTAGCCGAGGTATCAGTATTGACGCCGGTGACAAGGTAATTTTTGAAGATACCTTTTAATTCAATCTTTATGCAAATCAAACTCATGGTAAAGTCTTTAATTTACTCTTTATTGGCGGTCACAGTTATTGTGATGAG
>JBGSJM010000021.1:0-11658 GCA_041742015.1 Verrucomicrobiales bacterium | reverse complement strand
CCGAGCGCTCAGGCTGTTGAATCAAGGGTGATTCAGATGGTTGATGATTACAAAGGGAAATCGTTTCAGCTCGTGGCGATTTCTCCCAATTCACCCGGAGCGATTCGAATCAACGAGTTGGGCTACTCTGTTTACGGCGATACTCTTGAAGATATGAAACTTCACGCCAACCAGAGGGGCTTCAATTTCCCGTACCTTTTTGATGGTGAAACCCAGCAAGTCAGCCTGGCGTATGGTGCCCTTGCCACTCCTCACATTTTCATTTTCGATAAGGCACGGCGGCTGCAATATTCGGGCAGAGTTGATGACTCAAAATACGCTGACACAAGTCTGATCAAAGCTCACGACGCCAGAAATGCCATTGAAGCGCTCTTGACTGGCACCCCGGTCCCAGTTGCTACCACCAGGCCCCACGGGTGCTCCACCAAGTGGGCAGACAAAAAAGAGGCTGTCGCCAATTTCGAAGCTGAATTTAAACAACGTCCGGTCACTGTGGAGTTGATTGACGCCAATGGGGTCCGTGCCCTCGCAAAAAATGCTTCTGAAAAGCTTCGACTTGTTAATCTTTGGTCGATTACCTGTGGCCCTTGCATTGAAGAATTGCCGGCTTTGGTTGAGATTGCAAGGCAGTTTGAAACCCGCGATTTTGAATTGATAACCATTTCCACTGATCGTCCTGCTCAGCAAAAAGCAGTCCAAAAAATGCTTCAGAGAAACCATGTGGCGATGCCAAAATTGACGGAAGAATCTGTCAGAGAGGAGGGCCGCATGACCAACAACTTTATTTTTGACGGAGGGACTGATGATCTGGCCGCTGCTTTGGACCCTAAGTGGCAGGGACTCAATCCGTATTCGATCCTGATCGCCCCAAAAGGTGAAATCATTTTTCGCCATGATGGTGAGATTGATCCTTCAGAGTTAAAAACAAAAATAGTTGATTATTTGGGTCGATTTTACCAACCTTAGAACTTCAAAAATAAACAAACCAGTAAATTGAAACCGAACATGACTGACCCGTCCAAAAAAACAAACAGTGAAGATGTTAAGAGCCAGGCCAACAAAACCAAAGTGGTTCGAGGGCTCCTGGCCGAGCTACTTGAGGGTAAATGGCAAACTGCCAGTCGCCTCACCGAAGCGGAAGCGTGTGAGCGCTTTAGCGTAAGCCGAACTCCGGTTCGGGAAGCCCTTTTTGAACTGCAAGGACTCGGGCTACTTCAGATTCGACGCAATTGCGGGGCCGTGATACAGTCTTTTGGACCAAATGAGTTGGGCAATATTTACGCCGTAAGATCGCTCCTTGAAGCTGAAGCATCTCGGCTTGCTGCCTCCAAAATCGACACAGAGGAAATTTCTAAACTAATCGAAGAATTCGGCGAACCAATTGATGCAAAAGATAGCAAGGGTTATTGGGAACGCGATCAAAAGCTTCACAACTACATCGCCATGTCTTCTGGAAATTTGAGTCTGGCTGCTGAAATCTCGCGTTACAGCAACCTCATCCAAATGATGATGGAAATTATCGAGGAGAAATCAAAGGTCCGGGTTGATAAGCCAATTGATGATCACAAAGAAATTCTTCTGATTTTGAAATCCGGCAAATCAACGGAAGCAGCGGACGCAATGCGTAAACACCTTGGGAATTCTTATCGAAAAGCTGTTGCGGCGATGGAAGCATTTCAGGCTGCATCAGCCAAAGGTCAACTCCAAGTAAATTAGGTGATGAGGGTTCTATCATTTTCAACCGTGGCTGGGATCATCCTAGCCATGGTCCCCATGTTGGCCAGTTCCAGCCCAGAAGTGGAATTGGAACCGGTTTATTCGAACTTAAAAATGGAACGTCCCGTTACTTTGCAAATTCCAGGAGACGAGTCCAATCGTCGTTTCCTGGCTCAGCAAACCGGCAAAATCCTCATACTACCAAGCGACGAAAATGCTTCCGAAGCCAAAGTTTTCCTGGACTTGGCAGATGGGTTTATGGTTATCGAAAAAGCCTTTGAAGAAGGTCTGCTTGGTTTTACCTTTCATCCGAAATACAAGGAGAATGGGAAATTTTACGTTTACTATTCAAAACAAGGACCTAAACGGACAGTACTCAGTGAGTTCGTCGTTTCCAAACAAGATCCTGACAAAGCGGATCCCGCCACTGAGCGGATTTTGCTGGAAATTCAGCAACCTGATTGGAATCATAACTCGGGAAATCTCTTGTTTAATCCAGAGGACGGTTATCTCTACATAACCGTTGGAGATGGTGGCCGCAGAAACGGCGTCTTTATGATGGCCCCGAATAAGACATTATGGAACGGGAAGGTTCTCCGGATCGATGTCAACTCCAAGTCCGCCGGGCGGGAATATGGTATTCCAGTGGATAACCCATTTCTCAATGAACCGGCAACCTGTCCAGAAATTTGGGCATACGGTCTCAGAAATCCGTGGGGATCAGCTTTTGATCAGAAGACCGGGCTGTTTTACCTCGCAGACGTGGGGCAGGATCTTTGGGAGGAAATCAACATCATCAAAAAGGGTGGAAACTATGGCTGGGAATTCCGTGAGGGAGCAGGGGATTTCGCGAAACGGGAAAAATTAATGGAAGCGATTGGCGAAACCAACAAAAAGCCGAAAGATGCCGTTTTTATCGATCCGATTCATCAGTATGACCGCTCTCCCACCGGCGGTATGAGCGTCACAGGTGGATTTGTCTATCATGGAAAAGCCATTTCTGGGTTGGATGGTCGTTTTATCTATGGAGACTGGCGTTTTGGAAATATGTGGGCTCTTCATTACGCTCCAGAAACCGGTCAAACCACCAATGCGGTCATTCATGCACCGAAGAATGTCGCTGAACCCGTGGCACAGCCAAGCGGCTTCTATCCGGATGAAAATGGAGAGCCTTTGGTTCTTTGCTGGCGGGGAAAAATCTTCCGGATGGTGGCCAAGAAGCAATAGTTCTTGTTTGACTGTACCCTGTTAGGTTCTGGATTGTACCCTGTTGAATGCTGGATAGTTTTGTTTACCTTAACGGGGTTTTGCTCCCTTTAGACGAGGCTACGATTGCATGCGGAGATCGCGGCTTCCTTCTCGGTCATGGTTTGTTTGAGACTCTGCGTGTGATCAATGGTAGGACTTTAACAGTGGAGTATCATCTGGAGAGGTTCTATCCCGCAGCGGAAAAACTTGGGTTATCCCTGCCGACCAAGTCGGAATTGATGGGCGGCGTCACCAGTCTCATCGAGAAAAACCAGGTAGTAGATGCCCGTTTGAGGATTACCCTCACTGGTGGTGATTCCGCAAGATCCACTCTTTTGATGACGACAGAGCCGCTTCCGGTCTATCCGGCAAGTGCCCGGGTGGTGACAGTTCCATTTACTCGAAATGAAAGGGGGGCGCTCGCAGGGATCAAATCAACCAGTTATGGGGAGAGTCTTGCTGCGCTGCAATACGCCAGGGACCGTGGGGGCGACGAAGCTATCTTTGCCAACACAACTGGGAATCTTTGCGAAGGTGCCACGACGAATGTGTTTGTGATAATTGATGGGATGATCGCAACGCCTCCACTTAGTTCCGGCTGCCTTCCCGGCATCGCGAGACGCCGGGTGCTGGAGTTGTGCAGAGCTGACCAGATACCGTTGGAGGAACGAAATATTCCATTGCCGCTGCCGGATGAGGTGGAATTTGCCTTTCTGACTTCGAGTCTCCGGGGACTGCACCCGATTTCGGACTTTGATGGCCGAAAACTTTCGGTAAATCACCCGCTTTTCGATACTCTACGGGAGAATTTCCATTGATCCAACAGTCCGCTTGTTCTGAAAATCCAGAAAGCAAAGGTACTCAGGGCGATCAACCCCATGGAAATCGAAAAAGCATCACCAATCCGGGCGTAGATCGTCATCGGGGGATTAAGGTCAACTTTCAAAGTGCTGGCGATGCTTCCCCGGATAAAGGTATTTCCGGTTGCCTCATCCTGAATGATTCGCGGGTACTTTTCGAGGGAATTACGGTCGTAAACACTGCCTCTTTCATCGATAAAACCGCTGACACCCGAGTTGGCAGCGCGAATCATGGGGCGTCTCAGTTCGATGCAGCGGAACAAAGCGGTCGCAAAATGCTGGCGAGAAGCTGCACTGTCGTAAAACCAGCCGTCATTGGTGACATTGATCATCAATTGCGGGCTGTCCCTGACAAACTTGCGGGCATGACTGGCCACGGTGTCTTCGAAACAGATCAGGGGCATGATGCCGATTTTATGCCCGTCTTTTTCCAAGATTAGATTTTCATAACTGGTGCCCCTACTGAAATCCTCGGAAATCGTGCTGCCCAGGATCCATTTGAAGATCGGTAATTTCCAGTTTCGTCCGGGAACAAATTCACCAAAAGGGACGAGGTGAATTTTCGAATACATCTGGAAATTCTCTGCTTTTTCCTTCATCAAAGTGATCGTATTAAAGCTGCGCCGCTCCACATCGATATCTTCGATCCCCATCAGCAGATAAAAATCCTCTCCCTTGAGGATTTCTTGATTCAAAAATTCAAAGGTCGATTTCCAACTGAACACCGTGGGAATCGCTGTTTCAGGCCAGATCATGAGATCGTATTTTCCGGTGTCCAGAAAGACCCTGCTTAAATTCATATACTCCCAGATGATATTTTGCCTCACCTTTACGTCAGGACTGTGTTTCTCCTCGTTGGCGGTATTCATCTGAATGAGCCGCACGTTTAAATCAGCCGTCTTTTCCGGCTGGGGCTCAGTGACTTTCGAGAATCCATAGAGGAATAAAATAACGACAACGGATACCCCTATTGAAAAATCCAGGTGAGGCCTCATCGCTTGTTGATTTCGGATTTCGCGGGTAAATCGTAGAATCGTGGCAAATCCAATTACCCCGCAAAAGATGGTGACAAAACCATACCCCATCATGCCGATGGTATCAGCGAATTGAACCAGCATGAGGTGGTTCTTTAACGCGACTGCCTGGCTGTTCCAGGGGAAGCCAGTAAATACAACACCACGGAGCCATTCCAATCCGCACCAGCAGGCCCCGTTGAGAAAGGCGGCTTTTAATACCACAAAACTCTGGCCGAAAAGGTCTTTGCTGGTTGATGGGTTAAATATATTGGGAAACGGTCCAATTTTTTCCTTGGTATGGGATAATACTTTCTCTACCGATGGAAGGACCAGCCTGCCAACCGTAGCCGCAAAGACACTAAACAGGGCGATGTAAATCGCGAGGTAGATCGACATCCCCCCGACCGCTGCAAAGCCCGCGGCTTTGACGTTCACCACCTTCCAGAGGTGAAAGAGCCATTGCACGCTGAATAGAAAAAAAACAAAACCACATAAATAGCCGAGGAGAAAACTTCTCACCACGGTGGATTTCAAGCTCTGCGACTTTGGCTTCGAAAACCAGAGTGCCGCCAGTAATGGCCATGACCAGACCCACACCAGATCTCCATACTCCCAAGGGGCATAACAAAGTGCCAGCAGGAGTCCGCTGAGGATCGCAGCCAGCCATGGCCAGAATTTGATCAGCTTTTGGAGCATCGTTACGAATTCAATCGGGAATTCATGTCGCTGATGATCCAGGTTTTGAGAGAGTCGAAGGATTGACGGGCTTTAGCCTTGGTATCTACCAATTTCTCCGGGGCAATGGTGGTTGCCGCCACTGGTCTTACATAGATATAGAATTTGATTTTTGGTTCGGTTCCAGATGGGCGCACCGCAAAGGCACGTCCGTCAGCCATTTCCACAAAGATCATTTGCTCTTTGGGGATTTTATCACCTTCTTCATCAAAGTAGTCGCGGTTGCCAAAATCCCGGAACCGGGTGACAGCGGAACCATCAACTTCCACAGGGGGATTTTTGCTGTAGTCCCGGGCGAGTTTTTGGATTTTTTCCGCACCATCAGCACCAGAGAGAGTTTCGGCGTGTTGCCCCTCCAGGAACATCCCGTGTGCGCAGTAGAGTTGATCTAGTAGTTCGACCGCAGTGATTCCCTGGGAGGCTGCGTAGGCACAGACTTCGGCGAACATGGCGACGGCTCCGTTGCCGTCTTTGTCTCTCAAAAAATCCGCTCCGAGATAGCCGTAACTTTCCTCACCACCGAACACAAAAAATTTCGAGTGTTGCAGACGCAGTGACCGGGTCTCAGCATCACTTAACTGCCGGTAGTTGACCTGAACCTTGGCGAGGAGATCGTTTTCATACTTGCGGAGTTTGGCCCCGATATACTTGAAACCCGTCAGGGTATTAACCACTCCGACGCCAAATGATCTAGCAATCGCGGTTTGTAATTCGGTGGTCACAAAGGTTTTTACGAGCACCGCATGGTCCCGGTTCGCAGGGTTAATGGTTCCATTCTCAGTAAGAACCTTTAGTCGGTAGTAGCCCATCAGCGAACCGATCTGGTTTCCAGTGAGCAGGGTCATTTTACCGCTGGCATCGCGCACAGCCACCGCCATCCGGTCACAGTCGGGATCGGTGCCGATCACCAAATCTGCGTTGGTTGCCTCAGCCTGGGCGATCGCCATGGCCAGGGCTTCGGCGTTTTCGGGGTTGGGAGATTCCACCGTCGGAAACCAGCCATCTTGAACGTCCTGTGCCGCAACGGTGTCGCATTGAAAGCCGAGGCGACGCAGCAAAGCGGGTGAAATCGTCCCCCCGGTGCCGTGTAGATTGGTGAAGACGATTTTCAGATCCGTCTGGTTTTTTACCATTTTCGGATCGAGCAGCAGGGTTTCGAGCCGTGCCAGATAGGGTTCGTCCAACTCGTCTTTGATTTCAAAAACCCTGCCTCGCTCTGTTTCCGGAAGTTTGTCGTAAGTTTCCCCAGAAATCGAATTCACCAGGTTGATGATTTGGCTGGCATCCGGCTCGACAATCTGAGCACCGTCACTGCCGTAAACCTTGTAGCCGTTGTCGTGGGGCGGGTTGTGGCTCGCGGTGAGGACGATTCCAGCCGTGGACCCCAGGTGCCTTACCGCAAAACTCAAATGTGGTGTGGAGCGGGGTTCAGTGAAAAGATGGACATCAACGCCATTTTCGGTGGCGACCCGGGTGACGCATTCTGCAAATTCTTTTCCGAAATGGCGGGGGTCTCGAGCCAGGGCCAGCGAAGGTTTTTCCTTTCCCGTGCGATTGGCGATAAGGTGGCGCACCAGGCCCAAAGTCGCCCGGGTGATGTTGTAGTAATTCAACGCATAGGTTCCCACACAGGGGTATTCCGGGCGGTCGCCTTCCGTGGCTAAGCCCATTTCTGATGGCGTCACGATTTCGCCGATGGTCCTTCCTCGCAATCCGCCGGTTCCAAAGGCGAGTTTTTTGAAAAATCGGTCGTCCAATTCTTTCCAGAATTCCCCCTCCGCCAGTTCGGTTACAACCATCTCGTATCTGGGATTCACCGCATTTTGCAGAAATTCACGGATGTTGTCGTAAGTGGACGATTTTATCTGCCCATTGGAAAGGGCTTCTTCAAGGATCGTAGAAAGCGCAGGATTCATTGCGCAGTCTAGGAAATCCGAAGCAAAATGCAACCGTTCGATTGTGAGGCTTTGATCAATCCTCCAGTTTAAAGGTCAAAAACACGCGGTCTTGGAAAAGGGGGATAATCTCGGTGGAATTTGCGTTCTGTTCATTCCGATTTAGCCCCAAGCTCACACACTACTCGAAACCCTACGCCCTTGTTGCGATACGACGGTGTGATGTGGTAGCGGAACGATGACCTGAGAGTGGAATCAAGATCATCATACCAACAACCGCCCCGCAAAATACGTTCGGACTGGACGGAATTATACCAATCTTGGCACCACTCCTTGACATTTCCAGAGAGATCAAAGAGTCCATTGGTAGACTGATAGCATTTTACCGGGGCCGTAAAAGGATGCTGATCAGTATAACCTCGAGCATATCTTCGCTCGAATTTTTCATCTCTCACGATTTTCGCCTCAAAGGCCGCAGATTCACTGCCTGAAAAATTACCATACCCAGTTGGTGGTGGCCACTCCTGGCCCCAAGGATAACCAGAGACTTTACTGTTTTTCTCCTGTGGGCTCAACTTGGCATCCTCCAGGTTGCCAATCCCCACGGCGATGCTCCATTCGTGGTCGGTGGGTAGGCGGTAGGTGCGGCCTTCCTTTTGGCTCAGCCACGCACAGAATGCCATGGCATCCCCCCAAGTTACGTTGATCACTGGGTGGTCAGGGGTTTGCATGTGGCCCTTGTGTTCGTAGTCCTTCCATTCCAAGTTTACACCGGGGCTCCCGGTGGCGTAAGCCGCGTAGTCCGAAACTCGGGTCTCGTGCTCGCACCACAGGACGCGAGTTCCATCCACGGTAATGAAGGTCATGCCTAATGTGTTGGAGAATTCCTGTGCCTTGTGGAACGCCATTGTGGCATTTCGCGCGGTCTCCTCCCTCAGTTTACGGTTTTCCTCCAGTTTGACCTTAAGGACGGCCAAGTCAGCCGTTGTTCCATCTGCAAAGGGATCCGCCGTTCTTGTGGCTTGGGCGCTCAACACGAAGCCCCCGGCCAGGTAGATCGCCTCCGCGAGTCCATATTCTCGCTGTTGCAGCCGGGTCAGGATCTCCCGCTGCACTTCGCTCAGTGCCAGCGGTGCGTTTCCTGTCTTTAGATAATGCTGGTAAAAGGTCTCCATAAACTCCACGGTTGGTCCACCATCAGCAATATTCCACAGGGTCATCAAGACATTGCGCGCCCCAGCTTGCACCAGGGCACGCCGCAGCCCCATGACGCCTTCGCCCGGCTCGATCACGCCAACCGCCGTTTGGCAGGCGCTAAGCGTCACCAGTTCAGTGCCTCGCAGATCCAGTTCCCCGGCTTCCTCGGCGAATAGGATGTCGTCATTATCCGGATCGGGCTTTATGCCCCGGCGGAGGCGTTCCACAGTGCCCTGTGCCTTGCTCAGCGCCAGGCCGGATAGGGACATTTTTTCGCCTTTTACTTCTTCCAGGAAAAATCCATGTGTGGCAAGGTGTAGAATTTCCGGAGATTTCAGGTTGCGCAGAGCCGCTTCCGTCACCTCCCGTTCCAACCGTACAATGGGAGGCTTGTTTTTTCTGCGAACATCACTGAGTAGATGGGCCACTTTTTCTGCCTCCTCCCTGGTTCCAATAAGTGCTCCAAACTCTATGGCGGCCAAGCCCGCCGTCTCTGGCCCAGCTTCCTTGCCACTTCCGCCGAACTCCGAGACCGCAAAGATCACCGGGGCCTCGGGCACCACTTCAGCCAAAGACTTAGCCACAAGGTCCCGGCCACTACTTGCGTAGTAGATTGTGCCTTTTTCAGCAAGCAATTTCCCCTTCCCATTCAGCAGAGGACCATCCAGCAGGGTGCTAAAGGGAATAAAATTGAGTATCCCGTCCGGACAGATCACAATCTGCTGTACCCCTTTCAGGTGCGGATACCATTTTGCCGCCAGCCAGTCATGCAGTCGTCGGCTGCTTCCCTCCACGACCTGGTCGTCAATGACTCCTTCCGCCACCGCTTCAATCGCCGACCGGTAGTCGCGCACCTCAGCATCAATCACCTTTGCTGGACCCGCAGGGACGAAGACAGGCTCCACCCCGGGCCGCAGGATCGCCGCCCCATACCAGTCGGCCACCGGTTCACCCCTGGCGTGGCGCCGGTAGTGAACCAGCTCGATGAGTGCCATTTCCCGGGGCATTTTCGCTAGAACCTCGTCCACATTGATTGTCAAAAAACGCCACGAAAAAGTTCTTTCCCCTGGGTCGGTCAAGTCTCGCAAGCTTGCGACATCTTTGCCAAGCAACCGGGCGGCGCGTCGGTCCTCGATGAGGCTCTCCAGCACCACGCCTTTGGCCAAAAGGGCTCCCTGAGCGACCGCCCGGCCAGCCCCCACGCTGGCGGCGATATCGTAGGGTCGCAGCCGACGCATGAAATCCAGACGGCCCGCCTCGTCAAGAGGCGGGAGTGTTTTCCGCAATTCCTCCCGCTTGGCCTGAACGATAAGAAGAGCGGCCTTATGGGCACGCTCCGGCGTGCCTGCCTCGATCATGTCAAGTGAGCGTCTCTCTAGGGTGGCAACGTCCATGGCCGCCCCTGCCTGGGCCCGGGCGCTTTCGGGCACCATCATGGCGAGCAGAAATGAGAATATGCCGTGACAAATTGTATCCTGTACACTCCTCGAATGTACAGGGGACAATGGAGGGCTGTACCCTGTCAGGTCGGAAAGAGAACGCAGCCCAGTCAGCCCTTTCGGCAAAGCGTTATTCATTGCGACCTCCGACTGAAAGACGTTTTTCAATCCTCCAGTTTATAAATCATAACCCGGCGGTCCTGGGAAAGGGCAATATCCCCGGCGGCTGGCGAAAACCGGGCCTCACTCTCTCCGTAGCCCACTGGCAGGAGACGCCGCCCATCAACCCGATAATTCCCGGATGTCAAAAAATCAAAGATGGCGTTGGCGCGGGCCTGGGAAAGAGCTTGATTGGCTTCCGCACTGCCTTCCGCCGAGGCATGACCTTCGATGACAAACTTGAATCCGTTGAGCTTTGGGTTGTTGATGGCATCCGCCAGTTGAGTCAGGAAATTGACGGAGCCTGCATCCGCGATTTCTGTCGTCCCCTTGGTAAATTTGATTTCCCCTTTTAATTCGGACGTCGGATCCACAGTATAGGTCATTTGGTAGGCGGTTTCGCCGGATTGTGCGGCGAGTTCACCTTGTTTGCTGTAGGGGTTCGAAGCTGGAGCGACAATTTGGTTGACTGCGACCACTTGGTTTGCTGGATTGGCAGGATTGACGGAATCCGTCGCGCTGATGGCTTGGGCGATTCCGCGGGTTGAAGCACTCTGGATTCCACTGCTCGTAAAAATCACCGCTCGCTTTTTGCCCTCCACTTTGGGTGGAATGATTACTGGTGGAGGTGTTTGAGTGCCCTGGCTGATTCCACGTGTTCCAAAACCCCGATTTTTCGTTGTAGCCGGGTTTGCCTTAACAGCTGCCGCAGTGGCCTCTGCCTCTTTGCGTTCCAGTTCATTTCCCCCGATTTTTTTGACCAGAGGATTTTCCTGGCTTTGCACGTGTCCCACCAGCGTCGCGATCAGGACCAGCAAGGTGACATATTGTTTTTTCATTTTCATAATTCTCACATAAACATTCCCTGAAACTTTATTAGTCTTTTAAAAGATAACCCACCCTGGCCTTGGTTAACGAATCAGGAATATCTGATTTTTTCTTGGTGGTATCCGTGGCGGACAATGCGGTGGCGATCCCTCTCGTATCGAAAAATTTAGACCGGTCAAAGGTAGTGAAATTTCCGGCTCTCGTCCCGGGGATGTTAACTGATATGGGAGCGCTTGAGGCATAGATCTCAAAAAACTCCGGGCCTGCTGGTGGGCTGGTCTGAAATGAAATGGTCTTGGTGACTTCCGGACCCGAAGACTCGATCCGATTATTTTGCAGCGCTGCATTCGGGAAAAACTGCGTGACTTCGGTCCCTGCCCCCCGGTGTAACACATAAAGAAAAATCGACCGATCTGAGGTGATTTTTAGGTTCCCCATTCCTCCGACTTTGATCACGGACTCCACTTCCACGGTCATTTTCCCGCCTCCCGGAAGCAGCACGGTGTTGGATGATTGGCCATGCAGAGCGGGAGGCGATTGGATCAACGCCTTCTTAATCTTTGCG
>JBGSJM010000020.1:0-3571 GCA_041742015.1 Verrucomicrobiales bacterium | reverse complement strand
GATGGTGAGGATTTGCCAGGTTACTTGAGCCGGGAGGGCGCTCAGTCTCCCCAACTCGCCGCCAAATGGCTTTTACCCTTCATTGATTTGATTACCGGTGAAAAGGAGGCAGTCCCGATGTCGATTGTCCGGTTTTCAAACCGGAATTTGCAGGTAGTCCGAAACATGGCAACCAATCGGGTTGAATTACATTTCACAGAATTCACGGCCTGGACTAAACCGGGCAACTTGGTGGTTGAAAGAGGGCCGGATTACTTTTTGGGGCAGTCTTTCTTGTCTCTTATTTCTGGAATTCCAATTCGGGATTTTACCATGGAATCACTACCTCGGCAGTTTAGCGACCTGCCCCAGACCTTTCAGGATACGGTCATCGAATCCTTTGACAGCGCACCGGGAGAAGTTGAGGAGCGCTTTTTTGACGAAATCCGAAAGATCGCCTACGAAAGGACCACACACCCCGTTGGAAATTTCCCGCGATCACAAATCCGCAAATGGATCATTTCTGAACTTCCCAATCTGGCCAATGCACAGGATATCCCCACGCTCGGATTGATAGCCCAGCCTGAGGCTGAATCAACCTACACGGTTGAAACTCGAACCGACGATCTAGAGAGCGTCATTCAATTCACCCCCGGGATCGCAACCATTCCGCGAAATGGATGGATGGAACAACACTGGCTCGCCATCCGCCGCAAGGGAAAGAATTTTGCCAATCAACTGGCAGTATATGGAGTTGCGGAAAACAAAGCCCTCACCCTCATTACAGAAGAACTGGCCAATGGCCTTCATCTACAGCGACTGGTTCGCGAAATTGGCCCCCAGGATATAGAACACACTGTGGGCATGGCCACACGGCTTTCCTCGGCGCTGGATGGACTAGAGGCCTCCTCCACCGCAGCGCCAGTGTGGTGGCTGCCCGAACAAAATGTCTATGTGAACCTGGGCACCCGAAATCCCGCAGATTTCGTCGAGGCACTTACTACCGAAGGTTCTGATTTCTGGTCACGGGTGCCGTTTCGGCTCCGACTCCATCAAACCATGATGAGCCTGATCGAAGGCGTCTATTTGCCTGACAGTCTCAAGCGAATGGCCTTTGAACTGGCCAAGGAGAATCCACATATCCGCCGAACCGCCGTATTACTTCCCCTGGTCGGATTGATGCTTTCCGGAAAAAAATTCTCTTGGGATCAACCTTTCGAACTGGACTTTGAAGATACGCCTGATGGACTGGTGAAGTTCATCAACACCACGAGGCAACAGTTAATTAGCAACCCTTACCGGGTCGAAATGGGATTTCTTACCAAACTGAGCAGCTTTATTGAAGTTTGGGACCACGAAACCTACGAAGAGGAGTCCTCCAGCGCTCGTGACGGGGTTGAACCCGAAACAAGTGCCGTCGCATACCAGTTACCAGTGCCTATCGCCCAAAAACCTCTCCCTCCTTTTCAAGAGGAGCGAAGGTCTCGAAAAAACTCCGAAATCGCGGAGCTCCAGAAAATGCTCAGCAAAAGCTTGGGCTATGACACCATTGATCTAAACACTCCGCTTGATCAGGAGCAAATACCCTATTCGTTTCTCAATCCCAGAAATCAACTAATCCAAAATGCCGGAAACTTTAACCCCGAGTCCCCCGAACTACCATCACCCGATGAACCCTACCGGGAGGGGTTTTCCATGAATCCTATTGCGGCCGATGTTGCCCAGAAAACTCGTGAGGAAAAAATTGCCCGTAAAATCGCGGCCGTTAAGCGAAATGCGCAAAAAGACGCCGCCAGAAAAAAGACTGCACGCGAACTTTTGGGCCTTGAGGACCGGAAAAAAATGGCCATCTCCAATGAGGGCCACAGTTTGATGGGATGGCTTTGGGTGATCATCACCGGGCTCATCATTAGCGGTGGCATTGGCTATTATTTGCATGGTAAAGTCACTCAGACAGGGGTCCATGAGACAGTAAAAATCGAATTCCCTCTGACTCACTACGACCCGATCACTCAACGAGTGAATCCTTTTACCAATGTCATCTACCCGAGCAGGTTAAATGAATCCACCCATCCAATTTCCGTGGAAACTGGAATAAGCGACTTTCAAACAGCCTTAACCAACTCCAAAGCCGCCATCGCGGAACAAAAATTCGCCAAAGCCGTCACTCTTGCCCTCTGGGGAATCCAGCTTGCTGGGGACTCCATCGTGGCTGGCACTCAGCTAGAAAACGCACTGGTCAGATGGATTGAATCAGGAGTCAGCGCCCCTTCCAAAACCGCAGATCCCAATTCGGTTGCCCTGCTGGCAGAATACTATATCGCCGACCGGCAAAACCAGATTCCCGAAGGACTCTACATCTTAATGGGATCAGCCCAAAACGGGAACGCCGAAGCGATGCGGATCTTTGGCCTCCTTTTTGGTCAGGGGAAACTCGTCCCAAGATCACCTTCCATCGCCAGCCGCTGGCTTCGGGAAGCCGCCCAAAAAGGTGATCGCGATGCCCAGTTTTACTACGGTGAAAGCTCAGTTTACGGCACCATGATCCTGCAGAATACTGAGGGCTATTCATTTTTGGAACGCTCTGCTGAGGCCGGACATCCCCGATCACTCCTCTTTCGTGGATTTTGTTGCCTCGAAGGTCTAGGCGTGTCAAAGGACCCAAAAACAGGCTACCAATATGTATCCCGTGCTGCGGAAAAAGGCTCACTCGAAGCGCTCTTCCAGATGGGTCTCTGCCGGGCGAATGGATATGGGACTGAACTAAGCGACAAGGCCGCCGCCAGTTCGTTCAAAACTGCTGCTGATCTTGGTTGCATCCCGGCAATGTATCGGTATGCCCAGTGTCTTTTTGTTGGATATGGCACCCCCCAGTCCTTCAGCGACTGTGTTTCCTGGATGAAAAAAGCTGCTGCCGACGGTCATTTTGAAGCTCAGAACTGGTGCTCTCAATACCGGGCACAATTCGAGGCAGTGGCCGAGAAATAGACTACCATGCAGACTTACCTCGATTTATTGGATCTGGTGCTGACCACAGGAAAAAAGCGCAATGATCGCACCGGGGTGGGCACTGTCGGTATTTTTGGAGCACAGGCTCGTTTTGATCTTCGTGAAAGATTTCCTGTGCTCACTACCAAGAAGCTTCATCTGCGATCGATCATCCACGAGTTACTCTGGTTTTTGAAAGGGGAAACCAATATCAAATACCTTAGGGACAATAACGTAACGATCTGGGACGAATGGGCCGATTCTGACGGCAATTTGGGACCGGTGTATGGGAAACAGTGGCGCTCCTGGCAGGGATCTGCTGGAACTTCGCCGGTGGATCAAATTGCGCTGGTGGTTGAGTCGATCAAACACAATCCAACCAGTCGCCGTCACATCGTTAGTGCCTGGAATGTGGCTGATGTCAATCGCATGGCTCTCCCCCCATGTCACACGATGTTTCAATTTTTCGTTGATCCCGAGGCTGGGGAACTCAGTTGTCAACTCTATCAAAGGAGCGCGGATCTCTTTTTGGGAGTGCCGTTTAACATTGCCTCTTACTCCCTCTTGGTTTTGATGATGGCACAAGTGTGTGATCTTAAGCCCG
>JBGSJM010000019.1:0-7254 GCA_041742015.1 Verrucomicrobiales bacterium | reverse complement strand
GGCAACATCAACTTCGAAAAAATCATCCGTGCCCTCAACGATATTGAGTACAAAGGGCCTCTTTCTGTTGAATGGGAAGACGGAGCCATGGATCGTGAAGCCGGAGCCACCGAGTCCGCCGCCTTTGTTAGAAAGGTCGACTTCCCTCCTTCTAACATCATTTTTGACGCTCAGTTTGATAAGAGCAATCAGTCCTCCTAAAATAAGGAACCGTGATCGCCTTAGCCCGGTGTGGTTCTCGTAAATAACAAGAATCGCATCGGGAAGCCCACTTATCAGAAAAATGCTGGTGATAGAAAATATCGCTGACCTTCGGCGGTGGAATCTCAAAAACAAATCAACTCCCCGGGCTCTCGTGCCCACCATGGGGGCTCTACACGCCGGTCACCTCAGCCTTTGCGACCGCGCTCGCGAAGCAGCGGGAAAAAGCGGCCACGTCGTCACCACCATTTTTGTCAATCCCACCCAATTTGGTCCCAATGAAGATCTGGCTGCCTACCCCCGCACCCTGGACTCTGATTTGGCCAGTTGCCAGGAGCAAGGAGTTGATTTGGTTTTTGCTCCCCGAGCAAAAGAAATCTATTTCCCAGATACCACCATTTTAATTCATGAAACCCGACTCTCTCTGGGACTTTGCGGACACAGCCGCCCCGGCCATTTTGATGGGGTTTGCAACGTGGTTGCGAAATTATTTAACCTGATCCAACCACACTGGGCCGTTTTCGGCGAAAAAGACTATCAACAACTGGCGGTGATTCGCCGCCTGGTCCGCGACTTGAATTTTCCCATCGAGATTATCGAAAGCCCCACCGTCCGCGAAAAAGACGGCCTCGCCATGAGTTCCCGCAACACTTACCTGACTCCCGATCAAAGAGCCCAGGCTCCGATCATCCATCAGTCTCTCCGTGAAGTGCGCGACGCCATTGTCGCGAAAAAAATCACCCACCCTGCAGAGGCTGAAACGCAAGTCGCCAGGAAGATTAGCCAATCAAAACTCGCCAAAATCGACTACGTGAAAATCGTCCATCCCACCACTCTCGAACCACTGGAATCGTTTGGCGAAAACGGCTTCCGAATCATCACCGCCGTGTTTTTCGGGAAGACCCGCCTCATCGATAACCTCGGGATCGATACCTGATGTTGCTAGAACTTGACATTTTTTCTCGCCCAACCCTGATTAATCCGTAATCGTACTCTGTTGACTCATTGACTGTACCCTGTTAGGTCGTTGATTGTACCCTGTTGGGTCGCAACCAGAACACAACATTTGAAAATTTACGATTTTATCGTGGTCGGCAGCGGGATTGCCGGTTTGAGTTTTGCTCTCCGCGCCAGCAAATATGGCAGGGTGGCGGTCATCACCAAGAAGGAGGCTTCGAAGTCCAATACCTCATGGGCTCAGGGAGGGATTTGTTGTGTTAAAGATCCAGAGGACTCCTTTGATGACCATGTGGCGGATACTATGGATGCCGGGGCAGGTCTGTGTCCGAAGGAGGTTGTCCACACCATCGTATCCGAAGCTCCCGATGTCATTGATGAACTCATCAACTGGGGCGTAGAGTTCGATCATGAGAAAAACGGCACCCTGGCTCTGGGCCGGGAGGGCGGGCATGGGAAGCGCCGCATCCTCCACCACAAGGACACCACCGGTCGGGAAATCCAGGAAAAACTCCTCGCTGCCGCCCGAGAGGAAAAAAAGATTCATTTTTATGAAAACTACTTTGCGATTGACCTGATCACCACCGCGAAACTCAGCTTCGCCACCCCACCCCGCTGTGTCGGAATCTATGCGCTGAATGAAGAGACCCGCCAGGTGGTCACCTTTCGCTCCGATCGGGTGATCCTGGCAACCGGCGGCAGCGGGAGAGTCTTTCTATATACCACCAACCCAAATGTCGCCACCGGGGACGGTGTGGCCATGGCCTGGAGGGCCGGTTGTGAAATCGCCAACATGGAGTTCATCCAGTTCCACCCCACCTGCCTTTATCACCACCAAGAGAAAAGCTTCCTCATCACCGAAGCCATGCGCGGGGAAGGTGCCGAACTGGTCGACAAAAATGGTCGCCAGTTTATGAAGGAATACGACCCGCGCGGTTCCCTGGCACCCCGGGATATTGTGGCCCGGGCAATCGATTTGGAGATCAAAAAAACCGGTGGACCATGCGTCTATCTGGACATCACCCACAAACCAAAAAAATTTGTGGCCGACCGGTTTCCCCATATTTACGAAAGGTGCAAAAAACTGAGGATCGATATCACCAAGCAACCCATCCCAGTTGTCCCAGCAGCGCACTACCAGTGCGGTGGTGTGGCGACCGATGTCAACGGGGCGACCAGTCTGCCCGGTCTTTGGGCGGTGGGAGAAGTCGGCTGCACAGGCCTCCATGGAGCCAACCGACTTGCCAGCAATTCGTTACTCGAGGGAGCGGTGGTCTCCCGGCGTGCACTGATGAATTGTTTGGAAAAAATTCCCAAAAAAACCAAGGCCGAAAAAATCGAACTTCCCGACTGGGAGAGCGGCAATGTAACCGATGTTGATGAGTTGGTGGTGATTTACCACAACTGGGATGAGATTCGCCGTCTCATGTGGGATTATGTATCGATCGTCCGCACAGGAAAGCGTCTCCAGCGTGCCGCGACCCGCCTGCAAAACCTCAAGCGAGAGGTTCAGGAATTTTACTGGAACTTCCGGGTAACCTCCGAATTGCTGGAACTGCGAAATCTGGTCGAAGTCGCCACTTTGATTGTAGACTCTGCTTCCAGACGAAAAGAAAGCCGGGGCGCGCACTTCACCCTCGATTTTCCAGAACGAAACGATACTTATTTTCAGGAAAACACCAAGCTCCAGCGCATCATCCCCCGCTAAGGTCAATTTTGCGTCTTCAAAGTTTACAATTCCCAACAACAGGCAACCGTAAGCGACATGGAGAAAAACAATAAAAATGTTCCTGCCATTGGTGTGATTGGTGGGTCAGGTCTTTACGAGATGGAAGGACTCACCGAGGTGGAGGAAATCAAGGTTGAGACCCCTTTTGGAAGTCCGTCGGACGCGATTATTTCGGGAAAATTCGAAGGTCGCCGGGTTTGTTTCCTAGCCCGCCATGCCCGTGGGCATCGCATTCTCCCCTCGGAGCTAAATCACCGGGCGAATATCTGGGCACTACGCTCGCTCAATGTCCGCTGGATTATCGCGGTGACGGCGGTTGGATCGCTTCAGGAAGAATATGCACCCAGGAGTATCGTCCTGCCTGACCAATTTTTTGACCGGACCTCGAGCCGGGCTGATCACACTTTTTTCGGGCGCGGCATAGTCGCTCACGTCGCTTTTGCGGATCCAATTTCGAACAATCTTCGAGAATTATTGCACAAAGAAGCATCAAATATGAATTTGAACGTCAAGAATGGCGGTACTTATGTCAACATGGACGGACCAGCATTTTCAACCCGCGCTGAATCAGAAACAAATCGCAAACTGGGATTTGACGTCATCGGTATGACGAATTTGCCGGAAGCGAAGCTGGCGCGCGAAGCGGAGATCGCGATGGCCACGCTGGCGATGGTGACGGACTACGATTGCTGGAAGGTTGAAGAAGAGGCCGTTAACGCCCATGCTGTAATTGAACATGTTTTAGCTAATGCCACCAATGCCAAATCCGTATTAAGGCGGGTAATTCCCCAAATACCACTAGAAGCGAACTGGCCGGAGCATCGGGCTCTGGACAATGCCCTGATGACAGACAAAAGCTTATGGCCAGAACAAACTTCTCGCAATTTAGAACCAATTTTGAACCGTTTTTTAAAATCTTGAAGCCGAAATTGTTTAAGTTTGCCATTATTTTAAAAACCTGTTAACTTCCACTCCGTTAACAAAACCTGAAACCAATCGAAATTTTGAATTTTTATCGTTATCTTCGCTGCGGTCTTGCTGTGATGCTGGGTGCGCTTGCGCTGTCTGGCTGTCAGACCACCAAGAAAGGCAGCCGTAAAAATAAGCATGCCGCCGTCGGGAGAACGAACTTTGGCGCAGCAGCGCTGGAGAACCCCAACCAGTCGCATTCATCTCGGGGGCCTCTGGGCCGACAGAACAGTTACAGCAGTGTACCAACCAACGGCCCCTTTCTGGCGATGACTTTTGATGATGGCCCTCATCCAGAAAATACCCCGCGTCTGCTCGATATGCTGAGAGCGCGGAATATCAAAGCCACCTTTTTTGTAACCGGAGAAAACGCCCGGAAACACCCAGATATACTTCGCAGAATTGTCGCTGAAGGCCACGAAATCGGTAATCACACTCAAACTCACGCGAAACTCACGACCCTGGGACAGAGTCAGATCCGCAACGAGATTATCGCCTGTCATCAGGCTGTACAATCGGCCACCGGGATTTTGCCGCGTTCTTTTCGCCCTCCCTACGGTGCCATCACCCCGGATCAAAAAGCCTGGATCAAAGCAGAATTTGGAATGCCATCAATCATGTGGTCGGTTGACCCGGAGGACTGGAAAAAACCGGGAATAAATGTGGTCACCAGCCGCCTCGTCAACGGAGCGAGCCGTGGCGGTATCCTCCTTCTCCACGACATTCACAAAAGTTCGATTGACGCCACCCCAGGGACTCTGGATCAACTCGTAGGTAGAGGCTATCAGTTTCTCACCATCTCCCAGTTGATTAATCTGGAGGGGTAATTTTCCGGGCTCCTCATCCTAGAATCTCATCAATCACCCGAGCATCTTCGACACCTGTGAGACGCTGGTCAAGGCCTTGGAAGCGATAGGTGAGTTTCTCGTGGTTAATCCCTAAGAGATGCATCATAGTGGCATGCAGGTCGCGCACAGCAACCGGGTGGTCCGCCACTTCGTTACCCAGTTCGTTAGTGGCACCATAGCTGAGTCCTCCTTTGATTCCCCCGCCTGCCATCCAGACCGTGAAGGCATCTTTTTGGTGATCGCGACCACATTTGGCAGGTGATTCGTCGCCCTGGAGCATCGGAGTGCGACCAAATTCTGCTCCCCAGACGACGAGAGTTTGCTCCAACAAGCCGCGCTGTTTCAGATCCGCGATAAGAGCAGCGATGGGCTGGTCCACCTCCAGGCAGTTGGAGGCGAGACGGCCCTTTTGACCGGAATGGGTGTCCCAGTCCCCGTGGAAAAGCTCCACAAAGCGCACCCCCCGCTCGACGAGACGACGAGCCTTAAGACACTGGCTCGCAAATTCGCCCCGGCCATATCGATCCAGAGTCGAAGCGTCTTCCTGGGAAAGATCGACCAGATCGGGGACGGAGGTTTGCATCCGGTAGGCCATTTCATATTGTTCGATCCGGGTTTGGATTTCCGGATCATTAATTGCTTCAAATTGCTGTTGATTCAGCGCTTCGATGCTATCAAGGGTCCGGCGGCGGTCCTCCCTGGTGATGGAATCTGGGTTATTGAGGAAAAGCACTGGCTCACCCTGGCCACGAAGTTGCACACCCTGGTGCACGCTCGGGAGAAAACCAGATTTCCAAAGATTCGCCCCGGCCCCAGGCGTGTTTCCGGTCAGGAACACGACATAGGCGGGGAGATTCTCGGCCTCACTTCCAAGTCCATAGGTGGTCCATGAGCCGATTGAGGGATTCCCCTGGCGGTTTAGACCGGTGTGAAAGATAAGCTGAGCCGGGCCGTGGTTAAACTCGGTGGTGTGGACTGATTTGATGAGACAGAGTTCATCTGCTACGCTGCCTAGGTGGGGGAGCAATTCGGAGAGGGCCAGCCCGCTTTTTCCATGTCGATTAAACTGGTAGGGTGAGCCGAGCAATTTGGGGTGGCCGCGGAGAAAGGAAAATCGCTTCCCCTGAAACAGCTCTTCAGGCGCGAGTTGGCGGTCATATTTACGGAGCACTGGTTTTTCATCAAACAAATCCAACTGCGAGGGAGCTCCCGTCATGTGGAAAAAAATGATGTTTCTGGCCCGGGGTGCAACGGCTTGCTGGGCCGCAGGCATCTTGGCTTCGGCATCCCGCTGTAAGAGGGCACTTAGCGCCAGCGAGCCCAGACCAGTGCCGTAACGGGAAAGAAAGCGGCGGCGGTTGAGGATGTTCCGAAAATCGGGCATGGTTTCAGGGGTGATTGATGGTCTCGTGTAGATTTAGCAAAATCGTCGCGACCTCACGGCAGGCTTTTTCCACCTCCCCGGTGGTCGAGCGCACCTTGTCAAAAGCGGATCGGAGCACTTGCTGCTCTGCCTCGCTCGGTGTTCTCGCCAGGGCCGTGCGAAAGGCCCAGTGGAGACGCGAATCCAATGTGGTCCCACCCTCTGCAATGATGCGTTTACCAAAAGCTTCCGCGATCTCCACATAAACCGGGTCATTTAAGAGGACCAGGGCCTGGAGCGGAGTATTCGAGACATCACGCTTTACCACACAGGCGGAGCGATCCGGCGCATCAAAGCTCGCGAAGCTCGGATAGTGGGCGTTGCGTCGCCACAAAGTGTAAACACCACGCCGATGGGAATCCTCCCCCTGAGACGCCACATAATAAGTCTCCGAGGCTCCCGCTGATTTCCGCCAAAAAGTTTCTGGCTGGTAAGGGCGCACCGAAACCCCGAACTGTTGCTCCGAGAGCAGGCCGCTGATGGCGAGGGCCTGGTCGCGGATCAACTCAGCACCCAGGCGATGACCCGGGTGCCGCCAGAGTAACTGATTGCGCGGATCGAGTTCGGCCCCATTTTTGTGCACAACTTTGGTCTGGCGGTAAGTCGCTGAAAGCACCACCCGGCGGATCGCCTGCTTCATCGACCAGTCATCGTCCTCGACAAAGGTGGCTGCGAGCCAGTCGAGCAGCTCGGGGTGGCTGGGTTTTTCGCCCTGAGTGCCGAAGTCCTCTGGTGTCGTCACCAGCCCCTGGCCAAACACCTCGATCCAGAGGCGATTGACAAAGGCCCGGGCCACCAGCGGATTTTCTCGATCAACCAACCATTTGGCGAGTCCGAGGCGGTTGCGGGGAAACTCGTCGGGAAAGGGATGCAGGGCAGCCGGAGTCGCCGGGGTGACCATTTCTCCGCTCGCCAGAAAGTCTCCTCGCTTCGCCACAAAAGTGGGACGCGGTTCTGAAAGTTCCTGCAAAACCCGAACTTCCTTCTTCCTCTGTTCGGTGAGTCGCGTCTCCATGATCTCCGCTTCCTCCATCCGCTTACCCATGCCGGGATTTTTGAGGGACAGTTTGCTGGAGATGATCCGGCACTGGCTCAGGTTCATCTCACGATCCTGCTCCAGAATCTTT
>JBGSJM010000018.1:0-7307 GCA_041742015.1 Verrucomicrobiales bacterium | reverse complement strand
CGGGCCAGGAGATCATTCTGCGTGGCCGTGCCGTCAGCGGCCATGCGAAGAAACCCGGTCGCGATGAGCAACTCGGCGTAGCGTTTTTTCTCCTGATCGCTCGGGGAATTGGCGTTTAATCCCAGCTTCGCGGCGATTTCGTCCCCGGCGAGCTGCTCCCGGACAAACTCGTCAAACGGCTTGTCGGCATTGAGCGCTGCGATCACATAGTCGCGATATTTCCAGGCATGTTTTCGCTCGGTGTCCTGCTCGACAAAACCGTCCGAATCCGCATAGCCAGCGACATCCAGCCAGTGCCGCCCCCATCGCTCCCCGTAGGCAGTCGCACCGAGCAGGGTCTCGACGAGTTCCAGATACGCCGCTTCGCGATCCACCGCAGATCGGGCCACAAATGCATCCACCGCCTCCGGCGTCGGGGGTAGGCCGGTGAGATCAAAACTCATGCGTCGGATCAGAGTCGCCGCATTAGCTTCATCGGAAAACGTAAGTCCTTTCCTGGCGAGGCCACTCTGGACAAAAGCATCGATGGGATTGCGTTCGCGTGGGTCCGTCTTCGCCGGAACTTTCGATTTTGTAATCGGTTGCAGCGACCACCAGTTCCGTTCCTCCTCGGTAAAGAGCGGCTCGGCACCAAGCGTTTCCGGCTCCGGGCGAAGGGTGGGGGCACCGGCGAGAATCCACCGCTCGATCGTCGCGATTTCTGCATCAGCGAGCTTCGGTTTTTCTTTCGGCATCTCGCCGCTCGTCAACATTTCCAGCAGGTGGCTCTCACCGGGTTTGCCAGGGACGATTGCCGCTCCCGACTTCCCGCCCTTGAGGAGAAAACGCTGCAAGCGCACATCCAGTCCGCCCTTGGTCTCCCCCGCCTCACCGTGACAGTGAAAACAATGCGTCTTGAGAATCGGGCGCACATCGCGCTCAAAGACCGGTGCTTCGACACAAAAAACCGTTGCCGGAAAGGCAATGGAAAAGAGGTAAGCGAGGTGAGTGCTTCGAAGTGTCATGGTTCCAAGCGGAACTAAACTACGTAGCGCTCTTATCTTCAACCCACCTGAGATGACGGGTTGGCGTAAGACGTAAATGCGTTTTCGAGGGCGTGACCGGTGGCTGGAGTGGAGTTTTAGGAGTAATGGATTGACGGAGTATTGCGCCACGAATTGCCGAAAACACGGTCAATTGTACCCTGTTTAATGGTCGATTGTACCCTGTTGAATCGCTCATCGTACCCTGCTCAATGGTGGATCAATCAGGAGTTTCGTTTTCAATTTCGTTCGAAGCTCGGCGGTTCGTTGGCTGGGTGCACCCACTAGATGGGAGCAAAAGGGGGATCAGAAATACGGGCTACCTACCACATTTGCAGTCACCTCTTGCCGGGTGATGGAGAGAATCGATTCCAGCACTGAGTGAGTGATACCACCACGGGCGTCGATGGTGTGTAATTGGTCCAGTGGAGTGGGTAGGGACGACTCGCCTATCTTCACGGGAATTACCCGATGCGATCGATTCTTCGGATCGTTTCCCAGGGCGGTCCACACCTCTGGCACCACCCAGTTTGAAGTCAGTGCATTTGCCGAAATCAATACGATCAATTGGCGGCATCGGCCAATTGCATTGAAAATCACCGTTGGGTAATGTTCGGCGGGTGGCATCGATTCATAGTCACACCAACAGGTGCGCGAACTCCGGGCGAACAGGTGTTGGGACAGCGAGCGGGCAAATGCCCTGTCAAACGTGGAGTAGGAGATGAAGTAGTTGTAAAGATAGGGATTAAGCGGGTTTGGCTGCATGTTTCTGAAGTGTTTGGGCGTGTTCGGTGGCGTTGGTGAATCCTTTGGGCGTGAGCGCAAATTTACTGGCCCCATGCATCCTCTCGATGCACTGGATATCTCCCGATGTTTCCAAATCTTTGGAGGTCTTGCTGAGATTGGAGAACTCCAGGTGGGCCGGTAATTCGGTCTCTTCACCAGGAGATTTGCCCTGCTGTTCCAGCCACTGGCGGAGGATCTCATTGGTGATTTGTCTGGTATCAAAGGCGACGCCCGGACTTTCGATCTCCAGTATCAATGCCGATAGGCGGAAGCGGTCCGCCTGGCCCATCTCAGCGGTTAATAACTTGCGATCCACATTGGGAGGCTCTCGATAGAGGCTGAGTGGGCCCTGGCTGATGCGTTGGAGATTTTCATGCTCGATCATCGTATCGAGGAACAGATTGCGCACCGACTCGGAGGAATCTTCCAATTGCTTGTAAAATTTCAGCAGCCTGTCGTCATCCCGATGCACCTCGCCCTGTTTCATGACTGGCAGGTTATTTTTGATTTCCCGGGTGACGCCCAAATACTCCCGCAAAGTATCCAAGGCATCGCGGCGCAGCGACTCGGGCAATTCATAGAACAATTTCCGAAGCGTAGCACTGGTGTTTTGGGCAATACTGGAAGTTTTATCAGACACTTCCTAATATTAACACGAGTTCCTAGAAAGTGTTAAAAAAATAGGAGCGAAGTAGGAAGTTTTTTAGATAAATCAACTTAAAAATTAATAAAAATGAACAAATTACACCGAAATTTTCCATAAAAATAGGGAAATTTGGTATAAAAAACATTACAAATACGGTAATGTAATTTTAATTCATTGATTATGGAAAACGATTTGCCGAAAATTGAGGTTCCCCTGGCAGAATTTTGTGTTGAGCAGCGCAGGCACCAGTTCGCGCTTTCAAAAAGTCGCCAACGGACCACCTGAAGTTTGCTGATTGGATATTGCGGGATTGGTCACCCCAAAAGCCTGCTTTATGCGAGGACGGCTTTTACGACATGGGCGGGATCAACGCCGGTGAGCTTGAAGTCCAGCCCTTGGGCGCGGAAAGTGAATCGCTCGTGATCAATGCCGAGCAGGTGCATGATGGTGGCGTGGAAATCGCGCACGTGGACGGGATCTTTGACGATGTTGTAGCTGAAGTCGTCGGTTTCGCCGTAAATGGTGCCGCCTTTGACACCGCCGCCAGCCATCCACATGGTGAAACAGCGCGGGTGGTGATCGCGCCCGTAGTTTTCTTTCGAGAGGCCGCCCTGGGAATAGATGGTGCGGCCAAACTCGCCACCCCAGATGATAAGGGTGTCTTCGAAGAGGCCGCGTTGTTTGAGATCCGTGATCAAGCCGTGGGTGGCCTGGTCGATGTCGAGGCATTGGGTGGGCAGTTTGCCTCCGACATTGCCGTGCTGGTCCCAGCCGTTGAGGTAAATCTGCACGAAGCGCACACCGCGCTCGGTCAGTCGGCGGGCCATGAGTGCACTGTTGGCAAAACTGCCGGGCTTGCGGGCGGTCTCGCCGTAAAGCTTAAAGGTGTGATCGGGCTCCTTGCTGATGTCGGTCAAATCGGGCACGCTGGCCTGCATGCGGAAGGCCAGTTCGTATTGCTGGATTCGCACGTTGGTATCCGGATCACCAACACTTTGATAGGTCATCTGATTGAGCTGATTGATGCCATCGAGCTGTTTGCGCCGCATCTGTGGGGTGATGCCGTCGGGATTATTGATATAGAGAATGGGATCACCCGCGCTGCGGAAGCTCACCCCGGCATGTTCACCGGGAAGGAAGCCGCTGGACCACAGCTTGCCGGAGATGGCCTGAATCGCTCCGCCCTGACTCGGCTCGGCGATGAGCACGACAAAGGCAGGCAAATTCTGATTGACCGATCCCAGGCCGTAACTGAGCCAGGAACCGATGCAGGCACGCCCCGCAATCTCCGAGCCGGTCTGCATGGCGGTGATGGCGGGCTCGTGATTGATCGCCTCCGTATGCATCGAGCGGATAAAGGCCATGTCATCGACAGACTTCGCGGTGTGGGGCAGCAATTCCTGATTCATCCACAGTCCGCACTGGCCCGCCTGACTGAACTTCCACTTGGACGGAGCGACGGGAAAGCGCGCCTGTCCGCTGGTCATGCCGGTGAGACGCTGACCTCTGCGGATGCTATCGGGCAGGTCTTTGTCATACATTTCGACCATCTTTGGCTTATAATCGTACATGTCGATCTGCGAAGGGCCGCCCACCATGTGCAGGTAGATGATGTTTTTGGCCTTGGCTGAAAAATGCGGCAGCTCAGGCTTACCGGCATTGGTCGAGGCATGAGCAAACGAATCGCCGAGGAGCGAGCTGAGCGCGGCGGCCCCAACCACACTGCCACCCCGGCCAAAAAGTTGGCGGCGGGTCATGGCCAGACGGGTCTCGTGGGGGAGATGGTCAAAGAGATGCGAGTTACAGTTCATGGTGTGTTACTTGTTGAGCGCTTCGTCGAGATTAAGGAGTTGGCTGGCGATCATGCCGTAGGCGGCGAGTTTCGGTGGAGACAGGCTCGGGTCAGCTTTGGTCTCGCCGATTTTGACAAAGGCGGTGGCGCGCTCGGGATGAGCGGTGAACTCGGCCTCCAGGTCGGCGTGGGTGGCGGTTACGATTTTCGTTTCGGCATCGCTCAACGGCCGCAAAAGCACGCGTGAGGCGAGTTCGGTGAGGATGGCCGGGGTGTCCTGCTTTTGCTTCATCACGGCCTCGGCCAGTCGGCGGGCCGCCTCGACAAACTGCGGGTCGTTCAGGGTGACGAGGGCCTGGAGCGGGGTATTGGTGCGTTCACGGCGGACGGTGCAGACTTCGCGGGTGGGGGCATTAAAAACCTCCATGTTGGGCGAGGGCGCCTGGCGCTTCCAGAAGTTGTAAATCGTGCGGCGATAGAGGTTTTCACCCTTGTCCTGGGTGTAGCGGGAGCCGTGCAAGCCGACGACTTCCCAGATTTTGTCCGGCTGATAGGGCTTGGTGCCGGGGCCACCCATTTTCGGCGAAAGCGTGCCGCCCACCGCCAGCGCGTAATCCCGGACCATCTCCGCATCCATCCGGAAACGGGGGCCACGGGAGAGCAGCCGGTTTTGGGGATCGCGGGCCAGTTTCTCCGGGGTGATCTGGCTGGATTGCCGATACGTGGAAGAGGTGACCATCAGAGTAAATAGTTTTTTCACATCCCAGCCGGACTCTCGAAACTCCACCGCCAGCCAGTCGAGCAGCTCGGGGTTTGAAGGATTCTCGCCCTGCGAACCAAAGTCCTCCGCCGTGCGCACCAGTCCGGTCCCGAAAAGCTCCTGCCAGAAGCGATTCACCGTCACCCGGGCGGAAAGCGGGTTCTCTGGAGCCACCAGCCACTGGGCCAGGCCGAGACGATTTTTCGGGGCATCTTTCGGCATCTCGTGCAGGGCACCGAAGCCTGCCGGGGTGACGCGTTCACCGACGTTGTTATAAGCGCCGCGCATGAGGATGTTTGCCATCGCTTCGCCCTTTTTTTCCTCCTGGATATGCGTCACCGTTGATCGCGCCCGAATCGCGGTGTCTTCCGCGTTGAGGGCATCGAGCTGAATGGCGAGTTCGATGGATGGCTCATCCACGCTTCGGAAGTAAAAGTCGGTCAGCTCGGATTTCTGCTTCGGATTCCGCTTCTCGGGGGCGATGGCGATGGTTTGGCGCAGGCGAGCTTCATCATTCAGAGAAAGCGCGTCCGCCTTGCTGAGTAAGCGCGCATACATCTTCAGATCGGTGGCGCCTGCGAGTGGCTCTTTCGCTGTCATCTTGCCGGAGCGGTCGGATTCTGCTTCTTTGCCGTCTAGGTAAAGCACGATGCCATTTTTTCCGTCAAAAGTGGCCATAAAATGCTGTTCCTTGGCGGGCGTGATGACATCGCGTTTCGAGATGGCGATCTGCGTGCCTGCCTGGAAACCAAATTTTTTGCCCTGCACAAACAACCCGCCAGCGATGACTCCGTCTTTGGCCGCCTTGACCCGGGCTGCTGCTGAGAAAGGTTTTGTGACATCAACCGTGTCCACCAGACCCTTTGGATTGATGCCAAATTGCTCCGGCGTAACGGTCGTTGCCCACGATTCCGCATCTTTGGCGGCATCCTGACGGCGTTTGGCAAGGGCGGCGTTGGCATCAGCGATGAGTTTCGGCAATTCAGCGAAGCGTTTCTCGTCCTTCGACTCTGGCAGGTAGATAATGGGTTTTGTGTCCTTTACATTACCATCCATGGCACCCTGGGTGGTGTTTCTGAAATAAGCCGCCATCGAATAGAAATCCTTCTGCGTGATCGGGTCAAATTTATGATCGTGACAGGCTGCGCAGTTTGCAGTGAGGCCCAGCCAGACCCAGGAGGTTGTTGTCACCCGGTCATTGGCATACATCGCCAGATTTTCTTCGGCGATGGTTCCACCCTCGGCCGTGGTGATGTTGCAGCGGTGAAAGCCAGTGGCGATCAATTGCTCCCGAGTCGGGTTTGGCAGCAGATCCCCCGCGATCTGTTCCATCGTGAAGGCATCGAAACGCATGTTCTGGTTGAAAGCGCTGATCACCCAATCGCGATACGGCCACATTTCGCGATACGCGTCGTGATGGATTCCATGGGTATCGCCATAGCGCGCCGCATCCAGCCAGTAGCGCCCCCGGTGCTCACCCCATTGGGGCAGGTCCATGAACCGCTGCACCAGCTTTTCATAGGCATCCGGCGCGGGGTCATTCACAAAGGCCTCCACTTCCTCCGGCTTCGGCGGCAGCCCGGTCAAATCCAGCGAGAGACGCCGGGCCAGAGTCCGTCGATCAGCCTCCGCCGCAGGCTGCAAACCCATTTCCTCCAATCCAGCGAGCACAAACCCATCAATTGGATTTCGCACCCAGCCCGCCGTTTTCACGGCGGGTAAGGTGGCGCGCTGGGGCAGTTCAAACGCCCAGTGTTTCTCATAGACCGCGCCCTCCGCCACCCAGCGCTTCAAGATGTCTTTCTCCGCTGCGCTGATTTTTTTGTGCGACTTCAGCGGCGGCATGAGTTCGTCTTCATCATCCGTCAAAATGCGGGCGATCAGTGTGCTCTCGTCAACCTTGCCCGGCACGATGGCTGGATCACCCGACTTGGCGGGTGTAATCGCCGATTCCCGCAAATCGAGCCGCAGTTCAGCTTTGCGATTGTCTTTGTCCGGCCCATGACAGGCAAAACAGTTGTCCGACAGGATGGGACGGATATCCTGATTGTAGCTCAGTGGGTCAGCCGCAGAAGCCGTGGTGAGCGACAGCAAAAAGCAGACGATATAAATATACCTCATGCCACCTTTTTTACGCACGGTTAGCGAACCGTCAAGGGACTGAAACCGGTATGAACCGGGGGCAAGAAAGTGGAGCATAGCTTGATTTAACCCCGCATTTTTCAAGATGCCCGCTTTGTTTGAAATCGAATCCGCAGTCGCCGACCTGCCCCCGGGGGGGGCTGCCTGTCCCCTACGTAG
>JBGSJM010000017.1:0-60678 GCA_041742015.1 Verrucomicrobiales bacterium | reverse complement strand
CACCGCCAGCCACAAGTTCTCAATCTTTAGGGATATAATTGTAATTACGAATATTATCAACTGCGCGACCACAGTCCAAAAAAGCACGCTTCGTTTTGAGTAACGGTCCGAGAGATACCCTGCCACTGGTGAAAGCAGGAGAAAAGCCAGCGGAATAAATGACGAGAGCAGACGCTGGGCATTGTCTCCCAGCCACTGGCCCCTGGCGACCGCCGCAGCCAGGGAGATCAGGATAATTTTCAGGAAATTGTCATTAAACGCATTTTGAGCCTGCACAAAAAGTACCCCCCAGAGTGATCTCCAAGGATGTTTGACGGGAAAGGTTTTGCATTCTTCGGCCATGTTTGAATCAAAAATTTGCGGCCAGTGTAAGCCATCCGTTTCAAAATCCACTTCTAAAATTTCGACAAAAAACGCAGCCCAATCATACAGGGTATCATCGGCAATCATACCCTGTTGAATCGCTGATTGCACCCCGTTTGATCGCCGTGGAGGAATCCCCCCCATGGATTGGGCGCACGGTCCAGGGGTAGTTATCGCAATCCCTGGCAGTTCGGACACCAACAGGTCGTGCGGCCCCGCAGATCGCTGCGGTTCAGGGCGGCGCGGCATCCTTTCCGGGGGCAGTGGCCACCATCCTTCCAGCGATGATTAAACAGCCAGTTATTGGGTGGAGTCTGCCAGCCGTGCCCGATGATTCTCAGGGACTGCCGGGCGAGTTCCCGGATGGTTTTCCAGAGCCGGGTAAGCTGGGTTTCATCCAATTCGCCACACGGGGTTGACGGGGCAACTTTTATTCGCCAACAAATCTCGTCAGCCATCCAATTGCCAATTCCCGGAAAACCCCTCTGGTCTAGGAGCACGGTTTTAACGGGTGTCTTCTGGAATCGGTGGAGAAAGGCTCTCATGTGTTGCCGGGTGAATTTAGCACTGGTTACGCCCGGCGGCAGTGCCTGCCACCATTCGGGCTGGTTTTTGCACCGGTCAAAGGTGACTTTGCCAAACATCCGGTGAACGCAAAATACCAGGGTGTGGTTAAGGGTCTTGATGACGAGGTGATCGTGTTTAGCCGGGGTGTAGTCAGGCGGCTGGGAACGGAGCTGTCCCGACATGCCGAGATGTAGCCCCAACCAGTTCTCAGCCCCAAACTGGAATAGCATTTGTTTACCGTGGGAAAAACTGGCGATCAAACTTTCTCCCGGAAGGTGTCTTTGAATTGCCTGCGGGGAAGTGTCGCGATAAATCCGGGCCAGGGGATGTACCTTGACGGTGATGATGGGATCTCCCAGGGCAGGATCCCATTCTTTTCGATAATACTCAACTTCTGCTAACTCGGGCATCGGCTTTGATCAAAGATTAACATGATTTTTACGGGAACGATGGTGACGTATGACTATTTTTATCATATATTTCAAATGTGCTAGATTTTTCCGATGCTGCTTATCGATTTTTTCCTGCTGAGCCGTCCAAAGTTGTGATGTGGCTCGCCCGGCAGGTGAACCGTTTCTATATATTAAAAAATCCCAGTCACCGCGTCGGAAAAATAGAGATCAGTGGAAACATTGCCGAAGTAAAGGCACTGCGGGACGCGGGGGCGAGATTACTTTTCGTAGCCAACCACCCCAGTCACAGTGATCCCCAGTTTATGATAGAAATCCAAAGGCGGCTGGGTATTCGATCTTTCTTCATGGCGGCTTACGATGTGTTTTTGCGGGGCGAAAGGCAGGCCTGGCTGATGCAAAAGATAGGTTCTTTCTCCATTGACCGGGAGGCGAATGACCGCAAAGCAATGACGGCGGCGATTGATGTATTAAAAGAAGGAAGTCATGCCCTCACGATATTTCCAGAGGGCAATGTCTACTTGATGAATGACCGGGTCACTCCGTTTCTGGACGGAACATCTTTTATCGCTTTGAAGGCTCATCAAGCCCTCAAGGGCGAGGGCAAAGTATGGCTGGTGCCAATCAGTTTGAAATTTTCCCAACTCGAAGACATCAAGGAAGCAACCTGGCAGCGGCTCAAGCAACTGGCTAAAGATTCCGGCTACGAGGGGGTGCTCGACCCCTCCGACCCTGAGAACGAAGTGATCAAGATTGGTTCCCATCTACTCACGGGATTTCTACGTGAGCATATCGAATTCTCCGGGAATTTTGATTTCTCCGGACTCACTCCCGATGAGTTAAAGGACCGTCTTTATGTCCTGGTGCAAAAACTGGCAGGTGATTTGGAGAATGATCTGGATTTGGAAAGGAACGAAGAAACCTTCATTGTTGATCGGGTCCGCAAAGTACGGTCGCGAATCCATCAGATTAAAATCGATCCAACCGCCCTGGCGAATTTTGGCGAGGGAGAGATTCAACAATTTGATCGACGCGCGATGTTGAGTTTCCGAATCCTCGCTTATGTTTTGCCCTACTTGATGGAACACAAAACCCTGGACCGCTATGCGGAAACGGTGGAGAGACTTTGTGAAGACTTTTATTTTAGGGGAGTTCCACCACTCGGTCCGCGCAAGGCGATGGCCAGAGTGGGCAGCCCAATTTCTCTACAAAAAATCGTGAACCGGTCAGGCGGAAACAGTCGCATTATCGTTCCTGAACTGACTCAACTGATCGAAAAGACAATCCAGTTCGGAATTGATCAATTAAATGCGGAAAACACCGCAGTCGGTGGCAAACGAATTTCGTCTATTTGAGCGGCTGAAGAGCCTCCAGTTCCTCGGAAGACCAGGGCAGGAAGCGAGTACTGTGAGCAGCCCGAAAATCTGCCACCTCTTTTGCGGTGATGGCCGTTTCGTGATTTCCCCAGGCATTTCGGATATAGGTTAATATATCGGCGATCTGCTCATCTTTCATAAATCCGTGTCCCGGCATGATTGGAGGCACTCCCGTGACCTCTTTGCCATTTACCTTGATCGGACCGGTTACCCCATGCAGGGCGACGGCAATTGATCGAATCGGACCACCCTTGACCCAATCACTTCCTGCCAGACCCGGAGCCAGATTGGCGATACCCTTGCCATCGAGTTGATGGCAGGCTCCACAACTAATCTGGTACTCCCCGCGGCCTTTGCGATACTGGCTTTGCAATTTTTTATCTTTCTCGAGCCACTTCGCCTCCTTGTCTTTGTAGGTAATCACAACTCGACTCGGATATCCCTTGGCGGCAATCGTTTGAGCATAGGTCGACAACAGGGGCCGCTTTTTACTACCTATTTCCTTGGCGTTTTCCATATAGTTTGCCGGGAATACATCCGGAGTGGTGGTGGTAGCTCCGGCGAGGCGGAGACCCGTCATGCTCAAAAACCAATCGTCATCTCCTAGCGCCGCTTTGACGACCTGATCATCGAGTTTGTCCAAACCGGCCAGTGTCCACATGGCTTGCACGCGGGCGTAGGGTGAGGCTTTTAGGTCAAGGGTAAGTTTTTTGATGTCCTCAACCAAACCTGTCTGGTTTCCTTCCACGATTTGCTTTTGGGCATTGAGCCGCCACCAGAGGTGTTTGTGGCTCAGTGCCTCAACCAGGTTGGTTGGTGCTGGCACCGGTTTGTATCCCTCTGGGACGACCCGATAAATCCGGCCCAGACCGATGTGTTTGTCCAATTCTTTGACCAGGCTCTGATTTCTGAGGTAGGAGGTCAAAAAGTTGCGGTGCTGGATAATTCCGCGATAAAAGTCCACTATGTAGAGGCAACCATCCGGACCAAAACTTCCGTTCACCGGGCGAAACCGGGTATCGGTTGATGCGAGGAATTCGCTCTGGCCAGACGCATCATCCCCGTAAACGAGATGTTCATAACCAGTGGTATTGGGAAAAGGCTGGTTGGGTTTAAACGCCCCCACGGTATTGGTTCCAGGGGAAAAGGAAAAGATGACACCCTCCCACTCCGCTCCAAAAGCTCCGTTACTGTGAACCGCGAGTCCACTGATGTCGGTGACCGCCTCGGGATTTCCCTGTTTATTGAGCATGCCTGGCTTGTAGGCGCGGTTTAGAGCCGGGGTGGGATGAATCGGAAACACTTTTTTGGTCGGGGCATCCATGGTTTTCTTTCCCACTGGCCAGGCCTGATCGTAAATCGCCCAGTCAGACACAAACCAGGTGCTATTGTGGTTATAGTAAAGTCGTCCATAAGTATCAGTCGACATGCCCCATTGGCCGCGATCCTGGGCTGCTGTGGTGACGGCCTTGCGGTTTTGCCACTTCACTTTGCGATTGGACTTGGAGTTATACATCCAGTTATCAATTGCGTAGTGTAGTCCATTTTCGGCGTGCTCAATATTAATCAAGGCTGATTTGGCAAATTCCATGACCTCGGTTTTCTTGTCGCAGTGGAGATCGCCATCTGCATCCTCGCAAAACCACATTTTTCCGCTTCCCACCACTAACACACCCCCATCGACGAGGCTCAGAGTCCGGGGATTGATCATGTCCTCCAGAAAAGGAGTGGATTTGTCCATCCTGCCGTCCCCATCAGTATCCTCCAGAACGACGACTCGACTCACTGGTTTGTTTTCATCGGAGCCATTGATATCGATCATGTAAGTGTTGAATTCGCAAACCCAGAGTCGGCCCTGACTGTCCCATTCCGCGAAAACAGGATCTTTGATTAACGGTTCAGCGGCAACCAGTTCAACCTTAAATCCTGGGGCGACTTGCATCGTTTTCAGCGATTCTTCCGGAGAAAGAACCGGGATTGGATCGCTGCCCCACTCCTTCCAGTTTTCGGATTTGAGGAGATCGACCGGTTCTTTACCATCTCCTTTCTGAGCATTTGCGATGCTGCAACAGGTGAACAGGACCAGGATTTGAATCAATTTATGGATCATGCCAGATTAATTTTTGATTCTACGTGCGAATCGAAATTACGAAACCCCCGGAAGTGATGTTTTTCGACTTTTTAAAACCTGTCCTGGGCGAACGGTAAGCCTCCGGGATGGTGGTTAAAATCGTGTGTTTTATTAACCCTTTGATGAGCAGATCTTTGTTTTTAATGCGCGTTTTTTGCCTCAAGGTTGAAGAAGGTCTCTTTTTACTCATAATGCGGCAATGATGCAAACAAAACAAATTGGATTGGCATGTCTCGTCCTCAGCGGCAGTCTCCATGGTAGCGCCGTGGCTGCTGAAAGCGCGACTGGGGCTGGTGCAGATTTTGATTGGCGGGCTTTCCTGGCTCCTTTTCACACCGTAACTCTCCACCTCCCGATCGGCTTTGTGATGATGGCGGCGATTCTGGAGATCTACCACTTTCTGCGCCCAAGTACTCCTCTTCGCAATGCCATTGGGGTTGTTCTCGGATGCAGCGCCGCGAGCGCGGTAGTCGTTGTCTTACTCGGCATTTTTCGGGGAGCGGGGGGCGGTTATGAGCCGGAAACACTCAACGAGCACCGCTGGTTTGGGATCGCCGTGGGTGCGACCACGATTCTGGCTTTGGCGGTCCATTTCTGCGCTTTTAGGGGAGGCAAAAGCCGTTTTCTTCTGACCTTGCTCTATCGATTTTTCCTGGTTGTTGACATGGTTCTGCTGACGATTGCAGGTCACAGTGGTGGTAATCTCACCCACGGATCCAAATATCTCACTGAAAATGCCCCCGAATGGGTTTTGAAATGGGTGGATTCATCCGGCAACGACACAAAAGCAGTGGTCAGCGGCGAGCCGTCTGGGGAATATGCCAGAATCATTCAACCCATCTTCGAAGCCAGGTGCTACCAGTGCCATGGACCGGAGAAACAGAAGGGCGACTACCAGATGGACACCATCGAAGGGCTTTTTACCTCTGGTGAGAGCGAACTGCCTCCCATTGTCAAAGGAAACCCGCTGGAGAGTTACTTGATCGAAACAATCACCGTTCCCGAAGACAACGAAATTGCCATGCCACCAGATGGCAAGGAACGCCTCACCCCTGATGAAACTCTCGCTATCATCCATTGGATCTGGGGTGGAGCAAAGACGGATTAAGTGTTTGTCTGGTTTGTGGGGCCTAGAAGTTGTCGATGTGAAGGGCCCTCAACCCGCCGGAAGCACCCGATCGATCAAATGAATGACTGGTAACTTCCCAGCCAAAGGAGGATGCCCGGTTTCCATACTCACTTCGGCAAATGGTTGAGCCATAGTGGTCTCTTCGCCAGATCTCTGAATCGTTGCCCGGAATAACTTCAGCAGCATCCCAAACTTCGTTGACGATTGAGCGATCATATTTCCCCCGTGGTGTGATCACCTCGGCATCATTGGAAAGCATAAATAAGTCTGACATAGCGTTGGAGAATTTACCTCCTCCATGAAAGAGGAAAGAATGCTTCGGATCAATTGAAATTTCGCACAAATTCATTTATTAAATTACTTTTATGAACAGCGTGATCATACAAGCAGAATAAATATGAACGCTCAACCTATTTTTTCTGATTTATGTTTCAGTAGCCAGGACAAAATTTGGTTGATGTTTTCGTCGACATCTTTCGCGCCATCAATCTGTAATAAGGGAACTCCCTCGTCATAAACGGGAGGCTCAAATGATTTTTGGACCATCTCATAAATGGTCCACCCGGCATCACTAACTGCGGCGGGATCTTTGAGGCGGTGCCCCAGCCGCTCCTTGACCACGTTTTCAGCGCAGGTAATCCAGATAATAAATGGTTCGCATCCAGGTAATTGGGAGAAATTGGCGCGATCCTGGCGTTTCCCGAAATTAGCATCCGCGAGAACTGGTGTGTTTACAAATGCTGTGGATTTTATGGCTTCATAGGTCAAGTTTTGCAACCTGGCGTAGGTCTGTTGTGAGAAATCCTGCTCATAGTATTTATCGGGAAGCGCGACCCTAGGCGGGTATCCGGCCAGTTCCTTGCGGATCAGGTCGCTGGAGAAATGGTTCCAGCCAAATCGTCTGACGAAGATTTCACAAAGGTAGGACTTTCCTCCACCCGGCAGCCCGGAGACCTGGATGGCGACCGGGCGGTTCATCAAGTGGGCGGCTGCAGCGAGTTGGAGATGGTGTCGTGCTGAGATAAGTGCTTTTTCACGGGATTCTGGACTGCTGTTTTTATCTGCGGCTAATAGAGCACTTACCTTGGCGCGAACCATTGCGGTATAGGAAATTAGCATCGGGAGCTGTTCCGCCTGATGGATGTCACCGCTCACTTTGGCATATTCGTCAAGATAGGACCGAGCGAGATCGATCCGACCGGAATAGATCAGGTCCATCAGGAGGAGAGCATTTTCCACCGACGTATCGCCACACCTGATTTCCGGGCTGAATTCGATACAGTCAAAAATAGTCGGGGGATCAGTTAGAAATATATTTCCACTATGGAGATCACCGTGCCCATCCACGATTAACCCCTGGGTAGCCCGAGTCTTAAGCCAGCCCACGAAATTTTCGAGATGATCGGTAACGACTTCTTTGACCGCATCAAAAAGGTTTTGATCGAAGACTCCGTCTTGATAGGGCTCCAAGAAATTATCGATGACAGCCTGGCGCTGATTGTCGGGTGATCCCGCCTTTTCGACTTCGCTATTACGCGGCGAATCACGATGAAACCGAGCGATAATCCGGGCCACTTCGCGGATGTCTTTTTCGGTCACGAGGTGACGGTGCGAGCCAGCTTCTGCAAGTAGCAAGCGGTTCATTTCCAACTCCTCTGGCAGCCGTTTCATCAAAACCGCATAGTCAATGATTTCCCCCGCCTGATCGTTGCTGAAGGTCAATAACCCTGCCTGTGTTTGGTATAAGGGGATGACGTCCAGGTAGATTTGTGGACAGAGCCGCCGATTGAGGAGCAGCTCCTCCCGGCAAAAATGCTCCCGCGAACTTAGCGTGGTAAAGTCGAGAAACTTAAATTTAACCGGTTTTTTGAGTTTGTAGGCAAATTCGTCGGTCAGGCAAATCACCGAGATGTGAGTCTGAATAATTTTAACTGTCTTGGGATGATCTGGGTAACAGACCGGATTTTTGAGGAATTCTATTTGCTGGTGGTTCATCCCAAAATATGATCTCCTCTGCGAACCCTTCCGTCAAAAGAATTGAATTGCCAAAGCTATCATTCTGCGAAACTGAATCTGATGAAACATTGCCTAAAATACCTTTACCTGTGGATTCTCCTGAACCTGTCAAGTGCAGCCCAATCTGATGATTCCACTTGGCTTCGCGAAAAAGGCTCCCTCATTTTTCATGATGCCTTTGAGCGCGAGGAAAATGGCAATCTCGCCAAAGCCATCGGAAACGGCTGGAACAGCGCCACTGCGGATCGCGTCCCCAACATCAAAATGGCCGATATTGACCAGGGAATCCTAAAAGTCGCCAGTGCGTCAAAAGAGGCCGGGCACGCTGCTCACATTCACCATGAAGCGGGTTTTTGTGACGGTGGAGTGATGGTGCGTTTCAGGTTTCCCGGGCTGAATGCCAATGAAACCCTGCAGCTTGGTTTTGTGGACCGCGAGACTCCCGGAGTTCACGCTGGCCACCTCGGTTATGGTATCCTGGCACCCAATGGTATTACCCTGATCGATCAGAAAACCGGAGTGATGAACCTCGAAATCAGAAAGCGTCGTCAGGGCTTCCTGGATCGCAAAGAGCATAACCCGGCAGAGCTGGAGGCCTTTTTAAACACCCGGAAGATCATCGAAAAATGGAAGTCCGACAACGAATGGCACGAGTTGGTTCTCGTTACCGAAGGGAATGAAATGCGCCTCAGCATCGATGGTAAAGTCTTCGCCAGGCACAACTCTGAGGGCTTTGCCCACCCAGTGAAACGCTGGTTTAGTTTTCTGATCAACAACACAGTTTGGATTGACGATGTAAAGATCTGGAAGGTTAAGTAAGCCTATTTTCGTCGGCGGGGACGCCAGCGCTTCCAGTAAGAAAGGTCGGGGAAAATCACATAAGCCCCACCGCTGACCGCACCCGGTCGATGACTTCCCGTCCCTTGGCCCGGGCTTTTTTGGCTCCTTCGTGGAGGATATCTTCAACATAACCTTTGTCGGCGATGATTTCTTCCCGGCGCTGCCTCATTGGGGCGAAATAATCGCGACACGCTTCAAAAAGCTGCTGTTTGTAGTGGCCATACCCCTGCCCACCAGCCCGGTAGGAGTCCTCCATTTCCTTGACCTGCTCCGCTGTAGAAAACAGAGAGTAAAGCTGGATCAAATAACTGCCCTCGGGATCTTTGGCCGCTTCCACCGGGGTGGAATCGGTCTTGATCTTCATGATCTTGTTACGGAGTGCTTTCTCAGTTGCTTCAAAAATCTCGATGGTGTTGTCATAGCTTTTGCTCATTTTTTGACCATCCAACCCCGGCACCACTGCCGTCGCTTCCCGAATCTGCGGCTCCGGCACCACGAGGAGACCGCTGCCGTATCGCTCGTTGAATTTCATCGCGATATCGCGAGTCACCTCGATGTGTTGTTTCTGGTCTTTGCCCACCGGCACCAGATTTGAGTCAAAGAGGCAGATGTCAGCCGCTTGCAACACTGGATACGCAAAAAGCCCGTGTGACGCCGAGATTCCCTGGGCGGTTTTATCCTTGTAGGAGACACATTTTTGGAGAAGGCCCATGGGCGTGACACAACTCAAAATCCAGGAAAGCTCCGCGACCTCCGGCACTGCAGACTGCCTCCAAAAGGTCGCTTTCTCTGGGTCCAGCCCACACGCCAGGAAATCGGTGGCCAGGTTGCGGACATGTTCCCGGAGTGCAGCCGGATCGTGGATCGAAGTCAGTGCGTGATAGTCGGCTATAAAATAGTAGGCATCCCCCTGATTTTGAAGGTGGATGGATGGCTGCATCATACCGAAATAGTTTCCAATATGCAGCTTGCCACTGGGTTGGATGCCTGAAAGAATGCGCATGGTTATAGGCTTGTTTCCGATGATTGTACCCTGTAAGGTCGATCATTCAACCCTGTTAAGTGGAAAAGGTTTAGTTGGGGCAACCTTTTAAGGAGTTGGAGAACTTGCCTTCCCGATAAAAGCCAGGGCACCAAGGGCGGCTTGGTGCCCTGTCGCGAAACACGCCTGGAATAGATATCCGCCGGTGGGGGCGTCCCAATCGATCATTTCCCCGGCAAGAAAAACTCCCGGCAATTTCTTGACCATGAGATTCTGGTCCAACTCTTCCCAGGTCACTCCGCCCGCCGTGGAAATCGCCTCTTCCAATGGCCGGGGGCCCAGGAGGGGGATCTCGCAGTTTTTGATCGACTCCGCCAAAACGCGATAATCTCTCCAGGGGCCGAGATGTCGGAGGTGTTTCAGCAACGCGACTGCTGCGTCGCTCAAATTCAGGCGCCGCCCCGCCTCCCGAATAAAATTTTTTCGCACCAAAAAGAGCCGGTCTTTAACTTGGTCAAGGGAGAGATCCGGTTTTAAATCGAGAGTGAGCACGGGATTGGCCACAGACCTGAGAGCAGGCCCCAAATGATAAATCGGACCGCCCTCAAGACCATGGCGGGTGATCATCAACTCTCCGGCCCGGGATATTTCCCCACAGCAAGCCACGATATTTTTCAGCGGCAACCCCTCCGCCTCTGCCAACAGGCGCTTCGGCCAATCAACCATCCAGCCGCAGTTGGCGGGTGCAAACGGCGCGATCCCGATGCCGTGGGCAGTAAAGAGGTCTCTCCAGGAACCGTCCGAACCGGTTTGGGGCCACGAAGCCCCGCCAAAGGCGAGCACGGCGGCATTGAAAAACAGCTTTTCCCCACCCGCGAGGGTGAGACTGCCCGCCTCGATTCCGGTGACTCGAGAGTTGAAGCGGAAAATCACTCCCAATCCGGCAAGCCGCTGCATCCACGCCCGGAGGAGAGGGCCCGACTTCATGGAATCGGGGAAGACCTTTCCTCCGGCGGAGACAAAAGTTTCGAAGCCCAGCTCCCCAGCCCAGGCGCGCAAGGCCGTGTTGTCAAAATCCCCGAGGATCTGCGCCCATCTCTCTTTGGGCCCGGAGTAGCGCTCCTGAAAAGTCTCGATTGATTCGGCATTGGTCAGGTTAAGGCCGCTTTTACCGGCGACGAGGAATTTTCTTCCCACATAGCGCTTGGCCTCTAGAACGATGACCCTCCCACCATCTGGAAGGAGAGCCCGGGCGGCGATTTCGGCAGCAAAAAGACCGGCTGGCCCGCCCCCGGCGACGACGATTGTGGGTTTAGAGTTGATGGTTGATAGTTGGTGGTTTTTGATTAAAAGTCAACGCCCACTCTGCATCACTCCACTCCCTTCTCTGGCATGTTTCCGAATCTAACAGACCAAAACAAACGCTCGATTTTTGCGAGTGGATTGATCCTTTTTGCCGCCAATTTGCTGCCAATGATTGCCGTCTGGAAGTTGAATTGGAGTTTTTATGATCTTCTGGTCCTTTACTGGACGGAAATCATCCTGATCGGGGTGATCAATCTGTTTCGAATGATCCTGGTAGTTCCGCCCGATTCCACCCTGGGGTTTCATTTGTTGAAACTTGCCTTTGTTCCCTTTTTTGCGGGGCATTTCGGGCTGGTCTGTGTGGGAATCGGCATCGCTCTGCAGATTGTTTTCGGGAAGGAACATTTTGAAGTGGAGACCCAGATCGCCGCCATGTTATGGGGCAAATCCAGGCTGGTATTCTGGCCATTGGTGATTTCCCATTTGTTTTCGTTTTTCTGGAATTACATCGGGCAGCAGGAATTTCGGAGAACGACGGTGATGCGGCGCATGTTCGCGCCCTATCTCCGGGTGGCGGCGCAGACGCTCTTCATCATCGGCGGCGCGCTGGTCTGCCGTTATTTAAACTCACCGATGCAGATGCTGCTCGCTCTGGTAGGGGGTAAAACGTTGGTGGACCTGATCACCCACGTACTTCTGCACTTTCGTTTTATGAGCCGGGAAGTGGGACGGCCCATCATCACGGTACTGGATTGATCCCGGAACAACCCGGCAGCGAACCGAAACCCGGCATTGTAAATCCCGCGAGATCGATCTATTCTTCATTTATGCAACGTCGCAATTTCTTCCGAAACTCTGCTCTTTATGCTGGCACCGCCCTCGCGGCGGCCCGGGAACTGAGTTTTGGGCAGGGGGAGTTTACCGGAATTCTGAAAAAGGGAGTCAAATTCTCCATGGTTCATGAACCGGGCCTGTCGATTGCGGATCGCTTCAAGCTACTCAAGGACCTCGGCTTTCACGGAACGGAACTGCGGGTCGGTGATCTGGAACAACACACCGAATTCCTAAAAGCGACAGAACAAACCGGATTTCGGATTCATGGCATCGTCAACTCCTCCAATCCCGATCTGGAAACGGCAGTAAAGTTTTGTGCCGACATGGGCGGCGACAGCGTTCTCTACGTGGCCAAATACGACAAATCCCGCCCTCTGATGGAAAGCTGGAACTCAACCCAGTCCGTGATTCGCCAGGGTCTCCCAGCCGCTGAAAAACACGGGGTCAAGATCCTGGTGGAAAATGTCTGGGCTGGTTTTCTAATCAGCGCGATGGATGTGGAGCGCTATGTTGATGAAATTGGCCACCCAAACTTTGGTGCCTATTTCGATGTGGGAAATAATGTCAGGTGGGGAATACCACAACACTGGATAGAAATTCTCGGCCCCCGCATCGCCAAGCTGGATATCAAGGAATGGGACGAGCAACTCCATCTCAACTCCGGACTGCGATCCGGCTTCAATTCTGAACTGGGAGACGGAACCATTGACTGGGCAGAGGTGCGAAAGGCGCTCAAAGCAATCAATTTTCAGGGCTGGGCCACCGCAGAAGTTCGCGGCGGTGATCGGATGCGTCTGCTCGGCATCTCCCAGCGCATGGACAAAGTCCTGGGGCTGGTCTGATTTAGAGCCTCTCGACCACGATTTTTGACACCACTTTTTGTCCGGATATCTTATCCTGGGCCTCGATCAAGTGGCTGCCTGGCTGGAGAATCACCCAGGAAAGATCACCTTTTCTTTCGATGTTCAGACTTGGGCTGGCCCATTCGATGCCTTCTTTACCACCGCCGGAGAACCGCAGCGGAAACTTCTGCCCACCAGCAGGCAGGTCCGGATCCAGATAAGCTATCGTTCCAGACAGGGGACTGAGAATCATCAGGTTCGGCGCGGCGGCATCCACAGGTTTTTCCAAAGCAGCCAGTTGGTGAAGCGCGCTGGCAGACTCATTCCACCAGGCGGTGTAGAGAGCTGGCAATAGAGTCTTTCCATCTTCTGTGTAGTTTTGAGGACCAGCGAATTCCGGGAGATGGTTAACAACAAAGTATTCCTCCCTGGTTTCCCGGGGGCGAATCGCTTCGGAATCAATCAAGAGACCATTAAGCCGATCTACTTTCTTTTTCACGATCCCGGCGGGCATGGGGTACCAGGTGGGAGTTCGATCTTTATGAAGGTGCAGCATCACTTCGTGGAAAATGGGGCCCGCGCCGAGTGAACCAGCCAGAACCTTGGGCAAAGGGCGGTTATCAAAGTGTCCCAGCCAGACGCCCACAGTGAACTCCGGGGTGTAACCAATCGTCCAGCTATCTCGGAAATCCGTGGATGTACCGGTTTTGACCGCAACTTTGAAGGGCAATTGTAACGCTGAATTGATCCCGAAGGCCGGAACCCGGGCGGAGTTGTCCGAAAGGATATCTGCCAGGATCCAGGCATTTTCCCGACCAAACAGGGTACGATCATCGACTGTACCCTGTTGAGTGAAGCGGTAGGGTTTCCACACCCCAAGCCGCCCCAGGCAGGCATAAGCATTGGTCAACTCAAGGAGACGGGCCTCGGCATTCCCTATCGTAAGCCCCAAACCATAGGTATTCCCATCTGGAGCCAGGCTGGTCAATCCAAGATGGTCCTGTAATACCTGATGGAGCGCACGGGGGCCACCCACTTCTTTCAAAACCCGGATTGCCGGTACATTCAACGATGTAGCGAGAGCCCGCCGCAATGATACCGGACCGTTAAATCGCCGATCAAAGTTTACCGGAAAAAATGAACCAGCCTCGCTTACATACTCGGTGGATATATCGGGGATGACGGATGCGGCAGTCCAGCCTTTTTCCAGAGCCATCATATAGGTAAATGGCTTCAAAGTGGATCCTGCAGACCGGGCTGCCCACGCACCGTTGACCTGTCCGGCTTCGCTATTAAAGAACGAGCGTGACCCGGTCAGGGCAAGGATTTCGCCACTCGGATTATCTATCACCACCACGGCAGCTTGCACCTCGCTATTTTCGCCCACCAGGGTTTTGCCAGAGAGCTGTCCCAGGGTCCGGGTAACACAATCTTCGACAAAGGTCTGATCTTGCAAATCCAGAGAAGTGCGGATTACCTGATTATCCGATGAATCATTCGAATGGTGTTGGAGATACAGCTCCACGAAGTGCGGGGCCCGAAAATCTTCAGTTCTACGGGGTTGCAGGGTCAGGAGTTCAGAGGCGGCAACTTCAAACTGTTCTCTGGAAATATATTTCTCATCCTGCATTCGCTTCAATACCCATAGTTGTCGCTTTTTTGCTCCCGCAAAATTATGGTAGGGGTTAAAGTAAGAAGGCCGGTTGGGCAGGCCTGCCAGGAAAGCAGACTCGGCCAGTGACAAATCGGAAACCGGCTTTCCAAAGTATTGCCGCGCTGCCGCTTCGCACCCGGTGAGCTGGTTTCCGTAAGGGAGCCGGTTCAGGTAGGCTGCTAGTATTTCGGGTTTACCCAGGCTGAATTCGAGCTTTCGCGCCCGGGCGATTTCGAGAAGCTTGGTCTTAAAATCGCGTTTTCGCGGCGGAGAGCTGATCTTGATGAGTTGTTGAGTAATGGTTGAGGCGCCCGAAACCATCTTTTTCCTCATCACAGAATCGTAAGCGGCCCGGCAAATCCCGATATAGTCAACACCCAGGTGTTTAAAAAACCGTTGATCCTCCACCGCCAGAGTGGCCTCGACCAGGCTCCGGGGCAGCTCGCCATACGCAATGAAGGAATCAACTCGCAGACCATCCCCTGTCAGGAATCGGCGCAAGGGGGTGCCATTGCGGTCCGCAAACGCCTGCCCCTGCGGGGGTGGTTGCTCGATGTTATCCGGCAGACTAAAAAAACAGGGCACAACATAGAGCAGCACTCCTGCAATGAGGAGTCCTGCTCCGCCGTGCCGTGCCAGTTTCTTCATTTTTAAAATTAGCGCTGAACGACTTTAACATCCTTGAGAACCAACTCACGGGCTGATAATTGCGAAGTGCCACTCAATCCGTATCGCTCGGGTTGATACATGGCTTCAATTTTTGTCGGTGGGGCAATACTGTCCCCGGCGGCAATCACTCTCGTTAAATATTGAATCCTCTGCCGGCCGGCAGCATAGACATGGTCTGCGAAAAACAGAGTCCGGTCTTTTCTTAACTCCTGATGATTGGTGTAGAAGAAATTGACTTTTTCCTTATCATCTTTGGACAACTTCACGTCCCGGGTCTCTTGAGTTACGAAGGAGGAATTAACCGCCTCAAGGATCGATGGCAATGGATCATCGATTGCGATATATTGTTCATTTGCTTTGGGGATGTCACAATCAATCTGCACGAGCACGAGGTCCCCAACCATCAGGTTGTCTGTGGGATGCAGACTTCCGTCAAGTTCGACTTTCTGATAGGTACGTTTGATGTTAAATCCCTGGTTTTCTGGCTCCATTGCCAACACTTTTGGCTGGGTTGATACCTTCAGACTGGCGTAGATCATTCCGGGGTTCTGAACATTTATTTTCAGAGGCTCTCCCGTGATGTCACGTTCAAACTGAAATTTATACGATTGACTGGAAAGCGATCCGTCAAACTGGATTTTCTCGATGCGATCACCAAACTGCAGGGTGACTTCATTTCCACCTGACGAGGAACTTGCAACGGCACTGTGGGCAGCCAGTGCCATGAGCGGCCAGGCGTTGGAGTAAGTGCTGCCCCAGCCGAGGCCCGGACGGCGCAGACTCATCAAATCCGTGAGGAGTTGGTCGGTCTGGGTGTCTCCGGGGCGGTATTTTGACCAAGCCATCAACTCCGTTGCTTTCAGGTAGGGCTTTTGATACCAACTGAATTGAGAAACGGCATCACCCGCTTTTTCCGTAAGTAAAGTGCCTACCCGTGGATCGGTGGTGTCAGCTTCGAGGATGGCGAGGGCCAGGAGAGCCCGGGCTTCGGCTGGGAGTTTATCCTTTTTGTTGAAAAGGATATCGAGATAAGCTGGCTCGGATTTCCCGGCCAGGGCCAGGGTATAGAGAGAAAGGCAACGGTCCGAAAGCTGATCGGGATTGGTCAGTTTCCCGGAATCGCGCAACTGACTGCCGAGGTATTGCCAGAGATGGTCAAGTCGATCCTTTGGCAACTGTACTCCCAGTTTTTCAGCCATCACCAGGGCCAGACCTCCATAAGCACTACCGGAAAGGAGTGATTCCTGAGCACCCGGCCAGTAACCAAGCCCACCATCACTGGTCTGCATGGAAAGGAGGCGGGAAGTGCCTTTTTTGATGGCCCGATCAATCTCAACATCTGACAGCTTCAGGGCGGGGAGGGCTTTCCGAATATTCGCCGTGCTCAACCATGGAATCGTCGTAGATGTAGTCTGCTCCACGCAGCCATAGGGATACTCCAATAGATACTCCAGAGCATCTGTAGCATCAACAATACGCGAGTTGGACACTGAAACTTCGATAATTCCGGTTCCATCGAGTAGTCGTGGATTGACATCAGCCAGCCAGTTTGCCACCGGCCCGGCTTCCTTAATGGTATAATTTTGGTGAGTTTTCAGCAAGGGTAGGGGAAACCCAATCGGGAGGCTTGACTCCATATTGTCCACCAGGGAAGGGTCACTTTTTGATTGGACTTTCCACTGCCATTTTGCCTCGCCATTTTTGATCATGCCCACGGGTAGATGCACCACTTCAGTCTGGCCCGGGCGAATGGTAAGCGAGCCCTTCCAACTGGAATCACCAGGAGCTTTGCTGGGCAGAGCCGTAGTTAGAGGAGTGCCCAACTCACCGATGAAAATGGCGTGTTTATCCAGCTCCACCGCCAGTTCCAAAGCCTGTTCCACCTCGGTGTTGTTGTGTAATACCGCAGTTAAATCAATCTGATCACCCAGGTTGCTAAATGAGGGCAAAGCAGGTTCAATAATGATTGGTTTATTAACAACCAACGGCTTGTCAGCAGACCCGAAGGTATTACCCTTCACCGCCACTGCAATGAGGCGGAAAGAGGTTAGGTTATCTGGTGCGGTAAAGGTGTGGGTTACTTTTCCAGTTCCATCAGTCAAAAGATCTGGTTTCCAAAAAGCCAAAGCGATGAAATTTTTGCGCACCTTTTTCATACCAGAAACGGGAGTCTCGGACATACCTCCGCCGCCGATGACAAACCCTTTATTACCAAATTCCCGTTCCAGGGGATTTTCCGGCAAAAGCCCTGACAGTGACTGCCCCAGTCGAACCGCGAGTGGGAAGGGTGCATGAAACACCTCATCCAGATTCGGAGTTTTGTAGTTGGTCAAACTAAGATTCCCTTCGTCAACCGCATAAAGGGTAACTTCCGCCCCGGCAACGCCCTTCCCAGCGGCATCTTTCACCATCGCGCTGACTTCCACAGTTTCTCCGGGGATGACATATTTGGCCCCACCATTATCCAGGGTCACGGACAACTCTTTACCTGGATCTTCGATATCAATCTGGCAATAGCCGAGCCGATAGTCAGTCGTGGGGTGTTTGTGTGGGCTGGAAGCCGCACCACGAATAATTAAAACAGAGGCAAAAAGATTTGGCGATGCTAGATCATCAATTGGCACATCGATCATTGTCTCTGCTTTTGATATTTCAACGACTCGTGCCGACTTTACATTCCCTCGCTCCGTTGTGACCAGAGCTTTTCCGAAAATGGGTGAACGAACCAATAATTTGGCAGTGTCCCCGACCCGGTAGGATTTGCGATCCGGCACCAAATCGATGGCCACCACATCATTCCATGCCCAGGCCGGTTCTTCGGCTCCAATAATCCGGAAGCTGTCGCGAGTGCGAATTTTTCTCCCTTTGGCATCTACCGCTTCCAGAGTGATGATATAGTCACCCGCCTCGGCAAAAGGAATCGTGTGCGCCTGCGAAAGCGGCAGGGAACCGTTTGGATCGATCCCGGTTTGAGAGTGAAGCTTGCCCTGATGTTTCATTTCCAACTGGCGCTCATTGCGATGGGTGATTTTTCCATCTGCTCCCTTCACTTTCACCGTGGTCCAAATTTCTTTCTCCACGGTAATGGAGGTGTCTACTGGCTGTTGATAGACTTTTCCATCAGTATCGATATTGGCGAGGTGAAAGGGAACCTCGTCCCCAGCCCGATAGACCCCCTCGGGCTTGCGAAGTCCGATATAGAAATCTGAACTGTGTATCGTAAAACTGGTGCTGGAACTGATGGTTTGCTGATTGACATCCGTAATCTCAGCACGCACAAACACCTGCCGCGGTGCCGGGTTCTTTTCATCGACCGGTATGGTCAGATCGATATTGGTCTGACCACCTTCGCCCAACTCCAATTTCCCTTCACTGGAATAAGATTCACTCTCCTGGTAGTAATCTCCGAAATGAAAACTCTCGAATATATCTCGATCGGGAAACTCTTGGTTGGCATAGGCATTCCAATTGACCAGCGCTTTGGACAGCGGTTTGCCCATGTAATATTTGGCAGACAGGGGAACCGTGGTGGCATCTCCAGTCATCACATTTTTCGAATCCATCGCCACCTCGAAGGTGTTGACCCGATACTCGGCAACATTGATTGAATGATAACTGATGTTTTCATATTCCGATTCGGTTTCGATTTCAGGGTCGTTAAAATCAATCGTGATGGAGTGATAACCCAGGGCTAATTCCGGTAGAGCTATTTCATCATGGAATGTGCCATTGGCACTGAAGGTGATTTTTTTATCCACCAGTTTCCGCCCCTGATGATCCGTCATCGTAAACTGGGCTGAACAAGGTTTGGCGGGAAGCAGACGATCACTGTCATTGGTCCTGGTGATACATTTTAGGTAGACTTTTTCTCCCGGCTTGTAGACATCCCGATCGGTGAAAATCATGGTCCTCCGCTCTTCACCAGTTTCCTCGGAGTGGCGGGTTGGAATGTCAAAACTCCACAGACCGATCCGGCTGAGGCTTTTGGAAAACGCCATCACATGGCGATCAGACCCACCTGATGCATCGAGCCAAAGCGATGTGTCTTTATACTTTTCTACTGAGAATCGGGCGATCCCTTCAGCATTGGTGTTGGAAGAGTCGATGACCCCGCCTTCATCGTTGACGAGACGAATCGCAAGATCGTTTTTTGGAGCCCCGGTTTTTAGGGAAAAGGCATAGATGAGCGTTTCTGACTCCGTTTGTTTCCAGGCCATCCCGATATCGGTAACTTGCACGAGAGCATGTGCTCCGAAATTCGTCCCCGCCGCCGTGTCCGATTCACCTTCCACACTCACATAGTAGGCACCGAATTCAGATTGGGAATTGATCTCGCTCCAGTTGTAGGGAACGGATTCCGTGGTGTCATATTTCGCGGTGCGATCCCGGCTTTGATCGAAAATCGTTTTACCCGGCACCATGGAAAATGGAATGGTGCGTTTGTTACCATCTCCAGAGTAGCCTTCCTGGTAACCCTTTAGAGTCGAAATCAGATTATCCCCCACGAGAGTTTTGACCCTGGAACGAATGTTTTTTAAATTCGCCATTTCAACGTCCAGGCTGCGGTGACCACCAGCACTTTGGGTGGAGGAAAATACAGGCAGTCTGATAAAGCCGGGATTCGGGTGGAAGGTCACACTTTTCTTTACCTCACTGCTTAGGACTGTTTTATCATTGCCAACGATGCCCGGCTTGACCACAACATCATAAGCGATGTCATATTCGAATTTGCCATGCAGCCGGATTCCGTAGTTTTCCGCTTCGATCCTGAACGCTTCCGGGACGGGATTGATCTCTATCGATTGCGCGAGGCGGGTTGCTTCCATTTCCGGGGCAAGTTGGAATTTACCGTGACTGATGTAGAGAGTCATTGCTTCATCATAGGGAGTAACCGCAGCTACAGATTGAATCACAAATGGATTCAGAGTTCCCAGGTATTGAATGGCAGGTTTCGAAAGCGAATGAGACTTGCTGAAATTGGTCAACCCTTCTTTCGAAGCCAGATGCCATTGATACCCTTGAACCAGACTTTGCGACGGATTGATGAGAACAAAATGATTCTGGGCGCTCACCAGGGATTCCCCGGTTAGTTCTTCACGGACCAAACTTTTTCCGAAGCTCTTGATTTCTTCAATCGAGGGTCGCCGGGATTGGGCGATAATACGGACCTTTTTCGATTCATCTTTCGATTCGTTAAAAAACTCAAAGTAGTCAGCGACCTTTTCCGCTTCAACTTCCTGATTAAATCGAAGTAAAAGATTCTGATCGGGAGTGACCGGGAACCGATCATCAAATCGTTGCGGGTACCGAGTGTATTCAAGCGTTCCGGGGCTTTCGGCGTGCAAGAAAAAAGGTGCCATTAGCACCAGGAAGAGCAGGGAGACAAGGCTCCCACAGTTTCGATTGGATTTGATCATAGTTGGCTGAGTGTATGTGATTCGGAAGGCAGAGGGCCCGTCGAAAATCCGAAGGTCCCAGATCCTAATACGGATGAGATCTCCGGATTTTTCACAAATTCTCGCAAATAAGTGTAAAGCTGGCGGTAGCCCAGGACTCTGCCTTCGGACTTATCAACCTTCGTTTACAGTATGGCTGTCAATGAGCGAGCCAACATGTGCAGACACTGCCCTGGCCAGCCCCTCCTGATTGTAGCCGCCTTCGAGCACGGAAATTAGGCGTTTCCCGGCGTATTCACTGGCGATTTCAATCAGGATTTTTGTCAGTTCGATGTATTCGGGATCGGTCAGGGTGAATTGCCCCAGGGGATCACCGAGTCGGCTGTCGAACCCGGCTGATACGATGATCAGATCAGGTTTAAAATCTTTCATCCGCTCGGTGAAATCTTTCCGAAATGCCTGGCCGATTTGTTTTATCCCGCTCCCGGCTGGCAATGGGACATTTAGAGTGGTGTTACGGCCCTGCCCAGTCCCGGTTTCGCTGATGGCCCCGGTTCCCGGATACCAGGGGTGCTGATGGGTACTGAAGAAAAAGACGCTTCCGTCTTCGTAAAACACGTCCTGGGTGCCGTTGCCGTGATGGACATCCCAATCAATTATCGCGACTCGTTCCGCTCCATGTTGCTTCCGGGCATGGCGGGCGGCGATGGCGGCATTGTTAAAAATGCAGAATCCCATCCCGCGCCCCTGCGAAGCATGGTGACCGGGAGGGCGAACCGCGCAAAAGGCATTACCCAGTTCATCTTTCATCACCGCATCTACCGCATTGAGCAGGCTCCCCACCGCCTGACGGGCGATGGCCAGGGATCGGGGGCCAAAATGGGTATCCCCCGTGCTTAGCACACCAAAACCAGTCCCGTCGATCTCACGGAGCACCGTTGTCAAATAAGAATCCGTATGGACGAGGCGGATTTCATCATCCGTCGCCTCACGCAAGGCTATCGGCGTGCATTTTTCAACCATTTCATCAGCAATTAATTGTCGGTGAATCGCCTCGATCCGACCCGGAGCCTCGGGATGATGTCGCCCGGGCTGGTGTTCGGCGAATGAAAGATCAAGCAATAGTCCTGTTTTTTTCATATCCCTCACAAGAACGAAAATATCATAATCTCGGTTTGATCTTTCGGGCCTTCCGTGATCGTGTCCAACGAACTGAACTTACCATACAAAAGGGTGTCTGTACAAATCCGGTTGCCTCGGTTACGGCTTAAAATCCAAGGGAAGGGGATCAACCGCAAACCCGGATGGCGGTGACTGAACCGAAAAATCCTTGGGTTGGGTGGCATAGTCAGCCGTATCAGCTCCGCTTTGACTGAAAAACTGATCGTTCTTCGCGCCGGAATGTCCATTTTGGATCAAATCATCAGCGATGGTTCCAGATCCCCTGGTGATGAATTGCCACTCACCCTGAGATGTCATTGCTCCGTGCCGGGGATAAAAGGCAAGTCTTGCGGCCTGTCCGGTTTCACCGTTGCGGGCGTAGTCTTCGACAAAGGAGTAGAAACCACGGATTTCTTTCCGGCTCATTACCGTTTTATAGGAGGCGATTTTTTGCCATTGCCCACCTTTTTCACTGATCCAAGCGGTGTAGATGGTTCCCTGGTCCTGCGGGGTCAGAGCTACTAGGAAGGAGTAGGTTTTCCCGATTTCCCAGAGATATGGCATCATCGTTTTGGCTCCGGAGCCCTCTCCGCCGAATCGGCTGCTTTCGGCTTTGGCATTGGAAAAGATCACTTCAGTCTGGTCCGCCTTGTCGACTGCTGCACTGTCATCTTTTCCACCGCCCTTGTCCCAGACGGAAAAAATCGCGAGGTGCCCCGATCCATGATCCTGAATTCCAAAGTAACCGACATCGAAACCAATCGTGCAGAAGTAGGTATGTTTGACCGATTTTTCCACCCGGATCTCATTGTAGTAGACCAGATAAGTTTTCTCGGGGGAGGGATGATGATACCGAATATGTACCGACGGGGCAAAATAGTTGTATTTCAGATCGGTACGCTCCTCCAGTTGTTTTTTGATCTTTGCGTGGCGGACGTCCCGACTGGATTCGCCAAAAGAAAACGGAGTGAACAGCCCAGCCAACAGCAGGGCGGTAAAATTGAAAAACGGTTTCATGATTTTTTGGGACTTCAGGGACCGTAGGGGAGGGAATCTGCTTTTTCGAGCAAAAAATGAGTCAACCTCACTGTCATTCGCCTTCCAATGTCCCCTTTTGGGGCAAAAATTTTGAATCGATGATTTGGCCTCTGGGAAGTTTTAACTCACGGTAGCAGACGGCTCTCGCCTTTAACGAGATGTGGATGTCCTTCAATCCCCTCCATCGCGGCGCACAAAAAAATCGCCTTCCCTCACCGGGAAGGCGATCAAAACAAATGGCTAACAGGAAGCAAAAATCGAAGGATTTAAAAAACACTTCACCAAGTCAAATAAGCATTATCAGTGCCAAAGCTGCCACTTATCACCGCTATTTTTGGGCGGGCCGGTTGGCCTTTACTTCATTTAAAATAAACCTGCGGCTGCTTCGTTCATCCCGAGCAATCGGCGATTCAGATCACCAGTAGAGTGGGCGAGGATCTGACCCGATAAATTGATCCTTCCGTGGGACTCAGGATCGGAGGAAGCGTAAAATCCGAGGCGAAGTGCCACCCAGGCCTTCGGGTAATGCAGGGTGATCAGGTTGGTCGCGTGGTCGATGGTGACTTTCATATTTCTGGAATCAATGATCCCGTTTTTGATCCAGTCTTTTCGAATCGCCAAAAGTTGCTGATACCACCAGCGAGTCAACTCATCCCCCTCGTGATGGGGCGGCAGTTTGGAGCGGAGAAAGGCGGACTCATCGAGCGGAGAGATAAATTCCTGCCAGTCATGGTGCTCGTATTCGCGTTTCCGCCCCTGGATGACCGCATCTCGCAACCACGGATCACCAAAATCGACAAAGAAACAAAACGGCGAAGGAGTGGCAAATTCCTCGCCCATAAAGATAAAGGGAATCGACGGGTAAAGCAGGGTCAATGCCGCCGCAGCACGCTGGGCGGGTGGTCCTGCGAGAGTCCCCAGTCGCTGTCCGAAAGGATGGTTCCCCACCTGGTCGTGAGTCTGGAGCCCGTGGATAATCTGCCCGAGACTGCCTCTTTGATCACTTTCGCAGCGGCGAATCTCTCCGGCCTTCCACTCATAAAGAAAGCCTTTTTTCAAACACCGCTCCAGATCGCCAAGGCCGCCATATTCCCGCCCCTGGACGTTGGTCTGCCGCACTAGGATCGCGAGGATGGCGTGGGGAATCTCATCGCTCCAAACTCCATCGTAACCCATCTTGATCAATCCCGGATCGTAAACGCAGGTCTCTCCGATGAGATGCAGTTTCCGATTGGTGGTTTGACGGAAGGTATCGGTATCGCGGGCGATTTCTTCGACGATGGAGAGAGGACTTTCGTCAGCCATCAGGCGGATCGCATCCAGCCGCAGGCCATCGAGGTGGAATTTACTAATCCAATAATCCACATTTTCCCGGATGTAGCGCCGAACTTCGCTGGAATGAGCCTCATCAAAATTAAAGGCATCTCCCCAGGGCGTACGGTGCTTTTTCGAAAAGTAGGGGCCAAAATTGGCCAGGTAATTGCCCTCCGGACCAATGTGGTTGTAGACGACATCCAGAATCACGGCGAGCCCTCGCTCGTGACAGGCGTCGACGAGGGCTTTGAAATCATCCGGGTGCCCGTAATGATGTGATGGGGCAAAGAGGTTTACAGCGTCATACCCCCAATTCCACCGACCGGGAGCCTGGGCCACCGGCATGATCTCGAGAGCAGTGAAGCCCAGTTCCACCAATTCATCGAGCCGCTCAATCGCAGAAAGAAACGTCCCCCCAGCAGTGAAAGTTCCCACATGGATTTCATAGATGACGAGAGCCTCACGGTTGATCCCTTTCCATCCCTGATCCCTCCACAAATAGCGTTGATGATCCACCACCTCCGAAGGTCCATGGACTCCTTGTGGCTGAAAACGCGAGGCCGGATCGGGAAACACACCACCGGAACCGATTTTAAAGCGATATCGATCCCCGGCCCGAACTCCGGAAATCGTACCCTGGAAATAGCCGTCCTCTCCTTTTTTCAAGGGATGAGCCTGGCCATGGTGCAAGACCACAGAGATTTGATCGATCTTTGGAGCCCACACCCGGAAGAAGGTCTCTTCCGAATTGATGGGGATTGCGCCGGTAATCATGGCTGGTTTTGCTTTTTGACCTGCCATGACTCATCAAAAAAATCAGCCGCCACGATCCCCCCTGGCACTTTGTCATCGGGAGCCACGGTGATATCAATGATCGACCAGTCCGGCAGCTTGGGATTTTGTTGAGAATTATTCCGATCATCATTTTCCCGGAAAGTTGGGCCGCTGTTCAGCACCAGGTAGCGCGGGGCGATTCCCTTTTCCTTGGCGGTCTTGTCCAGCGGGTTGGGGTAAATCATAATCGGCAGGTGAGTCGCAGCGGGATGAGTCTGACTGCCGACGCCAACTTCACTGGCGGACCAGCGAAGTGGCAGATTCGGGAGCGCCCGGGCAATGATGGCATTGGAGGTAGGATCGCCCCAACAAACGAGATGATAGCGCTGGATGTCGTCCTCCGTCACTTCGGAGGCCTTTTTCACCCTCGCCTCACCCCGAAAAACTTCGCGCCAGCGGCGCAGAAAGCGATCCAGCTCAAAAGCCACCCACTTCTCAACTTCCGGGCTGCTGCACTTTCCGTCGAGCAGGACAACCAAAAAAGGTTCCATAAAAGCATCGTCCACCGGCCCCTGGCAACCGGGTGTTTTCCCAAATCCGGCAGCGGACGCAAAAAGCGGATCGCTGCCGAGTGCCCATTTTCCGCCGGTTTTGACGAGGCGGAAACCATCGCTCTGGTTCGGATTGATCAAATCAACCGTGTCATCGATGGTGATTTTGGCACCAGCTTTTAGCTTTAGGCCCGGGTCACCGATTGTGAGATCGGAGATATTCTTGGTGTTGAGGCGAAATGAACTAGCTTCCGTCAATTCACCGTCCCAGCGTAAATCGATTCGGGAATCTTTCCAATGCTCCTCCAGTCCGTTGGCGCGGATCAGAGGAGCGCGATTGTATCGCAGCGTCCGGGTTTGCAGAGAGCGGTGATTCGCCTGATTGGCTCCCTTTTCTTCACCACGCAGGGCTTTCTGCATAAAACTAGTGATCGTTTTGATCGATTCGGGATCGTATTTGTGGGGCATTTGCGGGCCGATGAGGTGGCGCAGGGTTTGACCCTCCGCCTGAAAAGTCTCGGCCATAAACTCCGCCGCATCCCGTTGTTTGTCGATTTCCCCACTGTAGGCCAGCACGGGTAGGTTGAACAAATTGTGGACGTAGTGCGGTACATTATAAACACCCCAGAGAGTCTGGACATACCAGGCAGGAAACTGATCCTGTGGCATTTTGGTGAAGCGGGCCACATCAACAAAGCCGGCTCCGGCATGGAGCGCCGACCATTTCCAGGAGTAGTGGGAGCCAAGCTGCCAGGAACCCGCTCCGCCCATGGAAAAGCCCATCATCGCAAAGCGGGGGCGGCCTTTCGGACCGTAGAGCGCACGGGCGGCGGCATCCGCACATTCCAGGGCATCCGCCTCGCCGGGGCCTTTCCAGCCGATGCATTGGCGCCCCAGAGGGTGCACCACGATGGCATCATCCGGTTGAAACTGCCCTTTCTTGCTCATCCTCCCGGCGATAAAATGGAGATCGGTTTCCTTGTCCCCGCGCCCATGAAGCCAGAGCCAGATTGGTGGCACCGGGCTTGTTTCCCTGACCAAAGTCGGATCAGGTAAGGCCAGGTTATCCGGGATTTCCATTGAGTAAGGCTGGGGTGAACCATCCAGCTCCGAGTAAAACCCACGAATCACCGACCCGCGTTGCTTCGTCCAGTAGGGTTCGCCTTTTTCAAGAGCATCAAGCCGCTTCCTGCCTTCCGCAAGGATGGTATGAACTTTATCAATGTCTTTGGGAGTCCAGAACTCGCCAATCTTCAGAGCATAGCGGGCCGCTTTGAAAAAGACTTCGACATCTGCGGCGAGGTCTGGATTTTTCGCACGCATTGCCAGGATTCGCGGGGCAAACGATCCAATTTCCTTCAGCAGCGGGTCGGAAATCTCCGGCGCAGGCAAGTGAGTGGCCGGAGCCGGGAGAACCCGCTTGATTGCCACAAAGTCCTCTCCCAAAACCGGAAGGGAGCCGAGAAAAAAAGCAACGACGAGAAAATGGATCTTCTGACAATGGAACTTCATGGGCGAAGATCATGGAAAACGGAACGCTGTCAATCTTCGTGCGTTTTTTCGTAGCGGTGGCGTCCCGCCGCCGTTTCCAGTGGTTTTTCAATGGCCTACGCCAGAGCCCAAAATGCTGTTTACGAGGAAATTAAACAGGGTACAATCAGCGACCTAACAGGGTATGATTGGCGACTGTACAGGGTTAGGTCCGCCCCGGGGCAAGAATTTCATTCTCTGATGGGACCTTACCGGTCGATTGCGAGACCTTACCGGTCAATTGCGGGACCTTACCGGTCGATTGCGAGACCTTACCCGTCGATTGCGGGACCTTACCGGTCGATTGCGGGACCTTACCGGTCGATTGCGGAACCTTACCGGTCGATTGCGGAACCTTACCGGTCGATTGCGGAACCTTATCGGTCGATTGCGGAACCTTATCGGTCAATTGCGGAACCTTACCGGTCGATTGCAGAAATTTCGCCGTTTAAGGCTATGTTCGGGCATCAAAATGGACGGCGATCAGCGATTTTTCGAGGCGCTCAGCCCGGCGACGGCACGGTGGTTTCGCTCGACTTTCCGGGCTCCCACCGAGGCCCAGCGGCTTTGTGTGCCTGCGATCCTGGGGCAACAGAGCATCTTGCTTTCTTCGCCGACGGGGTCGGGCAAGACGCTGGCGGGGTTTCTCGGGATCATTGATCAACTCGCCACGGAGCACGCCACTGGAACTCTCCCGGCCCACGGAGTGCAGTGTATTTACCTGTCACCGCTCCGGGCGCTGGCTTATGATATCGAAAAAAACCTGAAGCAACCGTTGCAGGGACTTGGCCTCGCGGAGGTGATCACAGTGGGGATGCGGACCGGGGACACCCCGGTTGGCGAACGGGCCAAACAACGCCGGAAGCCGCCGCATATTCTCATCACCACGCCGGAGAGCCTCGCCATCGTGCTCCCGCAGCAGGGTTTTCGCGTGGCGCTGAGCCGGTGCCGATTTGTGATCATCGATGAGCTGCATGCCTTTGTGGAAAATAAGCGGGGCGCGCATCTTTCGATTTCAATGGAGAGGCTCGAAAAGATCCGCCGAGATCTGGGGGCATCTCCACTTTGCCGGATCGGCCTTTCGGCCACGGTTGCGCCGATGGATATCGTCGGGGATTTCCTGTGTGGATCTGGGCCGCGACCAATCATCGCAGAGGCGCAGATCGAGAGAAAAGCCATCGTGGAAGTGATGACGCCGGTCCGCAAGCACCCCTACCCACCTGCCGGATACACCGCCACGAGGGTGATTCGCGATATGGCGGCGATCGTGGAGCGAAACCGATCCACCCTGATTTTCACCAATACCCGCTCCGGGGCAGAGCGGATTTCCCACCGACTCAAACTGGCTCTCCCGGATCTAAACGCCTTGATCGAGTGCCACCACTCCTCGCTGGATCGCGACGTGCGGCAGGAGGTGGAAGACAGGTTGAAACAGGGCGAACTCCGCGCCGTGGTCTGCTCCACCTCGCTGGAGCTGGGGCTGGATATCGGCCATATCGACACGGTCATCATGGTCAGCACGCCAAAAGGCATTTCACGGGCTTTGCAGCGGATCGGGCGCTCGGGGCATTCCATTGACCAAATGAGTCACGGCGTCCTGGTGGCGACGAATATCAATGATTTGATCGAGTGCATCGTCTGCGCCCGCCTGACGAGAGATCGTGTCCTCGATCCGGTGAAGATTTTGACAAGTGGGAACGATGCTGTGGCCCAGCATATCCTCGGCATGGCGATGGACGGCGGAGTCACTGCGGATGATGCTTTTGCGACGATCACGGCAGCCTATCCCTTTCGCGGCTTGTCTCGGGAGACCTTTGATAAAATCGTGAGCTATCTGGAGGGCGGCGGTAGCTCGCTGGAGGGCCAGTATCGCGAAACATTCGGAAAGATCGAGGATCGGGACGGCGTTTTTCATACGGTAAGCAAAAAGGTGGAGCGCGATTACCTGGTAAACATCGGCACCATCCACTCCGAAGGCATGGTCAGCGTGATCCTCAATCGCCGCCGCCTCGGCTCGGTCGAGGAGAGCTTCGTAAAAAATCTGAAGCAGGGAGACATCTTTGTGCTCGGCGGCAAAACTGTGCAGTTGAAAGAGGCGGGTATAAACGGCATCAAGGTGACGGATGCGGCGGGCCGACTCCCCACTGTGCCCACCTGGAATGCCAACAAGATGCCCCTTGCCTCCGGCATCGCCAACGAAGTGGCCCGGCTCCGCTCGGTGCTTGATCACATGCTGGCGGATGAAGAGGAGCCTGAAGTGATCACCGACTGGCTGATCGAGGAATGGGACATCTCCGCGACCAATGCCGCGGCGGTGCTCGATCATTTTAAGACCCAGCTCCTCATTTCCGCCATCCCGACCGAAAAGCGCTTTTTAATCGAGCAGTTCGAAGACGAGCAAAATGACCCAGAGCGGATCCATTTCTTCTTTCACTCGTTGATCGGCCGCGCCGCCAATGACGCCCTTTCCCGGATCGTGAGTTACCGGGTCAAAGAGGCCGTCGGCGGAAATGCCCTGGTCACGATCGATGACTATGGATTTCTCCTCAGCCTGCTGACCTTTCAAAAGATGGGAATCGCAGAGTGGAAAGAGCTGTTCCATAGTCAAGCCACGACGGTGGAGGACGACCTGCAAGCCGCGCTAAAAGGCTCCCAGTTGGTTAAGTGGCAGTTTGGCGGGGTGGCCCAGACCGGTCTCATGGTCCCGCGAAATCTACCTGGAAAAGAGCGTTCCATCCGCCAACTGCGCTGGAGTTCAGATATACTTTTTGATGTCCTGAGCCAACACGAACCCGATCACCCCCTGATGGAACAGGCCTACCATGAGGCCACCCACGTGTTTCTCGACATCGACCGGGCCGCCCAGTTTCTCGATCAAGTCAAGGATATGGACTGGGATCTGCGCGAAGTTCCCGCCGTATCACCATTTGCCTTTGGGCTCTACGCCAGCAAAATCCGCGAAAGCATGATGCTGGAAGACCCCGATGAAGCAATCGAGCGGCTGTATCAGGCGATGCAGGAGAAACTGGCGTAGCGGGGGAAGTGATTGATTGTCAAACAAATTGCGCTCCGAATTTTCTCCCCAAACAAAACCGGGATTCCCTGGGGAAAAAATTTTAACGGAAGTCATGGAGACAACTTCTTTATAATCTTTTTCGCTAAGCGATCAACAATCTCGGAATGGCGCGGGATAGGTTCTTGAATTCCGGTCAATGGCTGTTTGTAAATATCGTGCGAACCTCCATGTCGCACGAATTCACAACCCATACATTCCAACTTTTTGATCAATTCGCGTCGCTTCATGCGACAACAAGTTCATCAACATGATACTCATGGTCCGGTTGTAGTGTACCGGCTGTGAATTCTTTATAAAGGTCTAAAAGATGGACTCTAAGATCCTCAAGGTCTTTTCCCTGGGTCCAAGTGTCCGGAAACTCATTTAAGTAACCCAGAAACCAGCCGTCTTCTTCCCAATATGTAAATTTCGCCTTCATGTCTTATTCTACAACGGTGAGGCAATAAATCAAAAGATCGATTTCATGGTTGATTCCCAAAAAAGTGAAACCCATCACCGATCCAGCATAGTGACGATGCGACTTCTGGCCCGCTCCAGGCCTTTGTAAACAGCCGCATCCTCCGGCATGGTTTCGAGCTTGCGGCGGAGGCGGGACGCGGTCTCGGGGAACTCGTTCAGAAGAGTCATCAGACTCACCGGCTCGATTCGCACTCCGAGCAGGACTCCACTTTCAAGTCGAACAAAGGCTTGATGTTCGATCCTCAAAAACACTTCATCTAATGCGACATTTTCATCCAGCCGGGGACGGTTCAGTTGGGGATGATAGTTTAAATGGTTGGTGCGGGTCAGGCCCCAGTTTTCGCGGAGAAACGCCTGGCCAGCGGGCAGTTTCTGGAGAAATCGATCAATTTTTTCCCCAATTTGTTCGGTTAACCCCGGGACCCGTCCGTGGACCTCGCCAAGGGTTCTTCCGGTTGATTCCTGCAAATTCCAGTTCGAGGGAAAACAGACACAGCCACCAGCCAGGGTGAAGGTTTCGGAATCGAGAAAGATCAGGTCCGCCTCCCACTGCCGGGCGAGGTTTTCCAGAGTCATGCCCCCTTCACTTTCGAGGACTTGTCCCCATTCGAGAGCGAGTTTCCAGGTCTCATCCACAAGCGGCTCGATCCACTCCGTGGTGGCGAGACACAGTTCCGGCCTGGTTGTAAGCCAGTGATTGCGCCGGGCGAGGAGATGACCGCTGGGATCGTGCCGGGAAAAAAAGCTGCCGGGCTCATCGCGGCGCATCCGGATCGACCAGGCAAAATCAGCAGCGGAAAATAGATCGTTCAAAAAAAGCTACCAGATTAATGATCAACGTTGGTGAGGATCTCCTCGATCGTGGTTAAACCGGCGGCGACCTTGCTCCAGCCGTAATCCCGCAGCGGGATCATGCCGTTGGCGATCGCCATTTTTTTCAGATCGGCGTAGCTGCCATGGGCGGTGATTTTTTCGGCCAGATTGGGCTCGATTTTACAGATCTCGATGATTGCCATGCGCCCGCGATACCCCGATTTCCGGCAGGCCTGGCAGCCCACGGCTTCGTGGATGCCCTGGCGCCCTTCGCGGGGGAAACCGATCCGGTCGAGGTATTCGTGATCAATATCCGGCAGGGGGCGTTTGCAGGATTTGCAGAGCGTCCGGACGAGACGCTGGGCGAGGAAGGCCCGGATCGAAGAGGCGATCAAAAAGGGCTCGATCCCCATGTCCAGCAGCCGGGTGATGCCGGCGACGGCATCGTTAGTGTGCAGAGTGCTGAAAACCAGGTGCCCGGTCAAAGCTCCGCGGATCGCGATATCGGTGGTTTCCAGATCACGCATCTCCCCGACCATGATGATGTTCGGATCTCCCCGGAGGATGCTTCGCAGTCCACTCGCAAAGGTCAGGCCGATTTCTGGTTTCACCGGGATTTGGATGATGCCATCCAGCTTGTTTTCCACCGGGTCCTCCACTGTGACAATCCGGGTGTGGACGGTGTTGAGCTTGCGAAGAAAGGCGTAAAGCGTGGTCGATTTACCCGAGCCCGTCGGCCCGGTCACGAGGATGATGCCATTGGGCTGCTTGAGCAGGCCATTGATGATGGTTTCGCTCTCGGTATCAAGCCCGAGCATGGACATGTCGAAAGACTTGCTGGTCAACAAGCGCAGACTCACGCTTTCGCCGTGCACGGAGGGAATCGTGGCCACGCGGACGTCGATGGGCTCGCCTTCCAGCTCCAAGTTGATCCGCCCATCCTGCGGGAGGCGGCGCTCCGCGATATCGAGCTGGGCCATAATTTTCAGCCGGGAAATCAAGGATCCCTGCAGAGCGCGAATGTTCGGCGGCACGGTGACTTCCTGGAGAGATCCATCCACCCGGTAACGGATCCGCAGGTTTTTCTCAAGCGGCTCCACATGGATGTCGGTGGCCCGCTCCCGGAGAGCTTCGCGGAAGATCTGGTTCACAAAATTCATAACCGAGGCCTCATCGTCCTCCTCGCCGAGCTGGGTGACCTCCTGCTTGAGATCATCGTCATCGGGACCTGAATCCCGGCCTTCGATCAATTCATCAAAGTGCTCCGCCCCCACGCCGTAGCCCTGGCGGAGGCCCTCCATGATTTTGTATCGGCTCGAGACGACCCAGGTCACATTTTTCTGCAGTTCGCGACCCACCGCCTGCCGGGCCTGGATGTCAAACGGATCGTAGGTCATCAGCGAGATGTCTTTGCCTTCGATCTTTCCGGGAAGCAGATGATACCGAAGTGCGAGCTTGGCGGGGAAGCGGTTGTGGAGCGGGTGGGAAAGATCCAGCTCGGTGTCCTCGAAATAGGGCAGACCGGTGGACTCTGCGAGGTTGCGGGCGAATTCATGCTCGTCGATCAAGTCTGCCTCCAAGAGGCTCTCGATCAGAGATATGTGTTTTACCCCGGCCTCCGCCAACACCGCTTCACATTTGGCCTTGTCGTGGCAACCGCTTTGCAGCGAAATCTGGGTAAGTAATGGAATCAGAGACATGAAGAAATGGAGTGATGGGGAAAGGCTATTTCGGAATATCGAGATCACGACCCTCTGATAGTTTTTGGAGGGCCCCGCGGATCAAGTTCCCCCTCTCTTCACCTGGCATGTCCGGGTATTTGGAGACGGTGGATTTAATGTATTCGCGCAGTTTTTCCTTCTTTTTATCATCAAGCTTTTCGTACTTGGCCCGGTCCTCTGGACTGCCGCCCCGCTTTCTGTCACCGTCTTTACCATCTCCTCTGGGGCGGTCACCGCCTCCGCTCCGGCCACTGCCGGAGGAACCGCCGCGACTGGCGGGGGCGAGTTGTTCGGGCGAATATTTGAGTTCCGCAATCTCCCCGGCGAAAGAAATCCGGGCGGCGACTTCGGTGAGATTCGAACTATCCCCGGGCTCGATAATTTTGATCAAATTCAGGCCTGCCTGGGGTTCACCACCGACTTCTATGGTGATGGTTTGTTTGGTGGACTTGTTGTAAACCCGGGCAAAAGCCAGATCCTCGTAGATAGCCACGGCCCGGAGGCTGTAGGTTTCTGAAATATTCAGCGTCCGCAAAAAAGGACTGGTGGATTTCAGGGCGGTGAAAAGTTTCTCGTCCGGCACTGGCGGATAATCAAACGGGGCATCGGCTTTTACCTGGGTGCAACAGGCTAGCAAGAAAAAAAACAGTGCGTTCTGAATTCTTTTCGTAAGATCCTTCTGCGGATTGTACCCTGTTAAGTGCTTCATTATACCCTGTTTGGTCTGCGATTGTACCCTGTTAAATCAACGGCGGCGGGAAGCCACCTCTACGATTGTTATCCACTCACGGCGGGCTCGGTTGCGGGCTTGACCGTTTCCTTGGTTACAGCGGGATTTGGCTCCAGTTCCTCCTCCAGCTCTCCGGGCGGCGCAAACCAGCGGGCGAGCACGATCTGGCAGACTGCCTGAGGGATGGGTTCCTTGCTTTTCCGGTCCAATTCCAGTTCAAAGGCTTTAATGACCTGGAACTTTTTCGCCCCCTGGAGGGTGGTAAGCCATTCGATTATGTCTTTTTCAGCGCCCCGAACCTGAAGGGACACGGCCACTTCCTGGAAAGAATCGTTTGAATCCGGCTCCTGGAGGGTTTGCTTGTCGATTTTGATTTTCCGCTGAAATAGATCGTCCTGGAGGCTTTGGAGGAGGTCGCCCTGAGCCTTGGTCATGGAGTTTTCGCGAGGCGTACTGGCCCGCAGCCAACGGTCTTTGGCATGAATCTGATCCGCATCCTCAAGCCACATTTCCAGATCCGCGAGGGTTTGTTCAAGAGAGGAAATCTCGCCCGGGCCACCGCCCCAGTTTTTCTTCACAAAACGATAAGCCATAGCGTTGGCGACGACAAAGATGACGCCGATGCAGAGGCCGATCAGGATTTTTTCGCGTTTGTTGAGTTGATTCATTCGGATTCGCGTGGGGAGCCCTCCAGTTTAAAAGAGGCGGTATTGTCACTGTTCATATTCGGTTTTGGCATGCTCCATTGATAATGCTCGAAACCGGGTAATTTGGAAAGATCTTCTTCCAGACGAAAAGCCAGTTGCACATCCCGGGCCTGGCCCTCGATGTAGATTTTCCGTTCCCGGGTTTTGAAATTGCGGATCACGACACCGCTTCCCGGGAGGGCTTCGGTGATTCGGCTGAGCTGCACCACCGGGAACCAGCGCAAGTCAAAAGCGGGCTCCATTTGCTCCCAGCGTGTTTCGATCCGCTGGATCTCCTCCACATCTGGCTCGATGAGGGCGATTTGTTGTTTCAGGGCTGCGATTTTGCGTTTGTGGCCTTCGGATTGCTTCCACATCCACACACCAAAGACAAAATAACCAGCCAGCAGCACCACGGTGGAGAGTGCCAAAATTCGAGCGTTTTTCCGGCGGCGGCGGTAGTCGAGAATGGCATGGGGTGTGAGTTTGGGGCGGGGCCGGGCTTTGCGATCCGCGCCCTGGGTCGTGACAAAAGCCGCCGTCAGAAGGATGGTGGAGGTGAAGTTTTTTTGCTCGGCGGCGTCAACATCGTCCAAAACCACTGCGATTTTTTCGGGCAAATTATCCGCAAAAGCAGGGTCCCCCTGGAGCGACAAAACCAACATATTAATTTCCCGGGCCGTGGCCACCCCCAGCTCTGGTCGAGAAGTTAGCACCTGAGAATGAACTAGTCGGCCACCGCGAAAAATCGCCACGACCAACTGGCGATTTTCTTTCCAAAGGATCAGGCCGTTTTCGATCTGGGGGCGGGCCAGCGGGGATGGGGTATAGCCGGCGGCCCGAAGCAGGATAAAATCATCTGGCAACGGCGTATCAAAAACATGGACCGCAACCCAGGTTTGATGGTGGGATTGTTCTATCACATCGTAATCAAAGACGGTTTTATCCATCGAACCGGCACTGAGCCCTCGTTTTTCGATCTGGGCGTAAGCCATTGACCGAAGCAGGGTGGTATCCGAAGTTGGAACCAAAATTGAAAAAGAGGGGGCCTGGGCCACGGGCACTCCGACGAGGACATCACTCTTATTGCCCACCGCCTCGTGAAGATCATGGCCACCCCGGATCGCAGTTTTGCCTGAGAACAGCGTCCAGCCTCCTTCAGAGTCGGGAATAGCAGTGAGAAATTGAGCCATGTTAATTAATCATCGAGATGCGTGCCGGAACCAAGCCAATCATCGCCGACCCGCCCCGATATTCAACTCCGGGATCGCTGCAAGGTTGTGGGGATCTTTCAGAGAAGTCCGGAAAGGAAAGCTAGAAATTCACGAGTAGCGGGATCGCCTTCCTTACCCAGATCGTTGTTTAGTTGAGTGTGATTGGAGTTACTGGCTCCCAATATCTTGACGGGGACTCCAGCTTCTTGTAGTGATTTGGAGAAAATTCTTGCCTGGGCTGTGGTGTTGGGATTTCCGGTGAAATAGAGAATCAGAAAAGGTGGTATCCCCCGGTCTTTTGCGACATGGGTGATTGCGGAAAAGTTGATATGTTTTTTCGGATCATTCCCAAATTTCTGCCGATGCCCAGAGGTGGGGAGGGGCTCCTGATAAATGAGCTGAGTGAGTTCTGCCGTCATGATGATTTTTGGAATATCGTAGGTGTCGCCGTCCACCGGGATACAGCCTTTAAGAACCTCGAAAGGAACTTTCTCTTCTTCCAGGTAGGTGGAGTCGGTACAAATCAGCGCGGCGAGCTGGGCACCCGCCGAGTGCCCACCAATGATGATTCTTTTCGGGTCGCCACCGTATTTTGAGATGTTTTTGTAAACCCATGAGATGGACCTGGCGATGTCTCGGGTCAACTCCTCCATCTCCACATCGGGCAGGAGACGATAGTTGGTTGAAACAAAGACAAAACCCATATTGGTCAGGATTTTCGGCTTCAGCCCCACGCTGCTTTTGTCGCCAGCTTGCCAGCCGCCGCCATGAATCCAAAACATAACCGGGCCGGGGACCGGGGGCATGTTTTCTGGCTGATAAATATCGAGAATCTGCCGCTCGTGACCGGACTCAACATAAGGGATATTGGAAGTCAATTTCTGAGCGCAGGCGAAGTGAAGGAGAAAAAGATGCAGGACAACAAGGGTATAGATCAGCCGGGCTTGGGTATCATTCATACGGTCATTTGATCACTTTACTTTCATCGCGTCAAGGTTGGTAAAGGGACGGAAGTGCGATCATCTAAGTAGAAGAAGCTATTTACTAAATCAGATAATTAACTGTTTCTAACTGAGTGAGAATGCGGAAAACCAAGTAGTGGCAAGAAACAAAATTGCTATCATCGCTGCGAAAATTCTCTGGCAATCCGTCCTAGTAGGTTTCATGTTGTTAAAATAAGTGGTCCTGGCATGAGCAGTTCCCAAATGAGGATGAGTGAGCAAACAAACAAACCAGCTGGTCCGATAGCCATCATAGCCGTTCACGGTGTGGCCGATCAAAAGAAAGATGAAACTGCCTTAAATGCGGTGAATCTTCTGCTTCATGTGGATGGGTTGGATCCCGAAACGGGGATGGCTTGCAGCAACCATAGTTATGAGGGTTTTGAGTCAGAAAAAATACAGGTGGGTATCAGGCCTTTGGATGTCTCCAGTGTGTCCTCGGACCAAGACGCTTGGCATTACCAGCTCCGGGACCACCTCCTGAATTATAAGACCGACAATCGCAAGGAGGTCTTCGAGACGGTGCGTATCGCTGGTGACCGGGTTACCCGGGAAACTCCGGATGCAGATCCCATAGTTGACAGGAAAGTTCATGTTTTCGAATTGCACTGGGCCGATGTCAGCAACCTGCAATTCGGTATCATGAATCTGTTTGCGGCAATTTATCGCCTTCTTTTCGAAGCCTCCTGGATCGGTCGACAAACCATTGGAAAATGGGCTTCTTTTGGTGATGACGTTCATCGTTTCAGCTCCATCACCACGTTGAGGGGAGTTCTGATGTTTTTGCATTCTGTCGCCACCATGATTCTGACCCGATTTATGCCGGTGATCTACATCATCATGATCTTTATGCTCATGCTGACAGCCATTCCGGCACTGGAGAGCAAATGGGCAACAGACCTGTTTACTGCCCTCGGAGGGTATTCCGGCCTTTTCACCTTTTCAGTGGTCATATTGGTGGGGGGAGCGCTGATTGGTTTTGCCTTTGCTTTTTGGCGGGTTCTCCCCTGGCCTCCTATCTACCTGATCATCGCTTTTATCTGCTTTTTGGTAGGCAATATAGCCTTCGTCCTCCTGAATGGAAAGAACGGCAACTGGTGGGCGGAATCCGGTCTCGCGATCATGGTTTGGCTGGGTGTTTGCTTCCTGATGAATATGTTTGTTTTCCCTGTGCTCAATCGAGCCTTCCCGGGAACAAAAATCGTTGGCAATATTCTCCTCTTAGTCTTCTTCCTAGGTTTATTCTTTGGACTGGCCCATGTAACTGACTGGCCTTTGTTGATCAGCGGTCCCATTCATGCGCTCCGCTTTGGTTCATCCCTGCTGCCCATCGCCTGGATAGTGCTCTCGACCGCCGCAAACCTGTTTCTACTCCTCTCGTTGTTTGAATTGACCATCTTGAGATTTCGCCTTGGACTCGATAAAGAAGTCGCCATGCGTCGACGCTCCCGCCTTCGTACTGGAATCATCTCGATCACTCTGCCGATTTTGTTGATCAGCTTTCTCAACGCTACATTTTTCCAACTCGTTTTAATTCCTGCCAAATTGGGCGGCCTTGATGGTGTCAAGCCGATTGCGGAGCGCGCCAACAATGCTCCAGAATGGATGCGTGCCATGGAGGAAAAGCTACACGAGTATGTTAATCCGGTGGTTGCCCGATTTTCCTCCTTTCCAGACTTTGAAGCCTGGAGCGAAAAAAACGCCATCACCGGCGCTCTTTTTTCTGATTACGCAAAATTCGCCTCCAACTCAATGGTGGTTCCATTTATGGAAATCGTCTTTCTAATCATTGTTCTGGTGCTGGGATACTCGCTTTGGATTGTGACCCCTGCAGTGCTCGCGGAGAAAAGTCAGACAGTGCTTCCCGACAGCCAAAGATGGTCCAAACTCTCCGAAGCACTCGGGAAAAATCTGACTCAGGGCTATACATGGATCTGGTATGGGCAATTTATCCTGGTGCTCTGTATGTTTACCATTCAGTTTTTATTTACCTTTCGGGGGATCCGCTCCGGTGAAATTAAAGCAAATCCTGGCAAACCAACCACCCCCATCATGGCTCTAGCTGATCAGTTTTTGGGACTGCGTCGCGATGAGGCAAGTGTTGAGGAGGGTGCGCCAGTCGCAATGGCCCGTGCGGTGTATGGTCCGAATCGGTCGCCGATGGTCTATGTCGATCAGGAAACCCAAAAATATAAGCCCAATGCCGTTCGAGACGCCCCTAAACGGGAACAGTTTCGCGAATTCTTTGGTGACATTTGGAAATCAAAAAATCCAGATTACACACCCAAAAAGAGACCGCAGCGGCGTCCCCAGAATCCCAACCCGGACTCGGCATCACCAGCCCCTGGGAATACCACGCCTGACCCAACCGCCGATATTCTACCGCCCGCCGCTCTGGAGCCAACCGCTGCTCCCGCTCCAACTGCGGCTCCCACCGATATGCGCGGCATTATCATCAGCCTGCTGACAGAAAGCGCCATCTTCTTTAGCAACGGACCACTCACGAGCGTCCTCGGGATCTCGATTGTTATCATAGGCGTGGGATACATCTTTTTCTCACGTTTGACCGACCCGCTTGTAGCCGGGTTGAGGGGCGGGCTTGATATTGCGCTGGATGTGGTCAGCTATCTCCACCCCTATCCAAAAAACCGAACCACCCGGGCCCAGATTTTGAGCCGATATTCCTCCCTTTTGCGATATATCGTTGATTGGCGGGATCCCCAGAATCCTGAACAAGGCTATTCACGAATTGTAATTTTAACTCACAGCCAGGGTGGTCTTATCACCTCCGATTTGCTTCGCGCTTTGGCAGCAGGCACGGTGGCGGAGGACAATGGGCTGCAGGCCATCAGCACGGGGACCTCGACAAATGGCAGTGGCAACCTACCCGTGCGACTGATTACGATGGGTTCACCGCAGGTCCAGCTCTATCATGCACGTTTCCCGGATCTCTACTACTGGGATCGTACCACAGACCCACGGACGACTCACCGGGGGCTGGAAAGTTGGTGGAACCTTTATCGGAGTGGCGACTATGTTGGGCGAATGATATTCCGGGATCCCAAAGACAAAAGCAACTTCCTGCCGGAGGTCGACTTTGTCATGAATTGCAATGGAAAGCAGATTCCAATTCGGGAAACTTGTCTCGGTCCCGGAGCTCATACCCACTATTGGGACAAGAGTGCTCCAGTTACCGTGGTGCGGAAGTTTGATCGCATGATCTCCTGCGAAAATATCGAAGAACTCGCCCAGGCTGGTAAAGTGGAAGAAAAAAAGAAAGACTAAACAGGGTGCAATCGGCGACCCAACAGGGTACAATCGAGCTGCTTTTGTTAGCGACTTCCCTATTCCACTACTTCCTCATCACCATCGTCAAGAGCGACGATTTCAGCTTTCAGAAATACTGCCTGCATGATGTCCGCATTATCGAATTTTTCGGTTCCAGAGGGACGCCACATTCCCAACATTCGCATCGACCCGGAACGCATCGTGCTCTGGGCGGTGATTCTGGTCTTTTTAAAACTGGTGACGGTGCCGTCGAGAATAACCTTCTTCTCTTCAATCCCGGGCTTCCCACTAACCACTGGTGGGGCATAGTGGAAGTCGATAGCTGTGTTCAAATCTATCGTTGTATTATCGGCCCCAATAACGGGATCCACCTCAAGTACGGTGCCTATTCTTTCCACCTCATGTTCGGTTGAGATTTCTGTCTCCTTGGTGCGACGCGGGTTTTGTTCGCCCTCTTTTTTACCGTCACCTTCCACGGTGGTGGGCCCAAACACAGGAGAAACAAACATATAGTTACGCCCGCTTTCAATCTTCGCCCGATTTCCGCTTCTCGCCTCGATCCAGGAGGTATTTATAATCGAGAAACCCGCTTCTTTCTGGACTTCTTCCCATACTTTGTGATGATCCGCGAGTGGCAGCGTGTTTTGGGCTGCTTTTCTCAATACCGGCCCGGGAGCTTCCACGATATAGGCTGCGATGGAAATCATCTTTTCGGGACCACTTTTCCAGAAACAGCCATAGGCTTCGACCAAATCGAGTTGCTCAGGAGTGTTGCAAACGACCAGGGTTGATGTCTTGGGTAGATAGTTGGCTGATGATCCCTCAGGAAAACTAATGCCAGCGTTGGCCAGCACATCCTTTGCGGTAACAAGAGAAACGGGACGTGGTTGGGAGGCTTCTGATTTAAATGGATCGACTGGGGGCCCGCTCAAAAAGGTCGGTGGTACCACAAAGCGACGAACCACCATACCTTCGGGAATTTCTTCGGAAACTTTCGTAAACTCCAGTTTTTCTGCCTTCGGTGTTGGGAGCACGGCTTCCCCGTGTATTTCCAGCATGGTCTGCAACTCTTTATTGGGCAGAGGGAGAACTTTGACGATAACGGGAGAGACAAAAGCGGCGTGGAGGACGTCTCGATTTGCCTCCCCTTCCAAGCCCTCCGGTTTCCAAACCCCGATCATTTTCGTCATTCCGTCTCTGGTCGTTAACTGAGTGGTCACCGTGGCGTTGTAGGTGTCAGCGACCATGGCGGTGATTGAAGTATCACCCCGAATTGTCACCGGAACCTCTCTCCGCTGGACTGGAGCGTAGTGGTGATTAAGTGAAATATTCAAATCGATCGTTTGGTTGTCCGATCCGAGAACTGGATCCATCTCCCAGGTTGTACCGACTGGGTTCGCCTCGAAAACATAATTAATGGCATGATCATCTGTGAGAGTCAGTTTGTGGGGGATGTTTACGTTATCGACCTGTTCTGTTTTGCCCCGGTTTCCGCTGCGAATTTGGAGCATTCCGCTTTGGATCTCTTTTACTTTTCCTTCTGCAATGGCTTTTTTGAGATCTGCGAAAAGTTCGGAATGATCTGGAATAGAGATCGCCTTGTCGACCAGCCCCGGACCAAAGCCGAAGGAGCCTCGAAAATATTCAGACTTAGGGAAAGATATTTCTCAGCCACATCCTGATAAGAAAGGGCGGTGAACTGCACTGAACTCTGAGAAATGCGAGGCAACCGGGCCGAAAGGGTCAGGGACTCCGGGTCAAAGATGAGCAGCCCGCCCTTCGGAAGAGATAGTCCTTTTAACTCAAGGAAATGAGAGGTGATGCTGCTACTTTTTTTGATAAAATCCTGAATCGTTTTGTCATCGGCATTTTGATCCGGTACCGAAGGGGGGCGCAGGCTGCCCCGCTCCGGGCTGGCAAATCCCCCGACGAGGTCGATGGCCGGAAATTGATAAGTGACAAAAGTCCATTCATAGGAATTAATGACCGCTTCTTTTTCCGCTACCTGCGCGAAGCCAAATCGGAAACTGGAGACTAAAATCACTAAGAATAAAAAGAGATGGTGGCGTTTCATATTCACTTTGATCAGACTACCAAAGTATTTGAATCAAAGTAAAACCTTAATTCCATAACTTCAGGCCACGGCGAAATGGCTACAATCCTTTCCGAAACTGATCAATCGGAATAATGGCCAGCTCAGCGCTGTTATTGTTCCATAACTCGCGGCCGGTGCCGATGCGGCCAGCGCTGCCACCGCTGTTGGAATAACCGATGTAGAGCTTCCCTTCGTGCTCTTGCGCATAAGGGTAGGAAAGCGCGGCTTTGGGGTGCGACTCGCCGGGGCCACCGGGAAACTCGGCGTGGCGGATGACGAAGATTTTACTAAACAAAGTCTCGCCCGGTCGGCTTAGGGCAATGGTCAGAGGCGATCTCCGTTTGCCACTGTCTGCGGTCGTGGTACAGATGAGATAACGCTGACCGCTGCTCAGGGTTCCGGCGATGGGTTTACTGGTGGCCATTGGCAGGTTGCCGGGGCGCATCTCGCTCCAAGTGCGGCCGTAGTCCTTGCTGGTTGCAACAAGTGCCTCCGCCTTTTCACCGTAGCGCGACAGGCTGGTGATTTCTCTACCATTGACGATGACGGTGGATTCTCCCCACATTTTTTGCAAACCAGCGGCCTGCGGAATGGGTACCACATCCCAGCGGGTAAAATCTTCGCCGTGACTGATTGCGACAACCGCCGGATCGCCACCACCAACCTGGAGCCCGGCCATGATCCAATTTCCGTCGTCCATTTTCCGGGGTTCCTGCATGGGCCAGAAACCGCTTTCAATCACGGTGCCTTTGGGCTGCCATTGCTGGGTGGCTTCGTCGAGGACATAAGCGCGGGTATGAACGCCCTTCATCGTGCCGGTGTAAGCTCCGTGAAATGCCCAAAGCGTCCCGTTGTGGGAGAGGAAGGCACCGTGACTCACACCGACAGGCCCCTCGCCAGCATCGATGGTGTGCACCTCGCCCCAGGTCCTGCCTGCATCTTGGGATACGCAAAACCGGGCTTCTTCGGTATCGGTATTTTCACCGCCTTGGTTGTGGCCGAATGAGGCGTAGAGCAGCCCCTTATGAAAGCAAAGTGCCACGCCATGGAGGAAGCGGTAACCATCTTTCCCAAACTCGTAAGGCTTGATGACTGAAAAGCTCACGTCTGTAAGAACGGGTAGTTCGGCGGCTTTGAGCAAAGGAACGCGTTCGTCCCAGAGTGGCATGGGTTCAGCGGCGCGAACCGCAGTGAACTGGACCAGCAACAGAAAAGCGAATGTAACCTGGCGTGTCATAAAGATCGGTGTTTGCTCAGGGCACCGCGCCCCGGGTTTGCTGGTAGCTTTTGCGGAGGATGGCCAGGTCGGAGTCCACTGCGATGTGGGTAAAACCGAGGTCACGATATTTTGGCAGGTCACCCAAGTCACGGAGTAGGATACCGGCGTGTTTGCCCGCATTCCGGGTTGCCTGAATCACTTGGGAGAGACAATCATCAAAATCGCCCGGTGCGTATTCGGCACGGTGGGTGAGATCGTGCCTCAGATCGGCGGGACCAATAAAAAGAACATCAATGCCATCAACCGCTGCGATCTCAGCGGCGTTTTTCACACCTTCGATACTCTCGATCTGGGCCATGATCAGAGGCGGCAGGACCTCCTCGATTGGACAAAGGCCAAAGTGGTTGGCGCGGACGGTGCCGGAGTAGCCCCGGGTTCCGCCTGGCGAGTACCGGGTCGCCCGCACGATCTGGGTGGCATCGTCGCCGGTGTTGACATGCGGTACCATAATGCCATGACTGCCCCAGTCGAGCAGGCGACTGATCAGATCGCGATAAGGTGCGCCGACCCGGACGATGGCCTGCGCCCCCGTCCCCCGGGTGGCCAGGAGCAGGGGGAAAATGGTCGCCTCGGTGCCGCATCCGTGCTCCAGATCCAGCAGCAGCCAGTCAAAGCCGGATAGAGCGGCCAGTTCTGCGATGACGGGTGATCCGGAGGAAAGCCAGGTGCCCAGTTGTATTTTCATAAGTGTTCGAGTGTGAGATTTTCGCGCAGGCCCCGCAGGGCGGTGGTGAGTCTGGCATGGGTCGCGGCTTTTAAATCCGCCCCGGTGCCGCCCCTGCCAATCAAAAAAAACTGGTCGTCTCGGTCAAAATAGCCTGAGCCGACGCGGATCACGGCTTTTACGATCATGTTTCGGAGTAGGTGCAGCCAGAAACGGCGCTGAAACTCTTCAGGAAGCGGACATAGGGTCTGATAACCAGCCAGGGCGCACTCCAGAAAGTCTCCACCATGAAAGCAGCCGAGCAGCGAAAGGTCATCGGTGGGATCACCGCAGATGGCGTCATCAAAATCGATAAATGCGGTGATGTGATCCGACTTGCCAAGGATGTTCCAAAGGGCGAGGTCTTTGTGGACGAGGCAGCCCTGTTCCAAATCGAGCAATTGCTCGTGCTCGGTGATTGCCGACATGATTTCACCCTGCTCCACCCGATCCAGGAAACTTTTTTCCACTAGGAAGGCCAGATGTCTTTCCAGATTCAGGTGAAAGTAGCTCGGATAGTCCGGATGATAGCCACATAAGCCTTCGTCCGGCACTCCAAATCCAGGCAGGGCGATCAATTGCCATTTCGCCACTGCGACCCCGATCTCAAATGCGATGTGTTTTTCATCCAGGCAGTTTTGTTTCTGCCAGTGGTTCAGATCTGGATCCGGGATGTGCTCGAGCGCCTGCCAGGAAAAGGGGACGCGCTCATGTGTGGCATCGCACCCATAAACCAGCGGGGTTCGGACTCCGCTGTCCCGCACCCGGTCCAGAATCGCTGACTCGACCGCGAGATGACGGTCCTTCTCCGATCCATTTTCCACACGGATAAACATCGGCTTGTTTTCGATTTTGGCCAGCCAAGTCAGGTGGTTGCCCTGGCCTGATCCAGGGCTCAGCTCGACGGTGTGGGCTCCAAAATGTTGGCACAAGGCGGCGCGCAGTTCGTGCTTGATGGCAGCGTCCGGCAAAAGTCGCTCCTGCGTGCCGTGGAAGGCAGCAGGTCGATCACATTTCCAATAGTGGATGTTTTTCCGAATCATGCAGATGGTGGTTTTCGCTTCCACCAGGCGGCCACCAAAGCGCCGATGATGTTTTGGATCACCCCGCTGAAAACAGCCGCTGCCGCTGCCAGTGGCATCGCGGCGAAGTGCTGGCGGGCGAGGGCAGCGGCCATGCCCCCATTTTGCATGCCGACTTCTATGCTCACGGTGCGGGCGATCGACTCCGGGAAACGCAGGATTTTGGTGACGACATAGCCAGAGGTAAAGCCGACCACATGCAGCAGCGTCGCCGCAAGGGCGAGACGCCCGAAATTTGTTGCGATCTGGTCGGCGCTGGCTGCAACGATCCCGCCGGTGACAAAGGTAAATGCCAGCACTGCCACGGTCGGACCACAAGCTCCGATGTGATCCGCAGTTTGCGGCAGCTTCCAGCGGATCAGCACCCCGAGCAGGACAGGAGCCACCGTAAGTTTCAGGGCAGACAGGCACATGCCCCAGGCATCCACCGATACCTGGGTGCCAGCCAGGGCGCTCGTCCACGCAGGAGTCATAAAAAATGCCAGCATCGTTGAGGCGAGAGTGAGCGCCACCGAGAGGGCCACATTCGCCCGGGCCAGGTAGGCAATTACATTCGAAGCCATGCCCCCGGGGCAGCTCGCCACGAGGATGATGCCGACGGCCAGTCCCGGCTCCAGCTTCAGCACCTTTGCGATACACCAGCCACACAGCGGCATGATGGTATATTGACAGGCAAATCCCAGAGCCACGCAGCCCGGCATGGTACCGATTCGTTTGAAATCATCCAGGCTCAGCGTCAAGCCCATTCCGAGCATGGAGGCTGCCAGTGACCAGAAAATCCACGTTTTGTCGAACCAGAGCATGGTCCAAGGCTGGAAAAACGCCAACACTGAAAGACTTACCAGCCAGACGAGATAGAGATTATTAAACCAATTGAAGAAGCGCTGCATCGGCAAATCAAGGATTCGGAAGTGAGTCTCGCACGCCAGTGAAGTCCGGACCACCGGCACCGACATAGCCGTTACTGGCTCCATTTTCATCCGGCGTCACCCAGAAGGCATACAGGGAGCCCTTCGCCAGATGAAAACGGAATTTCACTGTTTTGCCTGACAGATCGGATAGATCCGCCGGATCAGTCCAATCTACTTTTAGCTTCGTTTGGTCGCCTGCGGCCACCTTCGAGCTGCGGATTACCTTTCCGGCCTCGTCGAGCACTTCCACGCGCACTTCGCCACTCACATTCACAAAGAGGTGCTTCCCTGTGAACTTCACTGAACGCGTCGTCAACACGCCGGGGCCGTCCATGCTCGCAAAACCATCGCGCCGTAGCGTGGCCAGGCCGATGCTTCCCCCTGTGTACATGCCGCGATGGCCGCTCGGCGCGATGCCACTGGTGCCCATGTAGGGAAAGACGAGTTGATCATCCAGCACCACAAAAACACCCGCTGTGCCGTGGAGATAGGCGCGGTCCCACGATCCCTCGGTGCGCGAACCAACAATGAAGCCGCGACGATCCGGGCGATCCCAGTGGAAGCCATCGCGGCTGAAACCGAGTTCGAGGTCGAGCAGTTTCGGGAACTTGCCCTTCTCGCAGACGCCGTTGTTCGGGCCGCGATGGATGTAGTGCATGCCGACCATGAGACTTTCATAAGCTACGGCATTCAGGCTATAGAGCTGGGCCTGCTCGCCCGCACCGGGATAGCGGCCTTGCGGTTCGGGAAGGTCGAGTTTGTCGGCACAGGTCCAATACACGCTCTTCTCCCAATCCGCCCCTTTCAAAAACTCATCGCTCTCGAAATAATAACGGCTGCGGCCGCGTGACGTGCCCTTCTTGATGCTAAAAGCCCATTTCTCGCGAAAGGGATTGTAGAAGAACGAGCAGTAGTCATCTGCGGCGATGCTTGTCGTTACCGCATCCGACCAGGTTTTACCATCGGAGACATGCAGCGAGTGCATGAAGCCCTGCGGGCGCTGCTCCTTCGGCACATGCAGCCAGCAGGTGAGGAATTTGATCCGCTCGGTGGGATTCTTCGCGTTTAAATCTAGCCACACGCAATTGTCCGAGCCGCCAGTGACGAGCTTTGGACCGGTCCAGCGGAGGCCTTCCGGCAAAAGCTGGCCGTGCCGGGTCCAAGTCTTCAGGTCCGGGCTGGTGGCGAGCGAGAGCGGCCCCCTCCAGCCAGCGACATAGAACATCTTGAAAAGCTTTTCCGCCGGATCGTAAAACATTCCGCCCTGACCCGTGAAGGTGGTGGCTTCCTCGCCTTTCTCACCCTCCGTGGCTGGGCCGAGTTCGCGCTCCGTCTCTGCCTTGAAAACCGGGTTGCCCTCGAACTTCTTAGCCTGATGAAAGACCCGCATCAGGTCGGTTGATTCGACCAGAAAGTCATCGACGAAAAGCTGCCGTCCTGTGTCGATGGGAATCGTCTTGGGTGGCTTTTGCAGATAGGGAACCTCCATCACCTCGGCGGAGTTCGGATCGCGGAAGCGCGGCGGCCACACGTCGGGCAGTTCGATGCCATTGTAAAGTTTCTCGGGCTTCGGGCCGGTCGCCTTGTTCGCGAGCATTTGCAGCTTGGCGTCGGTCGACACGACTTTGCCCGCGAGCACGTCCTCTTCGCGGAACTTCGCCAAAAAAATCTCCGCATCGGTGTGGCGATTCCAATCATAGAGGATGTGGATGATGCCATCGGGCGTCTCGAAGCCGTCGGGATAAGACACCGCGTTCCGTTCATCAAGCAGCAGACCACCTTTCCACGTCTGGCCTTCGTCCTCCGAAAGCCACGCGCTCATGTGAGTGCGCTTTTTCAAGCGCTCAGCGGGTGATCCATTTTTCACCAGCAAAATACGGTCGGATTTGAGGCGACGCAGAAAGAAGCGCGCGTTGATGTTTTGCACGGTAGCGGCCGGCTGCGGCGTGCTCCAGGTCTTGCCACCATCGGTGGAGAAACTCTCGTGCGGTTGATCTTTGGTCCGCGCCAGCATCCAGATGCGACCGTCCTTCAGCTCAACCATCATGTGCTCGTCAAACTCCCAGTCGGGGAACTGCAAGCTGCCGCGCTCCTGCCACGAAGCGCCTTCGTCGGTGGAGGCAAAAACGCGCGCCGTCTTCTGGTGCCAGTCGGAGACCGGCAGCAGCCACTCGCCGTTTTTGAGCACGGTCGGTTTGTTTAGCGTGCAGCCCTCTGCAAACATCACCGGCTCACTCCAGGTGGGCTCTGCGGCATCCGGATTATCGCAGCGCATAAACCAGTTGGTGATGCGCTTTTGCGGGTCTCCGAGTTGCTGGTCAAAGAAGAGCCACAAGCGGCCTTTCGGATCGGTCCATAGATTGCCCACCAGCGCTCCGCTGAGTTTCTGCGCGGCCTCCGTCCGTGCGCCGACCGCCAGCCGTGGCTTCGACCAAATCCCGCCTCCATCATCGCTCGTTGCGAGCAGAAAATAGCCGTCCTTTTTGTCGCCCGTGCCGGTCCAGCACCCCCAGATGCGCCCCTTTGGCGTGCGATCCATGCCGATAATCATCGCGCCGGGTCGGGCGTCGTCCTGGAACTCCGCGCCGGGATTAGTGATCACCACCGGTGCCAATGGATCCAGTTCCCGCACCACCGCGCCATCGGCTAGGATCAGCAGGACCATCTTTTTAAATTGAAGCCGCTCGCCCGGCTTCACTGCTTTGCGATAAAGGCTCACTTGATTGATCTCGCCAGGAAAAAGCTGCACCTCGGGCACCGCAACCTTCGTAAAGCCGGCTTTTTGCAAGGCTTCCTCCTGACTGGCTGCTGTTGGGCGAATCGTCGGCGTCAAGGCAAAGAGCGTTCCGGGCTGGGAGACAGACACAACAGTCTTTTCGATACTTGTGCGAAAAAACGGCAGATCACGAACCACTTCGGGCATTTCATCGATGACATAATCGCGATCGGTGAAGAGTTTTACGCCACGTTTCATAAAAGCAGGCTCTGGCGGGGCTGGGGGCGGCCAGGTGATGCGGGTTTTTCCAATTTGGGGCTCGAATTCGCCCACAACCTCCAGTTTGCCGAACATGATGCGTTCTTTGCGGCTGCCGTCTTTGTCGCCCTGAGTCACGCAGAGCCAGATGACTCCTTCATGCTCGTGAAAGGTGGGGTATTGGAAGGACTTCGGTGTCTCGAAGCGGTATTTGCGCTCCCATGTCTTGCCATCGCGCGAGATGTCAATGTTGAAAACACTGCGGCCCACACCTTGAATCTTGGTCGATTCCTGCCAGCCTAGATAATAGATGCCATCAAACTTGTTGAAGGTCGGCTTTGAATTTGCTCCGTTTGTCACCTGCGGGAGTTCTTTGCCAAAGCTCCAAGTTTTGCCATCCGGACTCGTGGTGAAATGGTAGTTGCCAGAATCGTTGCGACAAATCGCCATCCAGGTGCCATCGGGGAGTTGATTCACAGCGGACTCGCTGAGCTGTTCCGACTGCGGCTCGTTGAAGTGGCCAAGCACCTCAAAGGTCTCCAGATCATCATGCACCATGGCGAGGGCGTTTTGCTTCCCGGTGAAATTGTTCAAAGCAACGTAGCGCTTGCCGTCGAACTGCTTGAACGAGTCGAAGATAAAGCACGAAGAGTCGCTGGCCTTCTTCGTAAAGCCCTGCGCTGCGGCGTCGACATGAAAATGCTGCGGTTGGAAGTCGAAGGTACCTGCAGCGGTCTTGAGCTTGGCCTTGTGAATGGTCGGTGCAAACTCGCCGCGCTTCAGATCGAAGTCACGGAACCACATCTGCGACTGCCGCTTGCCTGGATTTTCACTCGTGAAATAGCAGCGCAGCGTTTTCTCATCTTTCTCGATGATGCGCGGCACAAAACAAGCACCGATGGGCAGCGTCTCATTCTCAAAGGCTTGTTCTCCCTTCGCAAAGTCGATGATCGTCTCCAAATTGAGCGTCTTCAGATTCACGATGGACATTGTGGCATAAATGAACGGCCATCCTGCGCTCTCGCCCGCTTTCTCGTCGTTTGCTTCGGATACGATGTAGGCGTGCTCCCCAACACAGACAAACTCCGCATCGTGCGCCCCCTTTACCTGCGGTGCTGTGACGCTCACAAGTCTCGGCATGACGATGTCGCCCGCCAGCGCCGGGTCCCAGGAGGGCGGCAGGATCTCCGCACGGACCGACAGGGTGAACACGACACTCAGACCGATCAAAAGGAATACTCGTTTCATAGAATGCTTACTGGACAGCAAATCGGAGCTGGTGACAACATCTGGACTGGTGTTATGATAACATCGTGTCAGCTAATTCACCATCTCTTCAAGATCTTGCCAGAGCCGCCAAGGTCTCGACGATGACGGTTTCGCGGGTGTTGCGAGGGGCTCCAAAAGTCGCCCCGGAGACGCGGGCCCGCGTCCTCGCTACGGTGGAGGCGCTTGGCTATCAGCCCGACCCCGATCTGGCACGGATGATGGAGGCCGTGCGCGCCCGGAAGAAATTTGGACGCAAGGCCACCATCGCAGTGATCCGCGAACACGTACCGGAGGACGAACTGCTCAGCCCCTCGTATCAATACGTGCCGGTCGGGGACATCCGTCAAAGGGCTCGCGGATACGGCTACGAGGTGGAGGAATTTTTCCTCGGGAAAGACAAACTCACCCCGGCGCGGCTTCAGCAGGTCCTGCACGCCCGTGGCATCGAGGCCGTGATCGTCTCTCCGCAAAGCATGCAACTTCTTTGCTCCCGGATCGACTACTCGCCCTTTGCTGCAGTGGTTTTTGGCAATGCCATGCAGGCACCTGCCCTCCACATGTCCGCCGGCAATATGACCATCGGCATCCAGATGGCCGCTGATCAGCTCCTCGCCCGGGGCTATCGCCGCATCGGGGTGGCAGTCACCCAGTGGATCGTAAACCGCTCCCAGTTTGGCTACAGTGGGGGACTTTTCCACTGGCAGCAGGCTTTACCGCCGGAGGACCGGGTGCCGATGTTGCTTTTTCCCAGCAATAAAATCAGTCAGGGCCGCGCCATTTTCACTGAGTGGTTTTATACCCATTCGCCCGATGCGCTGATCACCTTCGACACGGAAATCCCCGAGTGGCTCGGGAAAATGGGATGGCAAATCCCCCGTGACATTGGCTTCGTGGTGCACGACTGGACGCCCCGTATGTCCAGGTTTGCCGGCATCTACCAGCGCCGCGACCACATCGCCGCCGCTGCAGTCGATCTTCTCGTTGCCCAACTTTCGCAGCACGAGCGCGGCGTGCCCGATGTCCCGCGCCAGATTATGATCCCACCGCAATGGATCGATGGTCCGAGCATACGACTCGCAAAAGGTTGAATGTGAAGTGATTAAACAGGGTGTAATCGGCGACCCAACAGGGTGCAATCGACGATTCAATAGGGTACAATCACGACAATCCCTCTATTTCGCCAGCTTCGTTCAGATGGATTCGGTTGGCGGTGGGAACGCGGGGGAGTCCAGGCATCGTCATCAAATCTCCGCAAATCACGACTACAAATTCGGCTCCGTTGGCGAGTCTGACTTCCCGGATCGGAATGGTGAAGCCTTCGGGGGCTCCGATTTTTCTGGGATCCGCCGAAAAGCTGTACTGGGTTTTGGCCAGGCAGACCGGAAAGGAGTCGTAGCCGCCTTCCTGGAGTTGCTCGATTTGCTGGCGGACTTTTTGATCAGCGGAAATGCCGTCGGCACGGTAAATTTCCCGGGCCACAGTTTCGATCTTTTGCCAGAGCGGCATCTGGTCGGGGTAAAGGGGCTTGAATTTCGAAACTCCACTGTCGGCAATTTTTACGACGGCCTGGGCCAGGTCGTGGGTGCCCTTTCCACCGTCTGACCAGTGGGTGCAGGAAATCGTTTCAACACCCAATTCACCGGCAGACGCGCATACTTCGGCAATCTCGGCATTGGTATCCGCCAGGAATCGATTGATGGCGACGACGGGTTGGACGCCAAATTTCTGGATGTTTTCGATGTGGCGATTGAGGTTTCGGATGCCTCGTTTCACTGCTGGGATGTCTTCCTTGGCAAGGTCTTCCAGTGCGACACCTCCATGATACTTGAGTGCCTTGATGGTTGCCACGACCACCGCACAATCTGGCTTGAGACCGGTTTTCCGGCATTTGATATCCAGAAATTTTTCCGCCCCGAGATCAGCGCCAAACCCGGCCTCGGTGACAACGTAATCCGCCAGTTTCAGGGCAGTTTTGGTGGCCACCACGGAATTGCATCCGTGAGCGATGTTGGCAAACGGACCTCCGTGGATCAAAACCGGGTTGTTTTCCAGAGTTTGCACCAGGTTGGGGTTAAAGGCATCTTTTAAAAGAACCATCATGGAGCCGACTCCCTGCAAATCCCTGGCGAAGATGGGTTTTCGTTTTCGGTTGTATCCGATCACGATTTGTCCGATCCGCTTTTCCAGATCTTTGAGATTTTCGGCGAGACAAAAGATCGCCATAATTTCCGAAGCCACAGTGATGTCGAACCCATCCTCCCGAACAAAGCCGTTTCCGGCCCCCCCTAGCCCAACGGTGATGGATCGGAGGGCGCGGTCGTTCATGTCCATGACCCGTTTCCAGGTGATGCGGCGCAGGTCGATATCAAGCTCATTGCCCCAGTGGATGTGATTGTCGATCAGAGCCGAGAGCAAATTGTGGGCGGTGGAAATTGCGTGAAAATCCCCGGTGAAATGGAGGTTGATCTCTTCCATCGGGACCACCTGGGAGTGACCACCGCCGGCTGCCCCACCTTTCATCCCAAAACACGGCCCCAGGGAGGGTTCTCTCAGGGCGATGATGGCCTTTTTTCCGATGGCACAGAGGCCGTCTCCCAATCCAATCGAGGTGGTGGTTTTGCCTTCACCCGCAGGCGTCGGACTGATCGCCGTGACAAGAATCAATTTACCATCGGGTCGATTATCCAGGCTTTTGACGAATTCGCGGCTGATCTTGGCTTTGTGGTGGCCAAAGGGATAAAGATGCTCTTCGGGAATCCCTGCTTTCTTAGCAAGCTCCGTGATGGGCTGCATGGTGGCAGCGCGGGCGATTTGGAGATCAGATTTGGCCATAAAATGTTCCCTCTAGCGCAAATTGGACCGCTCTTCAACTGCCAGTTTCCAAATCCGAGACTGAGTCATGCCCTGAAAAGCTCTGACCTGAGCACGCACATCGGGAAGGCCTCCAGAGTTAGTGAGTAGATGATCACTAAAAACGATGATTCCAAAATATTTATCGATTGGTTATTCGCTCTCCCAGGGAATAAACTTTCAGCCATCAACGATGGATTATCTAATTATGGCTTCTTTAAACTTCATTTTGGTTTTTATAACCTTTCTAGTCGTCTGGGTTGTTCTCAGCAGGCTCAAACGGATCAGTCGTGAAATCGACGATTTCAAAACCACCACGGATCGGAATTTTGTGCTTTTGCAGCGAGCTTTGAGCCCGAAGGACGCTGTTGAAAAAGTGGAGACATCAGTCGCAGTGGTTGCGGTTCCCTTATCGGAGCCGAAAATGGCTCCTCCACCTTTGCCAATACCCAAGCCGTACGTGGCGAAAGTCGAAAAGCCTGACGAGGTGCCAACCATGGTGGAGGTTGTTCCAAAAGAGCCCAATCCATTCGAGGCGGCGATGAAAAACATATTGAAACGAATCTGGAACTGGATTGTGGTTGGAGAAGAACACCGGCCCGAAGGCGTCACGATGGAGTATGCGATTGCTTCCAACTGGTTACTGAGAATTGGAGTTGTTATCCTGGTGACGGGAATCGGGTTTTTCCTCAAGTATTCCATCACCACGGGATTGATCGGACCAGTCGGGCGGGTAGCCATGGGAACTCTTTCCGGTATCATCATGCTTGCAGGCGGCACCCTGCTTTTTAATGGCAAATACCGCTTGCTCGGACAGGGGCTTTGTGGTGGTGGGATTGCGGTTCTCTACGCCAGTTTCTTCTCTGGTCAATTTATGGGCGTGATCACTCAGGTGACCGCCTTTAGCCTCATGATCTTGGTGACTCTGGTGGCTGGGTTTATTGCGGTTCGGTTAAATTCTCTGCTGGTAGCCTTCCTGGGCCTGCTCGGAGGATATTGCACCCCGGTTTTTCTCGAGCCAGTTGCGGGTAGTCGGATCGTATTGTTCAGCTACCTGACTTTATTGAGTCTTGGGGTTCTCTTTATTGCGTTCAAAAAAGATTGGAGACTTCTTTACTACTGTGCCTTCATCGCCACCTACACAATTTTTGGTTTGCAGATGGGTGAATTTGTAGTTGGCGAATTTTGGACTTACATGCCATTTCTCACCGGATTTTTTGTCCTTTTTTCGACCGTGACTTTTGTTCATCAGCTCGCAACACGGGATAAGTCAACGCTTTTGGAACTGCTTTTTCTGCTTCTTAATGCGGCGGTGTATTCGGGGTTCGCTTATCCGTTAATGAATGCAACGTTCCCCCGCGAGGCAATGGCGATCGTCACCATTGGGCTCGGTGTCTATTACATCATTCATATCTATGCCTTTTTGGCGCGCAAGTTGATTGATCGGGGAATGTTACTATCATTTATCGGGCTGGCGTCTTTCTTTGTTGCCATGACCCTGCCTCTAATTCTCAGCGAGGGATGGATCACGGTAAGCTGGGCGATCCAGGGATTGATCATGTTGTGGATATCGATCCGTCTGCAAAGTGAATTTCTCAAGAATCTAGCCTGCCTGCTCTATGTGATCGTAATCGCACGACTGGGCTTGATCGAGTTGAACCGCCAATTTTACGGGCCAGTAGAGGTATCCTTTCCGGCTTTGCTGAATCGGTTGTGTCTCTTTGGCCTGCCTGCCTTGTCACTTTTTGCCGCTTACCGGCTGATTAAATCGAATTCACGTGAAAATGGAGTGATCGTTCCGGAAAATGATGTTGAGGCCAAACTTGGGTCAAGCGTGTTGAGTCAGGTGGCGTTCTGGTTGATGGCGTCTCTCACCTTTCTGTATTTGAACCATGAGGTCTATAGTTCACTTAAGACAATTTTTCATCCAGCGGCTCTTCCGGCCCTTACGGTGCTCTGGCTTGGCTTTGGATTTCTGGTCTTCGCCCAGTGGCGGGAGACCCGGCAACCGTGGCTGTTTGGATTGTTATCGACGTTCGTTGGCTTGGTTCTCGTGAAATTGTTATTTTGCGATATCGTCTCGTTCCACCATCAGGGGAGGGATTTTGATCCGTCCCTGGTCAGGGGCTTTAGTATGCGTCTGATCGATTTTGGATCGGTGATCGCCATGTTTAGTCTGGGTTGGCTTTTTTTCCGGAAACAGTCAAGTAAGGCTCCAGAGGTGGTCTTTGGCTATCTCAGTTTGGGGTTGATCTTTATTTACACCACGCTGGAATTGCTCACCTACTCGGGGAAATATCTTCCCTTGTTTGTTCAGGGGAGTTTGTCTATCTACTGGGCTTTGTTTGGAATCTCGGCGCTGCTTGGGGGAATCTTGAATCGGGCCCGGCACCTGCGCTGGGTCGGGCTGGTCCTCCTCTTCATTGTGGTATTCAAAGTATTCTTTTCCGACCTGGCTGGACTGGGGCAGATCTATCGGATCATCGCATTTGTGGTCCTGGGTATTGTGGTCATCGGGGGATCTTTTCTCTATCTCCATTTCCGGTCCCGTTTTGAAACCAATGACAAATAACATTTCAACCAAATTGACAATGAAACGTTTACTTTTCCATCAAGTAGGAATTTATGCTCTGGCGCTGACGGTTGTTCAGGCCGAGTTTGATTCCCGGGAGTTCCAATACTCCCGGCGTATCGAAGTGCCGCCGGGAAGTGAGCGACTGCTGGGAGTTAATTTCGATGGCGAGTCGATAGCCAGGGTTCACAATTTCCGGACGGATCTCCGCCTCGTTGAAACCTCAGAATCCGGGAGTAAGACTGATGTGCCCTTTCTGACTCGCAGTATACCCTTAACCAAACCGGTTACAACGCGACATCCCATAGAAAGCCGGATGGTTTCCTTCGATAAAGATGGCGAAGACAATCTCTCTATCGTCAGTGAACTGATTGGGGAAAAACAAACCGCAAGCGGGCTCTTGATTGAGTCGCCTATGAGGGATTTTGAGAAACATGTAGATGTTTCGGCAAGTGTTGATGGCAAGACTTGGACGACCCTACTGGAGAATGAACTGATCTTCGATTACACGCAGTTTGCTGATTTCCAGAAGACCAGGTTTGCTCTCCCCAGCAACCAGGGAGTGTTTTTCAAAGTGACGATCAAACGTTGCCTGGATAGCGCTTCTTCACCGTTTTTGGAGATAACACGATCATCCGGGCGGAGTGACGGTGAAATGACCGAAGTCCACAAATCGATTCGTTCCCGTCCGTTTAGAATTGATAAGATCTCATTTTATCAGACAAAAGTGGAGGAAAAAATCGATGGGTTTAAAGCCATGGAATATCCGGTTTCTGATTTTGGTGTAACCCGCGAGAAAGATCCGGCTCGGACCGTAATCGAATGGAACTCAAACGGAGTGCCAGTCAGTGAAATTGAATTGCGCACCAGTCAGCGAAATTTCCGCAGAAGTGTTACAATCGAAGGCAAAGCCTCGGCGGATTCCAATTGGGAGCATCTAAAGCGCTGCGACATCTACCACTATCAACTCGATTCATTTATAAAGAGTAATCTGACCATTCCCATCTCCGAGAGTCAAATGTCCCGTTATCGAATCACCGTTAAAGAAGACCCAGCTACACCGGTGGTGTTTGATCGGGTGGTCACGACGGGTCCGGTGTATCGCGTGGTCTGGCTGGGTGATGGTTCGAAAATCTACGATGCCTACTTTCGCGCGACCCAATCAGGCGCACAGCCAGACCGAGACGTAAATGCTTTGCAGGCCCTTTTGAACGAAGGGTTTGAGGTGGCTTCAGCCAATTGGGCACCGGAATTTTCCGAGAACCCAAAATTCCAGGCTGACTTGGCCCCGCAAATTTCCATCGTGAATCGGTCCGCGTTTCTCTGGGGGGTGATCGGACTCGCCGTTGGAATTCTTATCCTGATTCTCTTCGTAACCGCCCGGAAAATTGAGGATATCGAGTGAATGTCTCGATTTGGGCGATCAACGCCGAAAACTCTTGGTATTTGGAGCTGACCAGATGGTGGGTTAAATCGCGCTTTGTAAGGTTTTTCAGTTGCCAGCAGCTTTGCTAAGCCAAACGAAACCAGGAAACACCAATAGACAACTGCCGAAATTCGAGGCAGTAATATGAAGCAGTATCCCTGTTGGGGTCGGAACTCTACTGCCTGGAAGTCTGGATCACGGCGACGGACTGCTCCCAAACAAAACGGGCTTTTTGGTCCGGGGTGAAAAATTTCAAGTTCTCAAAAAGCCGATTCTCAGCAGCAATCGGACCATAGTGACTTTCCGAAACGGGCCACTGCAAGCCCACCCCTTGCAACTGCCGATATCCCTGAATACCAGTAATATCGCACGGCTGACCAGCAGACAATTCTTTCAGAACTTCAAATACCGCTTTGGGTGTGCTCCATTTCGAAAACCAATGTCCAGTTTTCCAGACCGCACCGAGTTTCCGGATGATCTTGAAATCCGAGAGAGCTTTTCCGGGTGGATAAGCCGTTTTTTCCTGAACTCTGATTCTTCGTTCCGAATCTATTGTTACTCCGGTTTTTTCGACCTTGTCTGACGAGGGCAAAAGCAAGTCGGCAAAGACTGCACTCGACGAAGTGCTCAAATGATCCTGGACCGCAAAGAAATCAAGATTCCGGGCCAATTCTTTGATCAGCTCGCGATCTAGTCTGCGCGCTTCGTCACCTGAGCAAATCAACCATAGTGCCTTTATCTTACCAATTTGAATGTCGCGGATAATTTCCGGGAAGCGCTTCCCGGCTTCAAAGGGAATCTGATGAGGGGCGACTTTTAATATTTCAGCCACTCGCTGTCGATCACTTTTTATCTCGAAATCGCGCCCTCCGGGGAGGCGACGAATCGAATTAAATAGACTTGAGCACCTCGTGCCGGGCGGTGAAATCGGCGAGGCTCCGCAGCCGGGCCTGCCGATCTGCCCCGTCATCAGTGCCAGATTGATCAGGGCGCTGGCAATGGTTCCCACATGTCGGCTTCCGAGGCCAGAGATCAAAGCTTCTTCCAAGGTCCACCAGAGTGAGACCCGCCGCCCTTCGCCGATTTTTTGGGCGATTACTTCCAAATCTGCGATCCCAACCCCGCATTCATCGATCGCGTGCAAGGGGGTAAACTGGGCAATAAATTCGGAAAATCGTTCAAAGCCTCTGGTGTGCTGGGCAATAAAGTTATAATTCACATACCCCTTTCTGATCAGCATGTGAGCGATGCAATTGAGCAATATCAGATCCGTCCCCTCTTTGTATTTCACAAAACGTGTCGCCTGGAGAGCCGTATTGGTTTCTCGATGATCAATTACAATGACTTCCGGAGAAAAAGGATTGTGCAAAATCCGTTGCCATAGTAGAGGATTCTCCAGTCTTAAATCAGATCCGAATAAAACCACCACATCAGATTCTTCCAAATCCCCATAGCAGCAGGGAGGCGCTTCAAAGCCAAAGGCCCGCAATAAAGCTTCATCACTGGTTAAACCGTTGGGGCCACTGCTCCAGTCCCCGTGTTTGATGCCTACTTCGAAGCGGGCAAAGGCTCCCAGTAGTGCAATCTCCTCGAGATTCAAATGCCCAGTCCCCAGGAAAGCCACTGCCTCCGGTCCATGAATCTGTTGTACTTCCTGGATTCGATCTCTGAAAATGGTACAGGCTTTTCGCCAGGTGACTTTACGAGCGCTTCCATCTTTTTCCTCGCGATAGAGGGGATCAAGCGCCCGTTCATTGTGGATTCCGGACTGCAAAAACTGCCCAAAACCCGATAGGTCGTTTTGATTTGCCGACAATTTGTCATGCAAGGTTGTCATAGGTGAATGAATGAATGGAAGGTGGAGGCGCAGAAAAACGAAGCCCACCGCCAATTAGCAAAAGACATGCCAATATTAGGCAAAACCTATGGCGTGATACTTGCCGCTATACTATCAGCCATCAGACGCGAAGCCTTTTTTGATTTTTTTCAGCCCTTCCAAAACCCGGTTCCGAGAACATCCAAAATTGAAGCGAACGTGTTGGGGCGAGCCAAAAAAGGCACCGTCGGAAACATAAATTCCTTCTTTTTCGAGATGAAGAGCTGGATGGGGGATCGACAAACTGGAACAATCCATCCAGGCAAGATAGGTGGCTTCGATTTCCGGGATGGAGACCTGCCCTTCCAATTCGTCACATACGAACTGGGTGACCAAATCGCGATTGCCCCTGAGATAAGCAATTAATTCGCTTCGCCAGGTTTCTCCGTGGCGATAAGCGGCCTCTGCCGCAAAGTAGCCTAAACAGTTAATCTCCGACAGGGTGTGGCCCCTAGCGTTCTTGAAAGCATTACGAATCTCTGAATTTTCGATGACGGCATAAGCGTAGCCAAGTCCGGCGATATTGTAAGTTTTTGATGGCGAAAGCAGAACAATCGTGTTTTGCCGCATCTGTTCGGGGAGATGCAGGACACTGAAAAAGGGCGTCTTCGACTCATCCAGAATGAGATCGCAATGAATTTCGTCGGAAACGAGCAAAATGTTGTGTTTCAGACAAAACTCGCTGATGCGGGTGATTTCTTCGCCTGAAAAACACCGCCCCAGGGGATTTTGGGGATTACAGAGGAGAAAACCCCGGGTCTTTTCAGTAATCGATTGCTCCAACGCTTCCCAATCAAATGTCCAGCGTCCGTCGGCCAGGATATGTGGCACCTTGCGGGTCGTCATTTTCGCGTCCCTGGCCACATTGAGAAAGGGCGGATAAACCGGAACGCAGGCTAACAGCTCATCACCAGGACTCCCAAACGCCCTGGCCGCTAGTGATAACGCGGGCACCAAACCACCCAAATGGACGATTTGCCCGACCCCGGCGATAAATCCAAAGCGCGTCTGGAGGTAAGTCAGCACCGCTTCGTTAAGCCCGTCGTGAGGAGTTGCATAACCAAAAACTCCGTGTTCAACCCTTTGCAGCAATGCATCAATCACCTCGGGAGGGGACGCAAAGTCCATGTCCGCCACCCAGTAGGGTTCAAGGTTGGGCCGTTGATCCCATTTTAGAGATCCCGTTCCACGGCGACTGATTTCAGCATCAAATGACATTGGCTAGTAGGCTTTAGGCAGGAGACATTAGGCTTTAGAGAGGAAAAAGCAGAATTGTTTCGGCTCTTTAAAGCTTAAAGTGTCCCGCCTAAAGATTTATTTACGATGATAATCGATTGAACAAAATCAAAAATCTGCAATCTAATTAGAATTGTTTCGTCAATTACTCACATGAATCGATACTTACCCTTACTTAGTGCCCTCCTTCTCGTCACATTTGCGACGTTTTCTCATGCTGAAAAACCCGGTGGACCAGTTTTTTACGACGATTTTGAAGTCGCCATGAAGGAAAGCAAGGCCAGCGGCAAGCCGCTTATCACCATCTTCTCAGCCAAGTGGTGCGGCCCCTGCCAGAAAATGAAGAAAAATGTCTACCCATCTGCCGAGGTAGCGCCCTTCCACGATAAATTTATCTGGGCCTATCTGGACACTGACCAATCAAAAAACAAAAGTTTGTCAAAACAATTCAATGTCAACGGGATTCCTCACATCGCCTTTGTTTCGCCCTCCGGAGAGTTGATCGAAAGTGCCCGGGGCTCGGTCCCTCCGGCAG
>JBGSJM010000016.1:0-6896 GCA_041742015.1 Verrucomicrobiales bacterium | reverse complement strand
GGCAAGGTAAGGGATTAAAGTTTTGCACATCACCTGCTGTTCAGAGTTTTGTCGAGCAAGTTTTCGTATATTTTTTGCCGTTCTGGAAGGCCAAGTCCACGATTGCGATACTCGAACATTTTGACGTTTAACGCCTCCCTTTGTTGAACTGATAACTTCGAGAGTTTGGCGACAGTCGCTGCCGGCGGTTTTTCTGGGTATCCATCCGCTTGGAAGCCTTCCCGATAGTTCGCAGCTCCATTTTTGGCATCCGCCATCTGATCAGGTGTCAGGACTCTAGGATCGGAGCCGCGGTGGGGCCCAGTTCCGCCTCCGCTGCTTTTTCCGTCCTTATGGATACTTGGCTTTTTAAATGCCGTCGTCGGGAGTTTTTCATAACGTATGGAAACGACTTCGCTACCACCCACTTTGATTTGGGCGGTGAGGCTAGCGAGTTCGGATTGATCTCCCCTGATACTGACCAACTGCCAGCCTTCCGGGTTGGCTTCTTTCCCAACAAAATAGGACTCCCGGGTTTCGAGATCAAAGAGGGAGGCAAAAACTCCGTCCTCCAAATGGGCAACCCCGGTAACTACAATTGACTTGGAAAGCCCCATGGAGCGCTGAAATGGCGATTGGTTTGTAAGTGCCGCGAAGGTCTCTTTGGTTACGATTTCAGGCAATATGGAGGTGTCCGTGGTTTCCTCGGAATGCTCTTCACTTCGGAGCGGTATGCTAAGGAGAAGGGTGAAGATCCCAAGAATGGCCATTAGATTTACGTCAGTTCGCATTTTCTAGATTATAACAGCAAAATTTCTATAATTGAGATGACTGATCACGATTTTCCAGTTGGGCAGATGACCAAAAATTTACTCAGGGATATCGAAAGCGCAAAGCTGGAGTTCACCGCGCCTACGGCGATATTGATTTGGTAGCGGTGTAAAAAAAATTCGTAGGGATCTGGAAACCGGGTAAGATAGGCCTGTGTCCAGTGCAAATACTCCAGCCATCGAAGCCATCAAAGTGGTGCGTACCTTTAAAATCGGAAACCGGTTTATCGAGGTTCTAAAAGGCGTCTCTTTGTCGGTTCAAAAAGGTGAAAAACTCTTTCTGGTCGGTCCTTCCGGTGCTGGAAAAACCTCGCTGCTTTACACTCTGGCGGGTTTGGAATGTCCCAACCAGGGGGAGGTTCGGATCGACGGGCAATCGCTCTATCGGTTGAAAAAATCGAAGCAGGCCAGTATTCGCAACAAGCGCCTTGGATATGTCTTTCAGAATTTCTTCCTACTTCCCGAACTCACCGCCGTGGAAAACGTGATGTTACCCTCGCTGATCGGTGGAAAACAGACCCGAAACCGCGCTGAAGAGTTACTGGAGCGGGTTGGTCTCGGTCACCGGGGCGCTCATCTGCCCACCGAGCTTTCCGGCGGCGAACAGCAACGCGTCGCCATCGCCCGGGCCATGATCAATGACCCGGCGATCCTCTTTGCAGATGAACCCACTGGAAATCTCGATTCTCAAACGGGCAAAAGCGTCATGGATATGCTCCACAAGATGGTTGATGAAAATGACCGTACACTGCTGGTGGTGACTCACGATGCTGAACTGGCCGCCACTGGCGATCGCAGAGTAGTCCTGACTGATGGAATGATTACCGGCTGATCACTCGGTCCGCAGGGCATCAATCAAGCGCCCCTTCAGCGCCAGTTTTGCGGCCAGCCAGCAAAAAATCAATCCACCGAGCAGAATAGAAATATTCACCCCGATGAGCAGGCTCCAGGGCAGTTCCGCAGCTTGGTCAAACAACTTTGGCAGCACGGCAACGAGGGCGGCACCCACCCCGATAAACACCCCTGTGATGTGGAGGAACCAATGTTCCGAAAGCACCAGCCGGGTCAGCGAATCTTTGGTAAAGCCAATCGCTTGCATGAGTCCCAACTGCCCTCTGCGCTCCAGTACATTGCGCCCCACCACCACAGCCAGGCCAATCGTCCCGAGGAGAATGCCCAATCCTCCGAGTGTGGAAAAAATGCTCAGGTAGGTATTCTGGACGGCGTTAAATTCATTGAGTCGGTCCGCTGTCGGGCGCATTTCCAGTCCCCGCTCACCGAACATTCGGGTCATGTGAGTGGCGATTTTTTCGGCGAGGATTTTGTCCTCACAATCAAGAAGGAAAAAGCGATAACCCGCTGTATCCGGGAATTGTTTGATGAACTGAGCCTCCGCAATGATAAGATTGCCCTGGAGGATCGAGGTGTCGAGGAATGCCGCCACCTTAGCTTGAAAGGGTTCGTTGGCAGTGTTTTGATAATCAATGGTATCTCCAGCCTTTATTTGAAGGGCATAGGTCGCGGTGTTCATGTCAACCACGGCTGGAATTTCCTCCACAGCCCAGGTGACGGTGTCCCAGTTTTGGTGATCTATCGGACCTGTGTTTTTGACGAATTTGAAGGTCCCGGTGAGCAGTCCTGGATCCACTCCCATCAAGCGCGGGCGCTGAGCACGGTTGAGGTTCAGACAACTGGCATCGTCTCCATTGGTCACCCGGAAAGAAACGACTTTAAAGGACTCGGTAGGAAACTGATCGAGACCATATTTTTTCCGGCCCGCTGGAGAGTTGAGATCCTCGTAAATGGGTAGGGTAGATTCCCCTACATGGCTGAAACCGCCCGTGCCCGAATCGCGACGCTGGGCGCCTCGTTCCCCCTGAAGCCGAAAGGAGTTCACTGCTGTGACCATAAAGACTCCGGCCGCCATCAGGCCTACCACAGCGAGGCTGCGGCCCTTGCGGCGCACGGTGTTCTGTCTCCCCAGTGCATCGATTGTGTTCAACGGAGCCGAGGGCTTTTCGAGGCGGCGCATCCACACTGCGCTGGCGCACACACCCGCCAGAGTCAGGCAGAATCCGGCCCCGAAAAACATCCCCTGCTCCGTCATGCTCCCTGGCACCTTTGGGATCAGGATGAGCGCGACTCCCACCAGCAAAAAGAGGATCATGCCCGGGAAACTGATGGTGTTTCGCAGCGGTTTGACTCCAGAAGTGTCCCCGCCGGAGTTTCCTGCGATCAATTGACTTGGTTTCACCCTGGTCACTGCCCGGCTTGCCAGCCAGACGGTTCCCAGCGCCAGAACCACCGTCGTAAAAAAGGCGATGGCGAGGGTGGCCGGGTTTACGTGGTAAACGAAGTTGATGCCTGCCGCTGCGTCCTGCCAGGCACCGGACATGCCGTGGAGGGCAAGTTTTGTATAGAACCAGCCGCCCAGAAGCCCCAGCAGGGCTCCGTCGAAGCCAAGGATTCCGGCCTCAGCCAGAAATAGATTGCGAACCTTTCTTGCAGGAAATCCCGTGGCCAGCAGCAGCCCGATTTGGTTGCTCCGGCTTTCTATTCCAAAAATAAAGACCAAAGCCGTCAGCACCAGGGCGGAAACGATCAGAAAAAAGCTCATCGCCGCAAATAGCGCCCCGAAGTCAAAACTCTGGCGCACCGCTTCGCGAGCTTCGCTCCCGAGATCTCTAATCGAAAGGCCGATGTCACCAAGACTCAACTGGCTTTTAAGTTGTTTTTGGTATTCCTCAGTTGATTTGGTTTCGAAGCGGACCGAGGTCGTGTTGCCAAATCGATTGGCGAAAAGCTTTCGTGAAGCGGCGAGTGTGATAAATGCCTTTGGTGTGGCCCGGTGGGTGTCCCAGAAGTCCTCATCTTTGTCCCGGATCAGGCTGCGATCAATCGGGATGCCTGGCTCCCAGTCGTTGAGATTATCGACTTCGAAAATACCGGGAAACTCGGGCGTCCAGGATTGATCCCAGCCATTTTGACCGATCTCTCCGATGGAGTGGACTTTGAGAACGCTGGTTTTTTCGATCAGTTTTCGACCGGTTTCCACTACGTAATAGTCTAGGCTCACGGTATCGCCGATTTTCGCTACAAGATCGTCGGCAAGCCACTTGGAAAGCACAATTTCGTCATCCTTGAGGTCTTTGGCGATGGGTGAGGGGAGATGAGCCGATGTTCCGGCAATCATGGAATAAGGGGTCAGCTTATTGCCGAGCCGGATCTTGTTGGCCATGTAGGTGAGCACCGAATCGGCTCGCTCTGCCTGGGCTTCAGCGCTGGATGCTGTCTCTGGATCGATAAAAATCCGGGGGCTGGTAAGCAAATTGTACCCTGTTGAATCGCCGACTGCACCCTGTTGAATCGCCGATTGTAACCTGTTGAGTCCATTGGGCAGCGATTTGATCTGCAGCGAGGCATCACCGAGTTGCCATTGGTTTGAGACTGACTCAGCGAAGGTTTCGGTGACGGATGGGGATGATAAAATGAGGTTTACCAGCCCCGGCTTTTTGAGGATGGTTTGAAGTTGTTTGAGAGGCATGTAGACCGTCCCCCTCGGAACCTGCTCGGCGCGGAGCGAGTAACGCCCCATTTGATCTGCCCCGAGAATCGCTGCCACATCGCCAGTAAAGGGCTGGGTCTGCTCGGATTCACCGGAAAGGGGGGCGTCCTTGGAAAGTTCTCCCGGGATTTCAACCCGGCAGATCAAAGGCTGGCCGGGGGAGATGTCAACTCGACGAGCAAGGACATCATTGATGGCGAACCAGTTTTCACCGTTGATATTGTTTGGGGTATTACCGGTTTGGCTCAATTTCCAGAAACGATCATCCACTCCCAGGATCTGGACTTGATTGGAACGCTTTCCACCGCCGCGAGTTGCCACGGTGCCCTCCACCTGAAGGATCGGTGCCACCCCTCCACCGATGCGATCAGCCAGTGCTTCGGTGAAGAAACGCTCTCCACCGATCAAGGCGGAATCGACCTGTGAAAGCCGGGCGGCGGCATTGCGCCGGAGGCTCTCTTTAACCGAATCTCCCACCACCAAAGCACCGGAAAGGATTGCAGAAGTGAGAGCAACTCCGAGGAGGATTAGGCTGTTGACACTGCGGTAGTGAATCAGTGAATTTGTAATGAGCTTCCAGAAAGTCATGCCTCTTTCATAGCGCAGGATTGGAGATTTAGCTACTGAGCGAGAGGGACGGCTTGTCCCGGTTCAGGGATGATGACTTCGGTCTCGTGCAATTTGCCCTCGATTTCGGTTTTTAGCCACTGCCTGGCAAGGACATCCCCGTGAACCAGGATGATCCGTCTGGGATTGACCATTATCGCGTAATCGACCAGTTGATCCCTCGGCGCGTGGCCGCTGAAATCGAATTTTTCGACCCGGCATTTCAGAGGGATTTGTCGGTTGGTTTTGGAATCAAGCACCACCGAGTCTCCGACCTGAGCTTGCTGAATTCTACCGCCTGGGGTGTCGGGATCGGCATACCCCACAAAGATAAGTGTGTCTTTCGGGTTGCTCAGGATGTGTTTGGCAAAGCGGTTTGACACGGTGTTCTCTGACATCATTCCACTGGATAGTGCGTAGATATGGCCTGGCAGATAGTCGGGCTCAGCCGTGCCTTTAGCCATGACTCGCAAATCCGGATAGTCCTGGAGAACCTTGAAATTTTGATGCCGCCGCTCATCCCGGTCGCTATATTCGTCGGCGATTGCCGTCATTTTCGAACTGAGCCCGCCGATATGTACCGGGCTTGGCGGGATTAATGCCTCATCTATAAGTTCCTTGAGGAGGAAGATAACTTCCTGGGTTTTGCCAAAAGCAAAAACAGGTATTAGGACGGAGCCACCGCCTTTCAGGGTGTCGAAAATTACCTGCCCGAGGCGTTGCTTTTCGGCATCTCTGGTATAATCAGGGTGTCGGGGAGAATCGCCACGGGTGGACTCGAGAATCAAATCATCGATTCCATCGAAGGGGAAATCGGCTCCCCTAACCACAGTTTGGTCTTCAAAATGAACGTCTCCGGTGTAAAACACAGTTCGTCCCTCAAAAGTGAATTTGATTCCGACCGCCCCAAGAACATGACCGGCGTGGTAAAATTCACAGGTGACCCGATCAGTTAAGCCCATCGAAAACGGGGCTCGCAATTCACGGGTCATCCAGTTGCGATATTGGCTGTCCACAGTGCGATGAGAGTAAAGTGGGTAGGCGGGTTCATCAAGTTCTTTTCGCAAAGCCGTCATCACATTGACGGAATTGTGGAGTAGAGCCCGGCCTGCCTGTTTGGTCCCTTCAGTCATGATGATCGCGGCGTTCTGCTGGTCTCTGACCAGACATGGCAGCGCCCCGATGTGATCGAGATGCGGGTGGCTGACAAAAATGGCATCCAGAGAATCTTGCCCGAGATCGTCGAAGAGGGGAAGAGAATCCATTCCTGGGTGTTTCGGGTGAGTTCCGGCATCAAGAACAAAGCGGGTTTCCCCAAATTCTAGCAAATAGCAGTTGGAACCGATGTCAGGGTGACGAGCCAGATTTTTAAAACGCATAATGAGAAATTGAATATCGGATGGGCGACTCAACATGGCAGCTTTTCATCCGGATGCTAAAGACATTAGTTTAAATAAGGGGAGTGATCGGGGCCGCGGCGCTTGGCTGCTTTCTTTTTCTCCCGAGCTTCCGCAAAAAACGTCTGGATCAGCAGTTTTGACTCTTCTCCGAGCACGTCGCGGGTAATTTCGCTCTGGTGATTGAGGCTCGGCTGTTGGAGCAGGTTGATAAACCCACCACAAGCCCCGCCATTTTCATCGGGACATCCGAAAATGACGCGTTTAATCCGGCAATGAACAATCGCACCTGCGCACATGGGGCAGGGTTCCTTGGTGACATAGAGGTCGCAGTCGTTGAGGCGCCAGTCGCCCATGGCTGATTGGGCCTGGGTTAGAGCAAGCATTTCGGCATGTGCGGTGGCGTCTTTCAGCGTTTCGACCTGATTGTGCGCTCGAGCGATGATACGGCCTTCAAAGGCGATAACCGCTCCGATAGGCACTTCCTCAGCGAGATAGGCGTATTGAGCCTGGCGCAGG
>JBGSJM010000015.1:0-4006 GCA_041742015.1 Verrucomicrobiales bacterium | reverse complement strand
CCGGAAAGGGCATTCTTTAGCGATCCGAAGGTGGCTCGCTGAAGAAAACCAAAAGCGGTATGATCGAAACGATGGTTGCGTAGAAGGGGATGATCAATGTCGTGTGTTAGGCATACTGAAAAAGGGTGACCTGCGGGCAGGGGGGGGATTTCCGCCAGGGGAACCCCGGCTTTCACTATCAAATGGCGCAACAACTCCACATGCAGATCCAGCGTGGGAATTTCAGCGTGACACTCCGCTTGTCCAGTAACCAAAAGGGTCCGAATCTCTTCGTAGAGGTCATAACCCAATCTGACTGTTGGGCCGTCTGGCAGATTCAAGGTTAGGATGGCTCCACCCGATTTGAACAGGAGACAGAATCCGTGGATTGGCAGTTGCCCCTGATCCAGGGTAAGGGTCACAGATTCTTTCCGATCTGCCTCCTGACCATTATCCACGGCTGGGAACAGCTCAGATCCAAAAAGGATCACAAGGGAAGCTCCTTGCGGCGGAGCTTGCGCCGCAGGAGCCAGGATCACTTCGTAGTGACTGCCTGGGGTGTAAAATTCCCATGGCGTTTTGAAGAACTCGAAGAATTCCCGGACAAGCCAACAGTCTTCCTCTCTGGCGGCAACTCCAATCATGGTCTCAAGTGGAAGCGAAGGGCCGATTTTCCGGGGTTGTTGATGCCCCCTGGAGACTGGCACCCGCTTCCAGCAGTCTTTTTATTTGGGTGATCAGCAACTCTTTTTCCCGGCACCAGCGATGTACCATGCACACAGCCTGACCGCGTTTCGTAATCTCAAAAACCGTTTCTGGATTCTCCATCACAAACTCAATCTGGTGGGCCAGATCTGGCGCATTGCCCAGTTCAAAAAGAACCAGATCGTTTTCGCCGAAGTATTCGAGCACACCCTGCGATGAAGGGGCAACCACCGGCTTTCCCCGGGAGAGAAATTCGAATATACGAGTCGGGGTGTTTATTTCCGTGAAAATGTTTCGAAGGTTCGGCACGATTCCCAGATCACACTGGTCAATGGCCTCAACGACTTCTTCAATTTTCCTGGGACCGAGGTAGCGAATACCCTCTTCAATCTGGCCTTTTTTCACTCCTGGTAGAACCGTTTCCAGAAAAGGGGTGTGATGTCCGTAAATATGCAGTTCAACATCTGGAAGTTTTTTCCTCACTATTCGAATGGCTTCAATTGCAAGCCCGAGTCCGTTTCGTTCCACCAATGATCCGTGATACATGACCACGAAGGGCCGCTTGCGCGTGGTTGATTCGGTTGGAGCCGGAGCTATCAACGGAAACATGGCTTCGTCGGGAGAATTCATGATCACGCTGATCTTTTCTGGCAGGCAGCTCCGCTCTGCAAACATGTTCTTGCACGTTTTGTTGACGGTAATGACGGCGCCCGCAAAACCGAGGCTGATCTTCTCAAAAATTTTCAGCAATCGGACCGCACGACTGTGTTCCGCGATGCCGTAAATGGTGCGCATCAACTCCGGCATGGGATCGTGCATGTCCAGGATGACCTTGCTGCCGAGGAGCTTTGGCACAATGGCACTGAATACCAGAAAATCGGGCATATTGTGAACATGAACCAAAGAGTAGCGGCCTTTGCAGGATCTGAAGGCGAGGAGGACGAAAGATGCCGTGAGAAACCCGAAGTATTGAAAAGCATATCCCAGTTTCCCTCCTCTCTGATGGGTGATCGGCAACCGGTAAATGTTCACACCATTTAATGTCAGGTGAGCAGGATCATCTTGATGACGTTTCGAGCAGATAACTTCCACGCTCATTCCCTGCTCGACCAGAGCTTCCGCTTCCCGTCGGGGACGCGGATCGTTGGGGTAGTCCGACAAGACCACTACGGCAACCCGCTTCCCGGACAAGCTCAGATTGGGCTTTTTTGTAGAGGAGTCCGTTTCCGTTGAGATGTTACTCATTGGTTCTGATTTCAAAACGTTGTGAATTTTTTCGTTCTAACGCTTCCTGACAAGCTGCCGCCCTTGGTTAAGAGCAATTGGTTGATCACTCAAACCTACAAAAAGGTTTCTTAGTATCTCAAAAAATATTATTAAAAGTCATATTTAATAATATTTTAGGTGATAATATGGAATTGTTTAAATTTATTATGAAAACCATAATTATCCAGCTAAAATTTTAAAATACCCAGGAAAAGGCTGGTTGGATTTTGTCTTGGTCCCCAGTTGCGTTAGATCTCTTGCCCTTAAACAAAAAACCAGAAGCATCCCATTTATTTAAACCGCTTGTGCTCCGGCGTGGGTGGAGAGCCCTGGCTCGGCCAGTTGGGTCTTGGGGGCATCTTTTGCTTGTCGGGGTTTTGCTGCGAAATAATTGTCGCCTGCCTTATTAAAGACACATTTCACTCCCGGGTTGACTTGAGCCAGTTCTTCGAAACTGCGCTTCAGGGTGTCGCGCTGAGCTGTTGCGGAGTCCACGATCAGCAAAACCTCATCAAGGAATCCCGCCAACAGGAAAGTGGGACTGGCGGTTCCCACGATGGGAAGATCAAAGATCGCGATATCGTAATCGCTCCCTTTGAGCTGATCCATAAACACCTTGATGTTTTTTGGTGTCAAGGATTCTCCCGAAAGGCGCAAACGATCCTTTTTCACCCATCCCCCGGAAAAGTCGCCCGGTTCCTTTGGTCCGTTGAACGAAGCCGTCACATCAATCAGGAGTGCCTTTTCATTACCCCACCGGGAAGCTGACACCAGGTTTTCAGCGATTGTTGAAACTCCAGCACCTTCTCCGATACTGGTGCAGCCGATCAATTTCGGCCCTATCTTTGACTTCAGGCTAGCTTTGGAAAAAAAGATCCGGGCCAGGAGCCCTGCTGCATAGGGTCTGAAGTCGCCTTCAATCAATCCGGATTTTAAGAATGGAATTGAAAATAACAGGGGAAGATGCATCTGGCTCACCAGTTCATCTGGCTCCCGAAGCCGCCGGTCATAGACAAAATCATTGAAAAGGGCGATTACAGCAGCAAGGGCAAAGCCTCCGCATGCGAGCAATAGCACCAATTTAGTGATCAAGCCGTTCGGAACGGCAAAGGGTGGAGAAACCCCCTGAACCACACTGATGTTGGGCATCAATGAAGGGTCAATCGCTCCGTCAAGACGAGCCTTTTCAATGGTGTCGTCGAAGTAGCGAACATTCGCCTCCTCGATTTGGCGGGCCCGCTCGAGATCCTTGATTCTCCGCAGGGTTTCCGGAAGGTTCTGATTTTGCTCATTCAATTCTTCAAGATGGGTTTTCAGGATTCCAATCCGCCCCTCAATCTGGGCCAATAGGGCGCGTTCGTTATCCAGGTCGACGGGCGGCACGGCGGAAGTCCCACCAGTGGCGGTAAGACTTGTTTTAGCCAAGAGAGAAGGATACTTCACCGCCAGTGCGATGTGGCGGGACTCAAGACTTTGGATATCTCTTTGACTGGCCTGGACCACCGGATTGTTTTCGGCGAACTTGGAGCGTATTTCGATGTTCTTCTTACGAAGCGTCTCAAGACGTTCAAGATTCTGGTTATAAGTTGTCACGACCTCCGCAGAAGGCGCTTTGCTCGAAATTTCCTCACCCGGTTTCGCTTCAGGGCTAGTGCCATGTAGCAGTAATTCAAGGCTCTGAATCCTGGCCTGCTGACCAGCCCGATCCGCTTCTGCTGCCAGCAGATTCGAAATGGCCTCAGACTTGCTTTTCTGGATGTTTTCGAGATTCTTTTCCCCCAGGGCCAGAACGCCACCATCCGCCTGTAACTGGTTCAGTTCGAGGTCAATCGACTGAAGGCGCGCCCGAACTTCCTTGGACCTCATTTCCAAAAATTGTCCCGTCCCGACAGAACGGTGAATGGAGAGGTGCATGTCAAAGTAGTGATTGACCATGTTCTCCAATACCTCGCTGGCCAATTCCCGATCCTTGTTGCGGTAGGAAACTTCAATCACATTACTTTCGCGGACCGGAGTCACCATGAGATTTTTTTTCACCACCCTGGCCCCTAGTTCC
>JBGSJM010000014.1:0-19642 GCA_041742015.1 Verrucomicrobiales bacterium | reverse complement strand
CCAAGCACTCACTCATCCAAACTGGAGTTTCTTAACTAATCCTGCCATCTACGTTTGTGCCACGACGCTTGCGTTCGTGGCCTCTTTGGAGACTCTGCTGAACATCCAAGCCGTGGACAAGATTGATCCGAAACAGCAGGTGACTCCTCCCAACCGGGAACTTCTGGCTCAGGGGGTTGGCAATGTTTTGGCTGGTTTGGTGGGTGGACTGCCGATGAGCAGCGTCATTGTGCGAAGTAGTGCCAACATCACCGCCAGGGCAGAAACCAAGTTCAGCGCGATCTGGCATGGCATCCTTCTTCTGGTGTGTGTCATTGCCATGCCGACCCTGTTGAATCAAATCCCTCTTTCCGCGCTCGCTGCCATCCTCATTGTGATTGGTTTAAAGCTCGCCAGCCCCAGGCTCATCAAACAAATGTGGAGCGAAGGAAAAGTTCAGTTTCTGCCTTTTATCATCACGATTATCGCGATCCTCTTTACGGATCTGCTAATTGGAGTGCTCATTGGTCTGGCCATCTCCATCGGATTTATCCTGCACAATAATGCGCGCCGCCCGCTGCGCAAGATCATGGAAAAACATGCCAGTGGCGATGTGATGCGGATTGTGTTGTCCAACCAGGTGAGTTTTCTCAGCCGATCATCTCTGGAAGATGCCCTGCGGGGCGTGCCGCGCGGTGGGCACATCCTGCTGGACGCGCAAAACACGGATTACATCGACCCGGACGTGCGGGATCTGATCACGGATTTTCGCGATACCACCAGCAAGGCCCTGGGTGTGGAACTGAGCTTCAAAGGTTTCAAAGACCACTATCCGGAACTGGAGGACAGCATTCAGTTTGTTGACTTCAGTAGCCGCGAAGTTCAAGCGGAACTGAATCCAGAAAAAGTGCTGAAAATCCTGCTTGATGGAAATCAGCGTTTCCTGAACAACACTCAACTTACCAGGGATCACCTTCGCCTCATGGATGCCACCTCGGCAGGACAGTTTCCCATGGCGGCGATATTGGGCTGCATCGACTCGCGGGCACCGGCGGAAGTGGTCTTTGATCTGGGCCTGGGAGATATTTTCAGCGCGCGGGTGGCGGGAAACATCGCCACCGAAGAGCTGGTTGGCAGTCTGGAGTTTGCCTGTGCGGTGGTTGGCTCAAAACTCATCGTGGTGATGGGTCATACTAGTTGTGGGGCGGTCAATGCTGCGGTAGATCTGCTGGCAAATTGCAAAAAAGCCAGCGAAGCACCTCCCTGTGGTAATCTGGACGGTTTGATTACCGAAATTCAGAGAGCAATCAATCCTGCCAAACTCAAGCATTCATCGAAATGGACGGTCATGGAAAAAGCCATTTTTAACAACGAGATTGCCCTTGCCAATGTACTCCGCACCATTTCAGTCATTCGCCAGCGCAGCAAGACTCTCGACAAACTGGTGGCTGAGGGTAAAATCGCAATTGTGGGTTGTCTGTATGACGTAAAAACGGGATCGGTGAATTTTTACCAATCCAAAGATAGTGCCGCGCAGCCTCTGCCGGTAGAACTTGCTCCATTGGTGTAGAATTTAATCGATGTTGATTGCGTTTCCTCCAGTATGAGAGGCAATCAAGTCCAGTAAGTTCGCTTATAAAATTCCCCTTGTTTTGTAATCCTGTGGCACTTGCACTTTGCGCGATTGAATTAAACTTACCCCCATGACAACCACATATTCCTTCACCACTATCATCGCCATGTTACCCGGCCACATAGGCTACTGGGTCATCTTTGGATTAACCTTGCTGGTCAGTTGGCTGGTCAGCTCCACTTTGAAACGCCGCTTTTTTGAGCATTCCCAAGCTCCGATCAGGTTTAGCGGGAAAGAAATCGCCGAGCGGATGCTGGCTGATCACGGGATACATAACGTCAAGGTCATTTCCGTCCCCGGTCAGCTCACAGATCATTACAATCCGATGGACCGGACCGTCAACCTTAGCGAAAGCGTTTATCACCAGTGTAATGCCGCTGCCGCCGCCGTGGCTGCCCATGAGTGTGGTCACGCGGTCCAGCACGCCACTGCTTATCGCTGGCTCGGTTTTCGCTCGGCGATGGTGCCGATGACGAACTTCGCCAACCACATCATGGGGCTTCTCGCTATGGTCATGATGTTTGGAGCGTTTGCCATGCAAAATCCAACGGTTCTGCTGGCTTACATCGGATGTCTAGCCTTGGTCACTTTGTTTTCCATTGTCACTCTTCCCGTGGAGTTCGACGCCAGCCGTCGGGCCATGGCTTGGATCCGCAGCAGCAATGTGGGCAGTTCCATGGACGTAAACCGCTCCCAAAATGCACTTTTCTGGGCTGCCATGACTTATGTGGTCGGCGCTCTATCTTCCATCGCCATGCTGGCCTACTATGTGATGAGTTTCTTGGGTGCCAGATCTAACGAAGACTAGCAAAACAGGTTACATCAACATCCCCAGAAACTCCCAAATAGCAGTTTGCACATCCCGGAAACCTCGTCCCTGGGGAACGAAGTAAAGAGGAGAAAAAATCAGGGAACCCGAGCGGAAGTCACTGGGCACCGGAACCAGGTCCATCCCAATGGCTCGGGCTTCCTTAAGGGCTCTTTCCAGATGTGATGCCGAACTGGAAAGCCCCACGATTTTCCACTCAGGGTGTGACTTCATCAGCGCAGCTACTGCCGCGAGTTCCTCACGGGTCGTGCGTGGTTCCGGCACTTCCACGATATCCTTTTCAGCCACTCTCAGCCCTCTCCATATCTCCGCTGTTTCTTCGGAAAGAAGTCGATCCGCGCCCGCTTCTGTTATACTGCGCCCTGTCGTAATTAGGGTGGAGACAAGCCCTTCATGATATAAAGTTGCCGGCCTCAGGATGCGATCCCCGTGGGTGCCAAGTGCCGGGCGTCCTCCAGGTGAGCTCCCGGTTCCGCCGCCGAGCACAACCAGCGCATCCATTTTTCCGGTAGGTTGCTCGAAGGGAATAAACTTCTTTTCGAGGATTCCCAACAAGGCCACTCCCAAATAGGGACTTCCGGCGAAAGAATACACCAGCCAGATCGCTATGAACACTACTCGAACAGATCGGTGCAGCCCGCCTTGGAAGATCACCCCAAAACCCACCATCCAGAGAAATCCTGCAGGCATGATGAGATGGGCGATAACCTTTTTGGCGATAAGACGTTCACCGCTCATTACCAACAGGGCAATGACCAGAAGTAACGTACAAATCAGTGGGTAAAAGCGGGAAAATCGACTCATGAAAGTGTAGAAATCAAGATCGCAGAGGCCACCAGGTTTGAGCTTTTAAACATCTGAAAAAGCTTGAGTCTGCCCCAGAGTGATTTATCTGTGCAACACAAAAAATCACAATCCGATTAAATTATTGGGTTGCTTTTTCTTTAAAGATCTGTTGTTTTATAACGATGAAACTTGCCTCAATCTTAGTTGTTTTTTCATTTTTTGTTTTGGGCCGCCTTTCCGCCCAGCAACCGAGCGAAATTCCCCTGAGGAGCGGTCCTTCAGTCAATTGCCCGGTGATTGCGTGCATTTGCCCCTGCGCTGACCTCCAATTTTGCAAGGTCTGTGAAAAAGTCGATAATTGTGGCAGAGTTTGGGCGAAAATTGAAGTCAAGGGCCAGGTGATGGTTCGCCAGGGTGCAACCCGCTATCTCGGACGCCTCATGAACCGGGACCACGACTGGCAGGTGCTGCCCTGTCGAAACCCAGTCCATCTTTGCCAAAACGGTGAAGTCCCGGCTATGAGACTTAACCCACACACTGTGGTGCAAAAAGTCAGCCATGGTCTTCCCAGACATGGTTGCATTTGTGTCTGTCTTTCCGGCTGGGTTTGTGACGCGAGCGGCGGAAAATAACCCCAAGCGTTCTCACCGCGAAATCCAACAGGATTCGTGGCGAACCATTCCGAGGTGCGGGTAGTAAGATGCAGCCTGGGGCGCTGCCAGGAGGATCATTTTTGCATCTGGACCTGCGACGGTCTGAACTCTGGCCATTAATTCCCGGCCAATCCCCTGGCGCTGAAAAGCCTGATCCACTGCCAGGTCGGACAGGTAACAACAAAAGCTGAAGTCCGTAATGGCACGGGCGACACCAACCAGGTTTCCCCCGGAACGCGCTGCTATGATGATGTCTGCATGGTGGAGCATGGATTCGATACGATGGGAGTCACCGGTAGGTCGTCGCTCCGCAAGGGTGGAACGCTCCAGGACATCGACAAATTCCCGGGCCGACAGGTTCGGCTCCTCCATATAGGTGATAGCGCTGTTGGAATCCACTGGCATATTTTGGGCTTTTAGGGTGCTACCATTTCCCAGGCTGCCGGCAGCGTTTTGGAGGCATCTCCATAGGTTTGGGAAACGACGATGCCACTCGCCTGCGAGGTATAAAAAATTCGCCCGTTCGATACCACGGCACCGAGACATTCCCGTGAATCAATCGCCGGACCGGTGGAGACCAGTTTCCCACCCTGGGACAGATCGATCATATCCATATTCGCCCCCAATACATAAGGCTCAGACAGGGTGAATCGACAACAAGCATAGTTGTGGCCCATGCTGGCAAGCACTTTTCCAGTATCGCGATCAAAGACGTTTCCTTTCCCCCTCAGGGCGTTTGAAAAGACAAATTGTTTGCCAACGGTTACCACATTCAAGGCCGAAGTCACGGGGTCAGATTTCCAGACCAGTGAGCCGTCTCTGGCATTGAGGCACCAGACAAATCGATCATCCGTGCCTTCCTGAGCGCGGTTATTCCCGCCGATGTAGATTTTTCCATCCCGCCCACTCAGGGTGCATTTTGAGGTGACATAGTGTTGATTGGTTTTCCAAATCACTGCACCAGTCAGGGGATCCAGGCAGGCCGTTAACCCATTGTTTTCGACAGGCAGCCCTCGGCGCTGGCGCTGGCTGGCGGCATAGCCGAAAAAGACGGAGTAGTATAGCTTTCCGTCCAGCAGACAAATACCGCATTCATTACCACCTCTGCCTTCTTCAAAAAAGTCCCTTTCCCAGATCACTTTTCCAGTATTTAGGTCCCAGGCCCAAATCCGGGGGTGGTGATCTTTGGGGTAATAGGGATTATCGTTGGAATAAATCCAGCTCATCACCTCTTTGCCGTCTGCCTGCGGCACCGGTTTGCCTCCGAAAGTAAAGAATTTTTCACTGCCTTGAGCGAGGTATTCGCCCGAGCCAGATGCATAGATGGCGATGCGATTGTGGACGACTGGCGGAAACTGCCTGCTCCAACTGGGGCTGCCGGTAAAGGGTGCTTCCCAAAGCAAATCACCCGTGGCGGCATCAAGACAGCGCATTTTTGAGTATTTGATGCCCGCCTGCGGCACCAGCAATTTGCCATCGATATACAGGGGTGATGTAAAAGAGAGATAGACATCAGGCCAGTATTTCCGCCATAACAGTCGGCCTGTATCTTGTTCTACCGCAATGATCTGGCCCTCGGACGTATGAGTGTAGAGACGACCTCCACCGCAGACTGGGAGGTGTTTTACGGTGCCTTCGAGACGCCGCGCCCATCGCATTCGCAATGGGGTGGTCAGGCCCTGATCATTGGCATTGGTGGATGCAAAATCTCCGTAGTTCGTGTACCAATCATACTCCGGTGCGGCATATTTCCCAGTCAGCGGGCTGCGAATCGAGGTAAGATCGAGCTTTTTTCCGGGGAGGGGAGCCTTGCCGCCGGGACCAAAAACGTAGAGATGGCCGTCCTCACTGGCGGCGATAATCTGGCCATCAGCCACAGCCACCGGTGCAGAAATGGCGGTGTCAAACCCAGTTTCCAGAGTTGCGCCAGTGCCTCCACCTTTTTTGATCGGCACGATTTGGATTCTTCCTGCGAGGTCTCCAAAGATCACATGATCCTTCGTCAAAACCGGTGGGGCGATTCCGGGGACCGGGCTGAGAATTTCCGGCTTCTCCAACTCATTGTTATGGCGGCAAAGTCCAAAATCATTCTCCGGACGAACTCGGAAGACATCACCCCCGCGAATACTGACTGGCGCGAAACTGAGCAAACCGTGGGTGCTGATGAGAGTTTCGGTTCCCTTGATGACATCAAAAGTCAGCTTGTCACCATCCTGCCGCGTGATTTTTTCGACTCGACCGGAATTGTCCCGGCGATGCCACTGCACATAGACATTGCCCTCTGCATCAGCACTTTGCCCGAAGGTGGCGGGGAATTCGTTCCCGGCGTATTGGGGAATTTCGGCCATCGCTTTCAGCTTGCCTTCTTCGATTAACACGGTGCGGCCACCTGCTGGCAAAACCACTGTTTTCCCAACTACGCAAATGTCGCGGGAACAGACAAAGTGATCTTTCCAATTGACCCGGTCGCCACGAAATGCCACCCAATCCTCTCCCTTCCAGCGGTTGCCATTAAAACCAACCACTTCTTTGACAAAATCCCAAGTCCAGAGGACTTTCCCGGCGGGCTCAATGGCATAGACCTCCGCGCCGAGAGTGGCGAAATAAATCACCCCTTCACTACTCACCGGGGTGCTGAAAATTGGATTCCCACAGTTTAGTTCGGCAACCAGCTCCCCGGTTTTCCGATTTAACACGTAATAGAGGCCACTGGTGGTTCCAAAGTGCAAAAATTCGCCGGCGATGACGGGTGAGCTGACGTGGTTGCAATTCTGCAGGCCGCCTTTTGAGGCAAAAGTCCAGTCCACCTTTAGCGTGGTGCGATCAATGCAAAAGGCCACGCCCGAGCCGTCAATGACATGGATTTTGCCATCTGCCACCACGGGCGAGGTGTAGATCCCGTCTGTCAGAGCGACGGCACCAATCAGCCCCAGGGAACTCGGATCTATCTGGCGGTTGGCGGCATTTCCAGAGTGACCGGCATCGAACATAAACTGGGGCCAGTCTTCCGCCCGTAAAGTCACGCCCGTGAGGAGGATCGAAAAGAGTAGAATAAATCTCATTTCCGAATCATCGTAACTGCGGCGACTTCGCTCAAGTGGAATCTCACCGGAACCACGCCTCTGTACTTTCGGATTGAAACCAGTCGGATCTAACGCCATGATTCCTTTTGAAACAAAAATCCGATGCACTGTACCCTGTTAAATCGGCCATTGTACCCTGTTAAATTGGATTATGTCTATCGTTGTTGATTGGAAAATAAAGAACGGTTCGGGAGTGTGCCATCACTCAGGTAAGAAGTTTGCCAACGAGGAAAAGTTTTTCACCTGTATTTTTGCTGACCCGGAGTCGGATGGATTTATCCGCCGGGATTACAGCGACTCAGCGTGGAAAGAGATCAATAAAAAGCTCGATCCAGCGCCCTATTCATTTTGGAAATCCGTTTACAAGGAACACCATACAGCGGCAAAAGAGGCATCCAAAAAGCAGAATACCATCGAGGCGATGCTTCATCGCATGATTGAGGAGGGAAAAGGGGAAACCGAAAACGCCCGTTACATTCTCGCCCTGATGCTGGAGCGAAAAAAAATCCTTGTCCCCACCGAGGTCAAGGAAACCTCGAACAACCGGCTGCTTTTCTATGAGCATAAAGATACTGGGGCGGTTTACATCGTGGCGGACCCAATGCTGCGGCTCGATGAGGTTGATAAAATTCAGGATGAGGTAGCTACCCAGCTCGCTGCGGAGGAAAAACGCATCTCTGATGAATCAATCCAGCCCGTGGAAGTGGCGAATCAAGTAAGCGATGCCAATGGAGCCGAGCCCAAAAAGGATGGTAATTAACCCGCCCAGCCCAAAAACGAGCCGGTTCACCTTCCCAGTGAGCATTTTCTTGATGGTGGGGGATTTGATCTTGTTCCAAGTCCCCGGACGAATTTCGCCGACCAGATAGAAAATGATCTTCAGGACTCCGATAACCACCAAGAGCCATCCCAGGACGATGACAAATTTGGAGCCCAGATCAAAAAACTTAGGTGAAATCATCCTATCAATGCCTTCAGATTTTTCTTGTACTGGTTTTCATCGACGATAGTCCGATTCACCTCCCAGGGCCGGGCGACAATAATGCCCATGTGAGAGGAGAAATCATTCAGGTATCCGGATACAGATTTATCGATCACGACTTTTTTGTAGTTCCGGGAGGCATGCATAAAACGAGTTACCTTGTCATCGGTGCGCAGCGCGATGCCGACATGTGAGCAAAATGCCCCCTGTCCGCTCGTTGCGATCCCGATGATATCACCATTTTGCAATTTTGATTCGATTTTGGCAACCTTGCTTTTTGGGATATAATAAACCGGGAGTTTGGCGACGTAACTTTCCCATTTTCCCATCGGGGCACGAAGTTCGGGATTTTCCCGCAAATATCGGTAGTGTTTCCAAAGAATCGTCATTTCGCTGACGCGGCGGCCGACGATTCGTTCAGCTCCCCCCAGCTCCCGGGTGATGTCCTGAGCGTTTCCACGGGCTTCATTTTCGAAAAACCACTCAGCGAGGTAATGAATCCGCTCCAGATAATTGCCTGTGCACTGGCCGCCCCGGTAGCGGGTCCACTGGATTTCCCGAAGCAGATCCTCGGGAGAAAAAGAGGTTTGTGGGCGCATGATCATCCGGGCCATTCCGAGGGTGATCTCAAAAAAAGTCCAGCAGTCGAGCCCATCGAAATTGGCAGAGGGTGACTCGATCCGGTCATCAATCTCCAGAGTGTAATTGACATACGGCGTGCCGTGAAGTTCCCTGGCGATGAGCGTCATCCGCTCGCTGATGGTTTTTTTCCGCCAGTTTTCCCGGAGCGCCTTGGCGATGATTCGATCGTATTTTGACTGGCCTTTAAAGGTGATACTGAGAGGGAGAGGACGGTGCCGGGCTTCTGCTCCAACACGGCAAGGAAGTAACAAACCGACACCTCCCAGTAAACCCAAAGCTAGAGAACGGCGGCGTGAGATTTCGATCATGGATATTATCTTCTTTTAGGGTACGTTGGAATCTGCCCCGCTCTTGGAGGTTTTCAAAACCCTGTGAAAATATTCAATTTATTCTTATTTTCAATCAGATAGGTTAAATTCAAAAACATTATGTCAGTGATTGCCATTCTCTCAGATATTCATGGAAACCTGCCAGCTTTTGAGGCGGTCCTCAAAGATGTTGATAGTACCTCTGCGGATGAGATTATTTTCGGGGGCGATATTGTCGGTTACGGAGCCTCGCCGAAGGAATGCGTCGAGTCCGTCCAGAAATTGGGCGGAAAGTGCGTGCTTGGGAATCACGAATACTACAGCAAAGTCGTGTCGCTTAAGGGCATCGAAAATCTGAGGGGCGATTGGGAGGAAAATCCAGTGCTTGCCGGAGTGGTTCATGCCCTTCGAACCCTTTCAGAGGATGATTTGGAATGGATCTGGAATCTCCCCTGGAGTCTGACACCGAACGACGATACCATCATTGCCCACGCCGGGCTGGAGGAGCCTACCCAATGGCCATACCTTACGGACTTGGATTCAGCCACCCCATCTTTGGACATCATGACGGAGCGTGGGCACACAGTTGGTTTCTTTGGGCATATTCACCGATTTGGCATCTATCCCCCGATTGTTCACAATAGCGAAAGTGATATTTACGAACTGCCGGTAGATTCATCCACCGCCATTACCGTCGGTTCGGTCGGTCAGTCTCGCGAAACCCTCGACAATCGGGCTGGCTGGGTGTTGTGGGATACCGCCGCCCGTACCGTTCAATTTCGAAAGGTTGAATACGACTGGAAAAGAGCTGCCCAACAAATTGTAGACGCTGGATTACCGCTCCACAGCGCGGCCCGGTTGATGCGCTGGCAAGACGCTGATGATGATGATCTATAAGCTCAAATTGATATGTCACCGGAAGTAGACAGTGCCCGACTCGATATTTGGCTTTGGGCGGCCAGAATTTATAAGACGAGGACGATCGCCGCGGATGCCTGTAAAAACAATCGCATCACCGTGAATGGCCAGAAGGGGAAACCAGCTCGGCAGATTCGCATTGGAGACCAGATCGCGGTAGATCGCGGGGCGGGGTTGATCCAGGAATTGGAGGTCAAAGGGATCATCTGCAAACGGGTCGGCCCCAAGCTGGTACCGGAGTGCCTGATCGACCACACCCCGAGTGAACTTTACGAACAGGCCGTCTCCATCCGCCAGGCGAACCGAATCGCAACTCCCTCGCGGGAAAATGGGGCGGGGCGCCCGACGAAAAAGGAACGCCGCGATCTGGATCAACTCATGGATGAATCGGAAATCGATTTTGAGGCCTTCGAAAAATTCGCCAGGGCCATGACCAGAAACAACAAGCGCTGATTACCGGATGCCAAAGCGCTGTTTCATAACCACATCGTGACCGTAAATATCCTGGTCAAAGCGGACCCGGCCATCTCCCATGATAAAGGCGGTCCAATACATCAAATACACTGGCAGGGGGCGCTGCAAATTGACCTTCATATTGGGCCGGGTTTCATCGTTCATGGCGAAGCGAACGGCATTCATATCCCAGGCGAAGTCCTGGTTCCGCTGAAGAATGAGTAGAGCCAGTTCATCGGGACGGGACACCCGGACGCAGCCGTGACTGAAGTCGCGATCCGCCATTTTAAAGAGTTCATGGTTCGGGGTATCATGGAGATAAACTGAATTGTCGTTGGGGAAGATAAACTTCACCAAACCGAGGGCGTTCCCTGGCCCTGTGCCCTGACGCATCAGCAGTTTGCCCTCAGAAACTTTCCGCATATTCTCTTCAGTGATGGGCAGGGCTTGCTCCGGGGGCACTTCAAAGGCGGAAATGATTTCATACTTGTTGGTCGCCATGTAAGCACTAAAATCTCCTTTAAATGCCTCTGGAACCAGCTCCTTTTTGGCGATGGTGGGAGGGACGTTCCAATAGGGGCGGAAGGCCAAAAATTTGATGTCGCCGTGGAAAACCGGAGTCTGGTGTTTCCCCTTTACTCCGACAATAACCTCCATCGTCGTAACCCGACTATCCATGCTGAAGACCCGCAGAGCACTTTCAGCGATATTTACCTCGACGTGTTCGGCTTGTTCATAAGATCTGGGCATCCAGCGAAGCCGGTCCAAATTTATCATCAGGGCATCAACTCTTTCCTGGGTGGGGACATTGAGTTCCTTTAGCGTATTTGTGCCAATGTAGCCGTCTGGATCAATCCCATGGCGGAACTGGAAGGATTTTAACGCATCGCTGGTTAACTGCTCGAAAATCTTTTTGCGGTTTTTTACCGGTGGTGTTTCAGGCAAATCGCCCTCTGCCTGAAGCCGTGATTTTAGCAATTCCAGATCTTTGTAGGGAAGTCCCGGACCAACTGGACGACCTGGATCGGGAAGGGGTTTCCACCCGCCGAAACTCATGATCTTGCGATACCGTTCCAGAGTCCTAACCATGTCCTGGTAGCGCACATCCTGAGGCGGGACTTTCTCCAGCAAATAGGCGGCGAAGGTGTTGGGTGGTTGCTGAAAAGCGGAATCGAGGAACTGGGAGGCGGTCACGGCACGGGGAATCGGTAGCCACTTCGGGTGTACTTCGGACGGATCAACAAATCCATATGCCAGGGCTTGAATTGCAAAAAGAGCGAGGTGGGTGGTGCTCACCTCTACTCCGGCCTGTCCTGCCGGATCTGGGCTCGGGTTTATCCAAACAGGCTCCCAGACGTTCAACTGAAATAGATTTGGCGACATACCGTGGGCCTCCAGACTACGGATGAAAGTCGCCAACTCACTCAGATGAACTGGATTCCAGACGGGATTGTAACCTCTCGCCTTGTAGTATTCATCGAGAAGTTTGTTCTTTTTTACCGCCTCTTTAATCTCGGTGTTAATCTGCGCGTGACTTAGAGAAGTTGTAAAAACGAGAACAGATAAAATGAATACCCTTAGAAATGGGTGGAATCGATGCATCATGTTAGGTTGGTGAGAAGGAATAAAATCTTAAGGTTCGTGTTTTTTACGTCAGGTCAAGCCCTTTGGGCACGGTATTCAATAGTGTCTTCTGACAATCCACCATGATTATGGACGAATTTTGCGGATCGTTATTATGAATATTTGTGCTAAAATTTAATCGGAATGGTAAGGGAGCCGCATGTTCTTCTCAAATTCCTCTACGAAAATCCTCGGTCATGGCCAGTTCGAATGGCTCTAATCGAGGAATTGGTTCGGGATGGGGAAATTGATCAAGCAAAAGCAATCATCAGAGAGTCTCCAGATGATTGCCCCATGCCGTCTGATTATCCGGTGCGGATACACTCCCTGATGACCAGGGGAATAGCGGGATTGTCGCTGCTTCCGCCTCTTCCCGGCTTTATCGACCGTCCTGGACTGGATGAGCCGACGCTTGAACCTGAGGCTAAGATGGAAGCCAATCCGGTAGTTGTTAAAGCTTCTTTAGATAACAAGCAGGAGAGCCTGCCTCACAAGCTATCTGCACCCGATCCGGGGCAGGGTGTTCGGGCCTATACTCTGGAGGAGGCTGAAACCATCCAGCGCACCCGGGAAAGTCCAGAACTGGAAAAGAAAAAAGATGAAGAATCGGCGATTGTCTTCCGAAACAAACCAGGCCACCAGCTAGAAGAGCCTGTTTTTGATTATACAGAACCGGTTGGGGAACTTTCCGAGGATGGCGCACTCATCCTTTCCTCCAACCGCATCCAGGGTGGTGCCGCCGCCCTCATGGAGAATAAAACGATTCGACGAAAGGTTGGTCCCAAACCTCCCGCTCCTGACATCGATCAAGCGCTCGCTGCGGTTAAATGGGAAAACTACACCGGTAAATTAAAATTGGCGGAAGGCACCGCTCCACAACAGATTGAGGTGAAACCCAGGGCAGGGGAGCGCATTTCGGCGATTTCCTTTGCGCTGATGATTCATCTCATCGTCGCGGTGTTGGTCAGCTTGGTCGTCATCAGTATCCCGCGCCCCTTGCCCCCGGTCATCGTTTTAACCGTGCCGGATACTGCGGATAAGGATGATTTGATCGTCCACAAATTGACCAAACCAGCCGAAATCGATCCTTCCGCTGCTGCCCGACAGGCCGTGAATGTAATCAGTTCGGTTGAGATGTCGAACTTTGCCCTCCCCGAGGTCGAAAATACCGAGATGCTGGATGTCACCGCCATGGTTGATGGGGTGGCATCTGCTGGAGCGGGGATGAGCCTTTCGGTAAAGACTCACCTCCAGTCAGATGTCAATTTTTTCGGGATCTCCAGCGGTGGGGATAAAATCGTCTTTGTGATTGATGCGACCAAACCCATGTTGGTTGACGAAAAAGGCGGCATGTTTGCTTACAACAAGGTCAAAGAAGAAATCGGGGCCATGTTGGAAACGCTCAATCGGGGTACCAAATTCAACATCCTGGTTTACTCCGGGAAAATGGTTCGGGCTTTTCGGGATGAGTTGGTTCCGGGGCTGCCCTCCAATCTCCGTCTCGCCATGGAATGGCTCGCCCCACTCAACAGTGACTACGAAAATCTGGGGCTCCCCTCCGGCTTTGGGTCAACCATTGAAGTAACCGAGCATGAGGGATTGCCCATCGCAGCGGCGGATGTCGCTCATTACACCAAATGCATTCAAAAAGCGATGGAGTGGCAGGCTGCGGCAATCTTTTGTATTTCAGGAGGTTATGAGGAAATGGGTCGTTCTCCAACCCCTGAAATGATCAAGGCAATGATGGACGATCCCATGCCGCCCCGCCGCCCGCCCCAATTAGATCCGGCTGACAAACAGCGTTTCGAAAACGACAAAGCCAAATGGGACAAGGCCAGAGCCACAACCCAGGAATGGCTCCAAAAAGAAAACGATGCCCGCCGCGAAAAGGGTTTATCACCCAAGGTGGTTTTGGATTTTAATGAACTGGTCAAGGAAATCACCGGTGAAACCCCTCCACGTGGTCAGGCTCGCCTCAATGTGCCAACCGACCGACCAAACCGACCGGCTATGAATTTGCCCCCTATTACCTTCGATGACATCGACATCCACCTCCGCAAACTCGTCATCGAGCACTACCAGAAACAACAAAAAAATGTGCCATCGGTGCACATGGTGATATTCCTCGGTGAAGATGAAGATTTTAAAGACACAGACAAGGAACACTTCAGCCGGATTGTGAGACGCAACAACGGCAAAATGAAAATGCTCCGTGGTCTCGCTGCCCTCGCGGATGTCACCAAAAAATAAACCGTCCCGCTCCAAAGCAGTCAGATTGTTTTCCATTTTCAGCTCCACCTTTTGGAGGTTAGAATAATCCCAGGCACCCTCCATTGGCCCATCGAACTCGAATTTACTTTGTCATGAAACCATTTATTATCCTGGCGATCACTCTTTTCTTGCTGCCTTCTCTTCAGGCCGTTGATTTTGTTCACGAGGTCATGCCGATTCTCAAAGAGCATTGTGCCGAGTGTCACACGGGAAACAAAAAGAAGGGAGGGCTCGCCATCAACACCCGTGCTGAACTCCTCGCTGGCGGGGAAAACGGTGCCGTGGCGGTTTCCGGTGATTCCGCCAAAAGCCACATGATCATGCTGATCACATCCAACGACGACTCGGAGTGGATGCCGCCCAAAGGACCGCGCCTCCCACCGGAGAAGATCGCCATCCTCAAAAAGTGGATCGATGCTGATTTGCCTTGGGATCCGGGCATCACCCTGGCGAAGTCAGCCTGGGAGCCGCCGCTCAAGCCACGTAGCGTAGCACTGCCACCCGCATTAAAGGGCCGGGAGCACCCCATTGACCGCATCCTCGATGCCGACCTCGCGAAACGCGGCCAGCCGCTGCCCGCACCCACTTCCGACGCGGCCTTGCTGCGCCGGGTCACACTTGATACCATTGGCCTTCTCCCCACGCCGGAAGATTTGAATCAATATTTGCATGACCTGGATTCAGGGAAATTCACCAAAAAAATCGATACCCTGCTAAGTAACGACATCGCTTACGCCGACCACTGGCTCACAACCTGGAACGATCTCTTGCGCAATGACTACACCGGCACCGGATTCATTACCCAGGGCCGCACTCAGATTACCACGTGGCTCTACCAAGCCCTCCGCGAAAACAAACCGTACGATCAGTTTGTCCGCGAATTGATCGCTCCGCCCGATAAAGAATCCGCCGGGTTTATCAACGGCATAAAATGGCGCGGCGATGTCAACGCCAGCCAGACCACCGATATCCAGTTTGCCCAAAATATTTCGCAGGTTTTTCTCGGCATCAATATGAAGTGTGCCAGTTGTCACGATAGTTTTATCGACCGCTGGAAACTCGCCGAGGCCTACAACCTCGCCGCCATTTTCGCCGAGCAACCGCTCGAACTTAATCGCTGCGATAAACCGATCGGGGTTATGGCTACTCCCAAGTGGATTTTCCCAGAGCTGGGTGATGTGGATGCCAAACTCCCCAAAACCGAACGACTCCAACAACTCGCCTCGCTTATGACCCATCCAGAAAACGGGCGCTTCACCAGGACGGTGGTCAACCGGATTTGGGAGCGGCTCATGGGCCGTGGTATTGTCCATCCTGTCGACGCCATGGACACCCGGCCCTGGAATGAAGATTTGCTCGACTACCTCGCCGTCCATTTTGCCGAAGATGGCTATGACCTCCGCAAATTGATCCGCTTTGTGATGTCCTCCCACGCCTATCAATCGAAAACCGTCATCCTCGCAAAGGAACCCGGTGAGGACTACGCCTATTCCGGCCCCATCGCCCGGCGCATGAGTGCTGAGCAGTTTATCGACACCATCTGGCAGATTACCGGGACCAATCCCACCAAAGCCGAAGCGCAGGCAAATCGCATCATTGCACCGTCCCAAGATGCGCTCCCCGAACCAACCCTCAAACCTGCCGTCATCAATGCCCAATGGATCTGGCACGAGGGGGAAGTCGGCAAGAAAACTCAAATCCGCAAAACCATCGATCTCCAGGGTGAACCCAAAACCATTCTCATGCTCGCCACCTGTGATAATGCTTTTGTGATGAAAATCAACGGAGCTAATGTGGCCGAGTCAAAAGATTGGCAAAAACCCGTTTATCGCGATGTGACTCAGCACTTCAAAAAAGGTGCCAACTCCATCGTGGTTGATGCCGAGATGTTTGGCGGTGCTAATGGCTTTATCTGTCAGTTCTCCATCCTCGAGCAAGGTGGAGCACAAAGAGAAGTTGCCACCAGCAAAGACTGGGAAGCCCGCCCGCCCGGCGGCACCTGGGCACTCTCCCGGGAAATCAGCCCGCATGGGGGCGGGCCCTGGGGTAAAATTCTCGACCCAGAAGCCCCCATCCTTTCCCAGGGAACCATCCCACCCGTCCGGGCCGCTCTTGTTCAAAACGACTTCCTGATGCGATCCCTTGGCCGTCCCCACCGCGACCAGGTTGTGACCACTCGCCCCGGCGGCCTCACCACTCTCCAGGCGATTGATTTGGCCAATGGCGACATCCTCGCCAATTACCTGAAGACCGGTGCCCAAAATCTGACCAATCGATCCTTGGATAAAGATTTGGGGCAGTGGCTCTATCTGTATGCCTTTTCCCGCCCGCTCACCGCGCCCGAGCAAAGTATATTAAACGAAGTGGCCACCGGCGACCTGCCCAATTCAGTCCAAGTCGAAGACCTACTCTGGCTGGTCTTTATGCAGCCCGAATTTCAAATCATCCGCTAAATGAAAATCATGAACACTTTCGAAGAACAGCTCGCCCGCCGCGATCTTCTCAAAAAACTGGGGGCAGCCTCTCTTGCCGCACTGGGCACAAGTGGCGTTTCAGCCTGGGCCAATACCGCCCCGGTGCAACACCCCGCGCCCCGCGCAGATTCGTGTATTCTGATCTGGCTGGCAGGTGGCATGGCCGCTCCCGATACCTTTGACCCCAAGCGCTATCTTCCTTTTGCCCAGGGGCTTGAGGTCGAGAAGATCCTCAGCACCTTCCCGGCGATTGATACTTCCGTTGACTCTATCAAAATCACCGAGGGCATGGAAAACATCGCCCGGATTATGGATCGCGGCACCCTGATTCGCTCCGCTGTCCAGCCGGATCTCGGTCACATTCTCCACTCTCGGCACCAGTTTCACTGGCATACGGGTTACGTGCCACCTCAGACCGTGGCGGCTCCACATATGGGTGCCTGGTTGGGCAAAGTCCTCGGTCCCAAAAATCCAGTGATACCTCCTTTTATCAATATCGGTCAGCGGCTCGAAGGGGTGGGGGAGAAGGAGGAGTTGAAGGCTTTTACCACTGGCGGCTTTTTTGGCAGTGAATTTGGACCTATGAATCTGCCTTATCCAGAGGATGCAGTTCGCTCCGTCCAGCCGCCCAAGGGAATGGAGCCCGGTCGCTTTGCCAATCGCTACAAACACTATCAAAAACTCGTGGATCAAAATCCCAATCGCGAATGGATCAGCGATTTTCAGCAGGAATCGATGCTCCGCTCCATGGATGCCGCCCACCGCCTCCTCCAGTCAGAGGAGAAAAATGCCTTTGATCTCACCCTTGAGTCCAAGGAAACCCATGCCAAATACGACACCGGTCGGTTTGGGCGCGGCTGTCTCCTCGCCCGCCGCCTCGTCGAGGCCGGGGCTCGCTTCGTGGAGGTCACCACGGAATATGTTCCCTTTGTTCACTGGGACACTCACGAAAACGGCCACACCACCGTCCAGAAGCTCAAGTCGGAAATTGATCAGCCCATCGCCCAGCTCATTCTCGATCTGGAGGCTCGCGGGCTCCTCGATCGCACCCTCGTCATCATCGCCAGCGAATTCAGCCGGGACATGATGATTGAGGGCGTGCCCGGCTCAAACGCCAAGGATCAATCCCGCGCCAAGACCGATAAACTCTCGGAAATGAAGCACTACGGCCTGCACCGGCACTTCACCGGCGGCACCAGCGTCGCCATGTTTGGCGGCGGAGTGAAGAAGGGCTTTCTCTACGGAAAAACCGCAGATGAACGCCCGCTTGTGGCCGTGGAAAATCCCGTCTCGATCGGTGATCTCCACGCCACCATCTATACCGCAATGGGCATCAGCCCCAAAACCGCCTACGATATCGAAAAGCGCCCCTTCTACGCCACCGAGGATGGACTAGGGAAACCGGTGATGGATATTTTCGCCTGATGGGGGCTGGTTTTAGTTCACTTTTTGGGAAAATGAGGTGGAACCGCGCACGGTCCCGCCTCGATTTGTGTCTCTCAGCATTGAATCGTTTAGCGAATACCCAGCCAATAAATAAAAGTCCTCTGGGGCGTGGAACGGATCGCCGAATCCGTTCAGCGAATAGAGTGCCACTAAGATGCCCACAGGCCTTCGGCTGATTGGCTTCGCAAACGGGTTCGGCAACCCGTTCCACATGGCATCTATTTCAGCTACTTGTCAGTCAATAAAATGCGCGCAGCCAATGGCGGCTGCCCGTTGTGCAAGTGGAACGGATCGCCGAATCCGTTCGGCGAATAAAGTGCCAATAGGATGCCCGCAGGCTCTGGCGGATGGGCATCGCAAACGGGTTCGGCAACCTGTTCCACATGGGCGGCGACTCACCGTAATCTACGCCTCAAAATCCCATCCTGCATTCCGCCACTCGGGGCAAACCCATCGGGTCGATGAATGATCATCAATCCCAGCCTTTTCCGGGTTTTTACCGATATACTGAAGCGTCCTCCAAAGGTGCTGGGGATCGCGGATGATTCGATCAAAACTTTCGTCCTGCCACAAATTCCCAACCCGTTGATTGACGCGATTGATTTGATTGGCGGTCCATCGTTTCCGGCTCGCTAAAATGGTTTCCAGTGGATCGGCATCTGGTGCCAGGGGGCGTATCAAAACATGGGCGTGATTCGGCATCACCACATACGCTCCGAGATGATAGTGCTTTTCATGGAAAGACTCCATAGCATCAGCGACGATATCTCGATTCGAAGGCACATTCAATAGACAACTTCCATAACCCTGGTCCAGCCAATGTTCCGTTTTTGTGAGTAGCATCCTGGACAGGGATTCCCATTTTTCTTTATCCTCCGCAATAGCAGCGGGACATTCATGAGGTGGATGAAAATCCACGAAACGAGTGCGTTCCCATTCTCGACGCAATTGGTTGAGTTCCTCCAATTTTGATTGAGGCAAGGCATCGCCGAGACGGAACGTGACGAAGTAGGTGGCACCGTTTTGCCGCCAGTGAGGAAGGTTTCTCGAGTAGATCTTGACCTCGCCAAAGGGATCAAAAGATTGAAAGCCCGCCGGTGGATCGAGGTGAAACATCTATGAAAAAGTGCCGTAGAGAATCAAAAGGAAGAACGGATCGCCAAATCCGCTCATTGATAAGGTGCCCCTGAGATGTCCGTTGTGCAAGTGGAACGGATCGCCGAATCCGTTCAGCGAATAAAGTGCCACTAAGCTCTTCCCGCAAGCTCTGGCGGATGGGCGTCGCAAACGGGTTCGGCAACCCGTTCCACATGGCATCTATTTCAGCTACTTGTCAGCCAATAAAATTCGCGCAGCCAATGTCGGCTGCCCGTTGTGCAAGTGGAACGGATCGCCGAATCCGTTCAGGGAATAAAGTGCTACTAAGGGACTGTTGAATTATTCACCAAACTCCGGCAAAGGGGTCAAAACCCGAGGGCGAAACGCCCGCCCTCCGAGGAGAGCGATTTTCGCGAAAAATTCCGCCATTCCGGTTTGGAGACTTTTTCCGGCGCTGTGAATAC
>JBGSJM010000013.1:0-10505 GCA_041742015.1 Verrucomicrobiales bacterium | reverse complement strand
GGCCTGCGGTTTTCCGACCCATTCACTCAGCGGGCACCGCATCTTTTTGAAAATCAAAAAAGATCTGGCCAGGGCCGCTTTTGTGGTACCGGAAAAGTAGAAATAGGCGATCAGATTAAAATGCGGGTTTTTAGGGATTCTCTGGCCGGGGGAAAAGTTTGCAATGCGCCTCATAAACCCTTCTTAGTTCCGCAATTGGCTCAGCATGTTCCTCGACCCGGAGATCGCGGAAACGATCATTTAACCCGCCATACCCCCAATTTTCTCTTACGATCAATAGCGCGGCGGATTGCATTCCCCGGCGGTCGCCTCCGGCTTTCTGCCCTGCCTCCAGTGCTGCGAGAAGCCGCTCCGCCAGCCCGCCACCAGTGGATTCAAACGCCTCGGCCATCGCCGTCACCACGGCTTCTCCTGCCAAAATATTGCCTTGGACCACATATCCGTCCCCTGCTTTTCCACCGGCCCATTCGCTACAGCCCTCCCCGGTGAAGGTGGCCCGCTGCCCGTCCGCCGAGACCAGCCCAACCTGACGGCGGGCGATTTCCGGGTCACCTTTTTTGAAAAAATCGATACACTGCTCCGGGGTAGCACCCGTTTCCATGAGCAAAAGCCCCAGCGGACCAAAACGCGGATTGGCCATCGCCTGAGTCGCCACTGCTCCCACTCCAGCTTTTGCATATGGGACGATGGAGCCTACCGAGACGATTTTCGACTGGACCGCCACGCCAATCTCGCCGGTCAACCGATCCACCGCTACGATCGAAAACGTCGCCACCGGCGGCAACTCATCCCCAGCGTGCAGCACAAGAAGAAGAAAAAACAGACTGAACCCACAAAAAACGCGGCATTTGGGAAAGAAAAATAGCTTGGTCTGCTTCATTTACGCATCCTACACCGGGAACCCCGGCCTTCAAGCTTCCACCATCATCTTCATTTTTGTTCGTGAATCAGGAGTTGTGTTTTGCTGCATCGTTTTGTAATCTCCAGCCATTTTTGGAACGGTATGGACGACATTAAAGAACTGGAGAAAGGATTGATTGAATTTCAGAACAAATTTCGCCTTCTGAAATCCGAGATTCAGAAGGCAATCGTCGGTTACGATGAATTGATTTCCGATACTCTGGTTGCCATTTTTTGCCGGGGGCACGTTTTGCTGGAGGGTGTGCCCGGCCTCGGCAAAACCTACCTGGTCCGCACCCTCGCCAATGTCATGGGACTGACTCCCGGCCGAATTCAGTGTACTCCGGATCTCATGCCCGCAGACATCCTCGGCACCCACATCGTCAATGAAAACGACGAAGGCCGCCGCGTCATGCATTTCGAAAAAGGGCCGGTTTTTGCCAACCTTATCCTTGTGGACGAGGTGAACCGCGCCACCCCAAAAACCCAGGCCGCCCTGCTGGAAGTGATGCAGGAAGGCGGAGTCACCGCCGGCGGAGAAACCATGAAGCTGCCCCAGCCATTTTTTGTCATGGCCACCCAGAACCCCATGGAAATGGAGGGCACCTACCCGCTCCCAGAGGCCCAGGCTGATCGTTTCCTTTTTAAACTCCAGGTCCCATTTCCTGATCGCGACACCCTGGTGGAAATTTCCAAACGCACCTCGAGTTTTGATGAACCTGTCCTGAATTCAGTCATCAGCTCTACGGAACTGACTCGGCTCCAAAAGCTTCTCGCCCACATGCCAGTTGCTGATCACATCACCGCCTTTGCTGCGGATTTGATTTTGGCCACTCATCCCGACCAACTTGGTGCCACTGGGAAAGTGAAAAGTTATGTCAGCTACGGGGCCAGCCCTCGCGGGCTTCAGGCTCTGATCCGCGGAGCCCGCGCCTACGCCGCGCTTGATGGCCGGACCACGGTGGCAAAAGATGACATCAAAAGAGTGGCTCTGCCCGCGCTGCGCCACCGTATTATTCTCAATTTCCAGGGCGAAGCCGAAGCTGTGGTGGTGGACTCTCTGGTCCAGGAATTGATTGAAAAAGTGACTGCGGTCTCGTAGTCACTGTACCCTGTTAGGTCCGCGATTGTACCCTGTCAAGTCCACCATTGTACCCTGTTGAATCCGGGAATTCACACTGGAAACTGGGCAAATCAAAATGATCACCGAGGGTCGCTCACGCGCCCCAGGAACAAACACGCGCCGCTGGAGGCGTGCTGGATGGCGAAGAGAAATGGGCGGTCAGCTTTTAATTTGACGGGCTCCTCGGGCGGCATGGGCATAGATGTGACGGTGATCATTGTCACTGCGGTCGCAGCCGCAGCTTCGGTGCCTTTTTCGTCGAGTTCGAGGAAGGTCTTGTGGAAGACCTCGGAGATGCAGAGGTAATCATCTGGCTTTTTGGGAGCCATCGCGTCAAAATCGGCACTTCCCTGTGGTTGGTCGAAGGCAGTTTTCATGCCCATCTTTTGGAGCACGCTGCCCAGAGGCACGGTTGGTGGCGTGATCTTGAATTTTGGAAGATCCAGGAGGACCTTGCGGGAAGGGGGCTTCGCACACGCGAGCAAGGTTTCAGGTGTCAGCTGCTTTCTCCACCTCCGCCACTCCGTTGATGTTGTCCGGCACGATGAGGAGGAAATGCAGGTCGTTGCCCGCGTATGGCAGGGTCACTGTCTGGAAGCCGGGGCCTTTGTGATAGCCCATATCTGCCTGCTTGCTCATCGTTGGGATCTCAATAGTAGATTCGCCGCCATTCACATGAAATGGCTTCGGAGCAGTCGCCCGCTTGGAGAAGTCAGCCGCCCAAGCCGCTTTAAAATACAGCGCGTTCACCAAAACGAGCCGGGTGTCCTCGCTTATCCCATTTTCCGGAATCAAATCGCGAATCCGCTGCTGGGTCTGCTTCTCCACCCAGCCATTGATCTTGTGTGTGGCTCCCGCCTGGTCCGTGACGAAGTTCGTGAAATCCATCGGCGCACCGAAGTGGCTCTTTACTCCCGAGAGGAAGGTTTCGCGGAACTCATAGCCCTTTTGACCAAAGAGCTGGTTCGCCACATGCAGCTTCAGCGCCTCTGCGGGCCCGCCATATTTCTTTGAATTTGCCACCCGCTTCGCCGAGTTCGTCTGCGCCGTCTCCAGAGCTGCTTGGAGCGCCGCAAAGGACTCTCCGAGTGCTGTTTTGTCCGCCGGGAAGTGCAGGACCCGCGCCATCTCCTCTTTTGTCGCCCCGCTGGCACCGAGGTAGGTCATGCCGAGTGCTGATTGGATCGAGTAAGGCGAAAGGCATACGTTCCCCGAAGTCGGCATCTGTCGGTGCAGGTCCAGACCAAAGGCATTGACCGCCTGCGCGGCGGTTTCGGGTGTGGCTGCGGACGCAGAGGCGGCTAGTGACAACAACATAACAGCGGCGAAATGTTTCATTCCCGTCAGTATCAGTTTACAGATTTGCTTGCAAGCTATTTGAGAATGAACGAAAAAGTGTTAGAGCGTCAAAAACGGATGAAATTTTCCTGCTTTTATCAAACCAATCAATTTTTCCAGGCAACATTGGCCTGGCTCGCTGTCGTCGTACTTCCTTTCGGGATAAAGGCTGAGAGCATCGATAATCGCTTTGCCTTGGTGCTTCCCGCTGAAACCGAGGAGGCCTGGCGCGCCGTAGGATGGCGTACCAACCTGATGGAGGCCCGCGAGGTTGCCCAGAAGCAGAATCGACCGATTTTTCTCTGGATCATGGTGGGAAATCCGCAGGGATGCACCTGAAACAATGGACAGAGGGCCCGTCGGACCTTCGCCAATTCAGCGCTTCGGGAGCGTCTTTCCAGGGAGTTTGTCGCGGTCAGCGGCAATACCCAGGAACTCCAGTGGCACCGCTCACCCGCCCAAAGGTGGTTTATGGAGATGGTCCAGCGGACTATGGATGAAGGACTCAGTTCCCGGAACGGCAGCAAGCTGAGCGGTCAGCGCCCGGGTAGTTCCGATCTCGACCTAAACCGGCAGATGGCCCAGAGTAAAGACCCCCAGGGGATGTATATTTTCGGCGCTGACGGCACCCCCTACGGATTCGCCAACGATCACGACCCGGAGGATATTGAGAAACTCATGGATCTGGGGCTGAAGCGCTTCCAGGCCCGCCCTCCCCGTCCGGTCGAGATCAGTGACATCGAGAAAAACACGGCTTTTGGAGTCAGACCTCCGCCCACGGCTCAGGTGCTTCAGGTCTTTGCCCGGATTCCTTCGCCTCCCGAAACCAGCACGCCACTCAACAAAGGAGTGGGCCGTGACTTTTGCTGGATCTACGAAAATGAGCGGCAGGAAGTCGCGCAGCTCGCCGGGCGCGGCGAGAAGTTTGCCATGCCGACCACAATCTCCCGCCGAATCGCCCGCTTCCACCTCGTCGATGGCGTCCGAGGGACGCCCAACATGTGGTGGAGTGATGAAGTCAAATCGCTGCATCTTGTTGCGACTCCGGTAGGCCCGGGCCAATTGACCCTTTCAGGCGATTTTACGCTGCGTTCCCGGGACGGGCGGAGGGGGTATTTTGGGAAAATTGAGGGGAGCCTTACCTTTGACCCGGAGACTTTAGAGTGGACCCGGGTTCGTCTCCTCGCCGACGGAAAAGCATTCGGTGCGGGGACCTACACCCCGAACCAGCCGACTGGGAGTTATCGTCTCCTGGTCGGGCTGCTCGATACCGATTTGCCTGAGGCGCGGATTGTGCCGCCCGAAGAGGTCGCAACGCAGAATCGCGATACGCGCTACAAAAGTCCGTAACTCACAGGGCTAGTTCTGGGCGGGTAAACTTTTTTAGACCCTCTGGGATACCTTTTAGACCCTCTGGGATACCTTTTAAACCCTCTGAGGTACCTTTTAAACCCTCTGAGGGAGAAATTAGCCCCTAAGAGGGTCCAATTACTCCTTCGATCGGATCAATTCCGCAATCCGTCGCCCAGTCGTCATAAAAATTCGCCAAAAAACCAAATGGCGGCATAGTCGGTTCCGATGTCTTACGAAAGTGATTTGCTCCACGATTGGTATGTGCTGTTTCATTACGGTAGTGCTGAGGAAATTCTGAATGATAGCGCGTTTACCACGGCTCAACTGCCGGAAGGAGCGCTAGCTTTTCCGGTGGAAACCGTCAAAGCCTTTCGATCAATCACTCCGGTGACACGGGCTCTCGATGTGGGTTGCGCGGCGGGCCGATCCAGCTTCGAGCTTTCCGAAATCGCCTCCGAAGTGATCGGGATCGATTTCTCCCAAAAATTCATCAACACGGCCAATGCCATAAAAACCGGACATCCCTATCCCTATCATGTTTACGGAGAGGCTCACCTCCGGAAATCTCTCAGTGCCAGCCTGCCTGAAGGGTGCCGCCCGGACCGGGTCACCTTTGAGCAAGGCGATGCCATGAATCTGCGGCCCGACCTGGGCTGCTTCGATCTGGTCCACGCGGCCAACCTGCTGTGCCGCCTGTCTGGACCTCTCCGATTCTTATCCCGTCTTCCCAGCCTCCTCAAGCCGGGTGGAAAACTCGTTCTTGCTACTCCGGCGACCTGGATGAGTGAATACACCCCAAGGGAGAACATCCCCACTGGCAAAACCCTGGAGTATTTGAAACAACACCTTGAAGAGGCCTTTGATTTCCAGTCAGTCACCGAAATTCCATTTTTGATGCGGGAACACCAGCGGAAATTCCAGCTCAGCACTTCACAAACCAGTTTGTGGGTGAGGAAAGTGAGGGAGTAGGGGTGTGTTGGAGTAGGAGAGTTAGGTGCCCTATCATCACGCGAAAAAGTGAACAGCTAGACTTGTGCATTGATCAAACCGGGCTGATCTCCTCGGGAGTAAATTTATGCGCCATATCTTCATCACTTTTGTTCTGTTTATTTCCAGTGCGCTTTTTGCCGTTGATCCAGCGATGGATGCCCAGCACCGTGTTTTGTTCCAGGACTATTGCATCAACTGCCACGGCCCCGAAAAGCAAAAAGGAAAGGTCCGGCTGGATGATCTGGCGTTTTCCATCACGACCATCGAAAGTGCGGAGCGTTGGCAAAAAATTCTCAATGTGATGAATGCCGGGGAAATGCCACCCGAAGAGGAAAAACAGCCACCCAACCAGATAAAGGCGGATTTTCTGGATGATCTTTCAAACGTGATGGTTGCGGCACGCCGCTCCCTGAATGACCAGCAGGGCGTCATCACCATGCGCCGCCTCAACCGACGCGAATACAAAAACACCCTGCGGGAACTGCTCGGTGTGGAAATTAATGTGGCCGAACTGCCGAGTGACACGGGTACGGGCGGCTTTGACACTGGCGGGGCCAATTTATTTATGTCGGCCAATCAATTTGAGCAGTACCAGTCTCTCGGCCTTCAGGCATTGGATGAGGCATTTACCCGCTTTTCCGCAATTGATGAGGCGTTGAAACTGCACATCGAGACAGAGGAAAACAATGTGCGCATCACCAAGAACTATCAGGATCAACTCGATGCACTGGAGCGAGCGACAAAATGGGCCAAAGCGGTCGAAGAAGCCGCCGCAAAGCCAGAGAACTTGGCTGTTGCCGCCGAATTGCGAAAGGCGGCGAAGAGCAACGATTTATTCCTCCGCGAGTGGGCGAAGATCAAAGGGGCTCCAGCGCCGGAGAGTTTTGGCTTCAATACCGTGGAGAACAACGCGGACAAAGCCACCCGGGCACTCAGCTACGGCACAAAAATAGGCACGGGCTTTACCCGGCCGTATCACGAGCATTACCTGAAGCAGCCGCATCTCGACACCGGAGCGTATTTGACCGTGAGCGTGGGTGACATGGGGAATGACAATTTTTCCTGGCTCATCCCCTACAAGTGGCCGGTGGGGGATTATGTGATCCGTGTGCGTCTCGGCCACACCCCGCAGTCCGCGCCGGAGCAGCACTATCTCGAGTTTGGTACCAATCCGCGCAACGGCAAGCCGCTGAGCACCCATGCGGTGGCGGGCACCATCGATAAACCGGAGGTGATTGAGATTCCCTTCCAGCTCACCAAGGATCACACCGAGCGTAATGACCGTACTATTTTCCTCCGCGAAAAGGGCACGACCGACCACTACCTGCGCACCCGGGAAATTTTCAACGCGGGCAAGTCGAAGAACGGGATCGGCCCGGAACTGGCGATCTGGGTGGATTGGTTCGAGATCGAGCGCAAGACGGCGAAAAAGGCGGCAAAAGTGCCGGAGTTGGTGAAATTTAACATCGGCGAAAACCGTCAGGTCGGCAGCGTGACTGCAAAAGGCGTCGAAAAAGTGCGCTTCGAGTGCGAAACAGCCAACGAGAAGGTCAACAAATATGTCAAAGAGCAGATCGACGCCCGCGAACGGGCTAACGCTTGGGTGAAGGCGGTGGATGAAGCCGCTGCCAGGCCGGAGAATGTCGCAACCGCCACGGAACTGCGCAAAACCGCCAAACACCCAAATAATTTTCGGCGGGAGTGGCAGCAATTCAAAGGAGCGCCATCACCAGAGTCGTTTGGTTTCAAAACCCATGAGAACAATGCTGACAAGGCGAACTCCGCTTTGGGCGAAAACTGGCAGAAATATCATGAATACTACCTCAGCCGCCCATATCTCCATCAAGGCGCTTATCTCGGCACACCCACGATGCATCCCGCTGTGATGGCACTCGGTTTTTTGCAGCTTCCCGTGCCGGGCGAGTGGACCAGTGGCAACTATGTTTTCCGCGTGCGCCTCGCCGCAGCAAAAGAGGCCAGGCCGGAACAGAAGTTCCTCGAAATGGGGATGCATCCCCGCAACGGCATGGTGCGGGCTACCTTCGAGATCAGCGGTACCATGGAGAAGCCGCAAATCGTCGAGATGCCCTTTTCCCTGACGAAAACGGTGACCGACAGCGGCGACCGTACCCTTTTCATCCGTGAAAAAGGGGCCTGGGACAACAACGAGGAAGGTGGTCGCAAGCGCCAGGAAGCCGTGAAGCGCAACGGGATCGGCCCCGAGGCTGTGCTGTGGATTGATTACATGGAAATCGAACGTCTCAGCGATCCTGCTGGTGCATCGCCAGGCCTTTTTGCACTCGGCATCCCGCTGGATGACGCGGCGAAAGTCGATGTCAACGAGGTAAAACCTGCTCTGGCGCGATTTTGCGCCACTGCTTTCCGAGGCATGGAGCCGCCTGCGAACTTCGTGGACAAACTTGCCTCCATCTATGACACCCAGCGCAAAGGCGGGGCTAAACATAGCACTGCTCTAAAGGAAGCTCTAACGGTAGTGCTGGCCTCGCCGATGTTTCTCTATCTGGCAGAACCGGCGCAGGATGGGAAACGTCGGACGCTTACCGGTATTGAACTGGCGAATCGGCTTTCGTATTTCATCTGGGGCGCGCCGCCGGATGAAGCACTCCTTTTACTGGGAAAAAGCGGAGATTTGCTCAATGCAGATGTTCTCGCTGCTGAAACCACGCGCCTGCTTGATGACGAACGTTCCCTGGACCTGGTGCATGGTTTGGTCCATCAGTGGCTGGGTATGGATCGGATCGACTTTTTTCAGGTGAACCGTTCCATGTATCCACGTTTCGATGACAGCACCAAGCTAAATGCCCGAAATGAGGTCTTTGCCACCTTTGAGCACCTCCTCAAACACAACGCGCCGCTTAGCGACCTGCTGAAAGCCGATTATGTCATCATCAATCACCTGCTCGCCGACTTTTATGGTATCACGGGTGTAAAAGGGGATGAATTCCAAAAGGTGAGCCTGCCGACAGACTCTCCCCGTGGGGGATTGCTCGGCATGGCGGCGATCCATTTTATGGGAGGCAATGGTGAACGAACCAGTCCGGTTGAGCGCGGTGTCTGGGTGCTGCGCAAACTGCTCAACAACCCGCCGCCGCCCGCGCCCGCCAACGTGCCCCAGATCGCCCGCCTCGCTGGCAAAGTGCTCACTACACGTGAGCGACTGCAGATGCACCAGGAGGATGCCCAGTGTGCCAGTTGCCATCGCAAGATTGATCCCATCGGCTTCGGTTTGGAGAATTTTGACCCGGTCGGCCATTGGCGCACCGAGGACACTTATCAAGTCATGGATGAGATGGGGAAACCGGTAAAAGGTGCCAGCAAAACCTGGCAGATTGAAGTGAATGCGTCTTTCCACAACGGCCCTGCTTTCAAAGATTTCTTCGAGCTGCGGAACATCATTGCCTCACATTCGGACGACTTTGCAAAAGGCTTTAGTGCCACTTTGATCGAGTATGCGCTGGGCAGGCCGATTGGTTTCCGGGACGAGCCGCTGATTGCCGACATGCTCGCCGCCGCCAGGAAAGACAAACTCGGAATACGCACTTTTGTGCAGACCCTGGTAGGTAGCCGGGAGTTTCAGACGAAGTAGGGGGGAGTATTGGAGTCCGCTGCTGGATTGTGCGCTATTGAACTAACAAAATAGGCTCATGGTTCGTCTTTCGGATCAAGAATCATTTTCTGAAATTTGCCCGGTTCGTTTCAGTGATGAAAAATGAGCATGAAACCGGGCACGGCGCGTCAATGACGAATAACACACGAACCAACAGACTCCTTTTCGAAGGAATGAGAATAAAAACTATCTTCCTCCCTTTCGCTTTAGTCGCGATACTCCTTCTGTCCGCGTGTGTCGAGCGCCGATCTTCACCTTCAGTCTCCAGTTCCGCTCCGTCATCGATTTCAGCGCCGCCAGCCCACTACCAAAACGATGATCGTCCCGCGCAAGTTCGTCCCCAGCCGTCGGCAGTTTCCCTGCCGCCTGCTACCACTTCAATGAGTAATATTGATCGTCCCGCTCTGGTTCGTCCCCAGGCTCCGGCAACGCGAGAACCTCGGAAAAATGGAATTCCCTCCTGGCAGATTACTTATAACGGTCCTCTTGAGATCACGGGAGCCGATTATGTGATTATTGACCTTTTCGAATACTCATCCGGAGATGTTCTGCGGCTCAAGGAAGCGGGATCGACTCCTATCGCTTATTTCTCGGCTCATTATGAAGACTGGCGTCCAGACTCTGGGCGCTTCGGCAAGAGGCTCGGGAAGATCGGTGGATGGAATGGCGAATACTATGTGGACTGGAAAGATCCCCGAAACCAGGAAGTCATGAAAAGCCGACTCGACCGCGCCAGGGCGATGGGGTTCGCAGGGATCGACATGGATAATGTCGATGGTCCGGGTGGGGCTCAATATTTCCCCTGGCTTTTGAAGGAAGCCAAGGAGAGACAACTCCTTGTAGGATTGAAAAACTTCGTCGAAATTCTCCCAGCGGTAGGCAATTCTGTTGATTTTTTTGTGTCAGAGGCATCCGCCGGTGACGAACTCAATGTCTACAAAAAATACGGGAAACCCACGGTGAGGATGCACTACAATCGCGGCGCATCAACACCTTCATTTATATTTGAGACGAGCAACGGCGGCGACGGCAGCAAGTTCTGAGAGCAATTTTATCAAGCGAATTTTCGGTTGCTTGACTAGCTTCTGGCGGTTCATACTTTCTGGGTATCAATGAAACGCCGACATTTTTTTTCAACCACACTTTGCACCACCGCAGGGTGGATGACTTCGT
>JBGSJM010000012.1:0-3512 GCA_041742015.1 Verrucomicrobiales bacterium | reverse complement strand
AAAATATCAAGAAAACTTAACATTTTAGTTGCATAAATCATTTCTCAAGGAATGATAAGAAATTAAGTTACTTGACCAAGTAGCGAATCAAAAAAGATAAACAAATGAAAAAAGCATATATTACTACTCTACTCGCGCTCTGCGCATTCTCAGCTGTGCAGGCTGGAGAGCCTTATTGCCCTCCTGCTTGCAAGAACCCAGTCACTTGCTGTGACAACACCGGATACATCTTCGCATACGGTGGTGTTTCTTATCTCGATGAGCATACCGTTACGGATGGCGTAGGTGGCACGCTCACAGGAGAATATGATTTTGGTGACAACTTCATCTTCGGTGCTGGTGTTGGTGTTCGCTCAGATTTCCTTTGCGGAACCCGTTTCGAGATTGAAGGTTTGTGGCAAAATCGTGACAATCCTTCTGCGGTATCTCTCAATGGAGTTAATGCTACCGGGATTATTGATACAGATGTTTCTGTCCAGGCCGTTATGCTGAACATTCTCAAGGAAGTCAATATGGGTTGCATTACCGCTTACGCAGGTGCCGGTATCGGTATGGCCACAGTCGAATACACCACCAACTTCGCCGCGATCACTGAAGAAGATACGGTGCTTGCCTATCAACTCATTCTTGGCGCGGAACGTCCGGTTTCAGATTGTCTCTCTCTCTTTGCCCAGTATAAATTGCTTGGCGTAACAGAGCAGGAGTACAATGGAGTCATCTTCGATGTGAGTGGTGATTCATTCATCACCCACAACCTGGTTTTCGGTGCCAAAGTTGGTTTCTAATTCTAACTTGTAATTGGTTTCATACTACCGAAACAGCTCTGCCTTTAGTGGCAGAGCTGTTTTGTTTTTGTAAACTGGGATGGTCGGATCACAATCACCGGGGAAAATTCACCTGGTTAAAAAATAGATAACCAGAATCAGCAGGGTGATCAGAGCTAATCCCCCAGCCAGAAGTGAGATACCACGCTGTGGCCGCCCTTTTGCCATTTCAGGTTCCGCACTGGGTCGAAAAACCGGCGCTCCTGCGGAACCTCCCGGCGGGCTCGGTGCCGGGGCTCGCTTGGGCGCGGGTGGTTTCGCTGGCATCGCAGTGGTGACTCCGAAGTCACGGACCTCCGCATCTTTCTTAACTGGCGGAGATTCCATTTTGACCGACACCGCAGCCGTCTCTGTCTGTGGTGCAGCTTCCTTTTTTAAAGAAACCGCAGCCGTTTTTGTCTCTGGCGCGGTGAAAGTGGGGATCTTTTCCTCAATCACCCCAGCCCTTGGCTTTAACACTTCCCGGGCGCTTTCCGGGTAGGGACGGATCGAGAGCTTTTGGAAGTGGAGTGATGCCAGCTCTTCGGGCGGCGTTGGGATTTTCTCCTCCCAGTAGGTGGGGCGGATAAAATAGGGCCGACCAAGCTTGCTCGCATATTGCCATTCCTGAGTAACGATCGGTGATCGGGCCGAATTGGACGACCAGAAAAGCTGAAACACATCAGCCTGGGCAATGAGTTCCATGAGACGGGAATTCCACTGCTCCCCCGGACGCAAAGTCACCAGATCCCGCAGGTAGCTGTCTCCCAATGTCTTCGAATATTGCTCGATTTGTTCTACCACCGGCAAATCAAGACGCGAATATGATGGGAAAACCCGCCGGTAGGGAGTCGCCGGGCTGGAAGTGAGGTCAGGCAGAACCGGACGTGAACCAGCCTGCGATACCACCGGGAAATCCAGCCGAATATCTGCCAAAATCAGACTTCCCAGAAAAATCGAGAGTCGCCCAGTTAAGACCCGGCCCACCGTGTCAGGCTCAGCCAGGATGCTAAACTCCTCCCGGTGCACGTCCACACCCGCCGCCCAGAAAAAACTGCGCACTGGTGGATTAAACCGGACTCCAGGCACCTCCGGGCGCAGAGTGATTTCGGCTTCCCGAGGGATCGAATAACGGCTGTCCTTGGTTTTGTCCACATAGTCCTCCGCGGTTTCCCCCAACACCTTTTCCGCCTGCCGCCTCACTTCCTCAATCGGAGAGAGAGCATCCGCCGGACTGCCGGGCGGACGGTCTTCCAGATGGGCAAAGACCAGAAACGGCGTCCAACTCGCGGCGACCAGTTGTTTTGGGCGGTAGGCGGTGAATTGAACCTGCTCCGGCGGATAGTCGGCAGAGGGCGGCGCCTCTGCGGCACCCTCGGCTGCTGGAAACGCCTCGGATGGAGGGGCTTCTGCGGATTCCAGTACCGTCGCACCTAATTCATCATCTTCCCATTTGTCCAACCTGTCTCGGGGTGCAAAGTTTAGCCCTCGTACCTGGTTCAACAAATCTTCGAGGCTTTTGAAGATTAGGCAATCCTGCCCCTTCTCCTCCATAATCTCATCGAAAAATTTCTGTTGCAGATCTGGGAGTGGTGCCTCTTCAGGCTCGGAATTGATGGTGTTTGGTGCCGAAAAAAAGACAAAGTTTGGTACCTGATACTGGGTTGCAAATCGGTATTCCCATTGTGCGTAAGAATATTTCTCGCCCGCTTGGGCAGCCGGATAGGAGTCGTCCTGCCCAGGCTCACCACCGTAGAGATCTCCCACCAGAAAAATACAGGCGTCACACTCCTCGCGAATCAGAGTTTCCAGCTTTTCAAGGAGCGATCCCCCAACGGGAAGGAAACTGGTCTGTTGGAAAACTCGATGCCCCATCGACTCCAACAGGGTGGCCAGGGCTTCTTTGTGTTCCTTAAATTCATCGCTGACCCCTGAAATATAGATGTCTGCGCTTTTTTTTGTCACCCCGTTCATGGTTCGTTACACTCAGCGAAGTTTTTTGTCGCCCCTGCAATTTGACCATCGGTTGGTGGGTGAGTCAAGAGTTCATAGATCAAATGACTCTGGTGTGAGATGGTATCTATTTTAGCGGAAAAAAATCCCGACAGTACCCTGTACGGTCTCCTATCGTACAGGGTACAATCGAACCATTTAATCAAATAAAACACCCAGAACACCACTCACTTCTGAAGAAACCCGATCAAATCCCGCACCTCGGTTGGGGAGATGGCGTTGAGGAGACCTTCGGGCATGAGAGATTGTTTTAGAGTCTCCCTTTTCGCGATTTCATCGAGCGAAACCAGCACTTCGCCAGCAAGGTTTTTCAGGGTCAGGGAGTATTCGTTCTGGCTTTTGATGTTTCCGGAAAGAACACTGCCGTCTTTCTTCGTGATCACGGTTAACTGGTAGTCGGCGGGCAGGGTGGCGCTGGGATCTACGATGTTTTCGATCAGGTAGTAAAGATCGCTGCGATTGGCTCCGGTTAATTCGGGGCCGATCGCGCCGCCTTCGCCGTGAAGGTTGTGGCAGGCCATGCAGAGCTGCTGGAACTTGGCGTGGCCGTTTTCCAGATTCGCCTTGGCAACGACATCGGGCAGGAGCTGGTTTTGCCAATTTCTGATCTGGAGAGCTTGGGGGCGGTGCGAGGGGCGGTAAGAGATTTGCAGGGGTATTTGCAGAAGGGGCGATTGGTGCTGTTTGTGGGGCCGG
>JBGSJM010000011.1:0-4922 GCA_041742015.1 Verrucomicrobiales bacterium | reverse complement strand
CTTTGAATTCGAAGGTTTCTTTTTTCCCAGGTTCCAATTTGAAGTCCCTAACATGGGAGGGGATACCACCGACAAAGAGTTCGAGGTGAATTTCCTGGGGTTCTTTGGCGGCCTGACACATCAGCACCTGGGCGTGGACATCGAAACTATCCTGCTCCAGAGGGCTTTTGCGAATTTGGAAAGAAGTCACCCCAACATTTACCGGGTTTTCAAGGGCGACATTGATTTTTTCCATGGACACGCCGTCAGGTAATTTCATCTCTGGCCCGGTCTGATTGCCGAAATCCCCGACGTGTAGAACCAAAGCTGGCGTTTCCAGACCTGCGAGCATTACCGCAGCCTCCATTCCAACCGTTCCGTCCCCAGCGATGGGGCGAATCGAGACTTGATCGAGACGGGACAAAAACTCCCGCCGGATCATGGTTCTGGGCTGCAGAATCAGCGCCCGGTTGTCGTAAGCCACCAGGGCCACCCCGGCACCCTCGGGAAGTGATTGGAAGCGATCCTTCAGGATTTCGATTCCCTTTTCCAGACGGGTTACTCCTTTTTCATCATTCAGCGCCATCGAGGCGGAGCGATCCAGCAGAGCCACGTAGGTGCGATAATGCCCATCGGTCCCGTTGCCCCGCACCAGCCGCGCCAGAGCAAGGACTGCCGCCAGGATAACCGCGATGGTCATCACAAACGAGATCCATTTTTTTAGCTTTCGCAGCCAGGCACTTTCCTGGTGTTCCCGGGCCAGCGATTTGAAAAAAAACATGGTGCTGACACTGACCTGTTTCGATTTCCGGCGAAACAGATAGAGCGCCAGCGGTATCGCTGCCAGCGTGAGAAGCCAAAGGTAAGTCGGTTGAAGAAATTGCATGCCGTGGAGGGAGATGGTCACAGCTCTCCCAATTCCAACAGGATTGGAGCCCGATCCTGGCAGTTAATCAATCAAATAAACTCTTCCCAACCCTCCATGATCGTGAAAAGAAAATGGTATTTGGTGGGCAAGACAACGTTCCCGACTCAATTTTATTTTAAACTTTCCTTGACGATGCCCCCAATTTGCAGACATAATCATAACATTATTGTAGAAAACACGAACACCTCTGCAGCATTTTTAGTTATGAAAAAATTTCTAATCGCAGTAGCCGTCGCGGCGAGCTTTTTAATCCTTGGCGGGAATGCCAGGGCCGAAGGTTTATTCAGCCTAGCTAAACCCCAGGGAGTACCAGACGTCCCTCCTCATCACCTTGCACCGCCGTATAATTGTGTGGAATGCGACAAAGAGAAGGTTGAAAAAATAGTCAAAACCCACACCGTGGAGTTGAGCCGCAAGGGATTTACCAAATGGGAGGAACATTGCTGTGGGATCAAAATGAAGGGCAATTACATGAAAGTGTGTTACGAGACCTTCTACAGTGACGGCTCCTCAACGGTTTGGGTAAAAGAGTACCGCTCCTGACCGGTCATCGAACCCTGTTGGGTCGGCCATTGTACCCTGTTGAGTCAAACCTCAACCTTGTTTTTCCTCGTCCTCTTCTTCACCGAAGATGACGATTTTTTGTTTCTTCGCGAATTCTTCAGCGGTTATAATGCCAGCGGCTTTGTCTTTTTGAAGTCTCTGAATCTCTTCAAATTTCGCCACGGCCAGATCTTTCTTTTGTTCGAGGGTCTTTACGATTTCTTTGCCTTTTTCCAAGGCCACGGCATAAGCTTCTTTGGCATCGGTCATGTTAAAATCGATGAAAGTGCCTTTTGTTTTGAAGTGGTTTTGAGCCACGTGGCAAATTGCATAGGTCGATGCGCCCGAAAGCCCGGCCATGGTTAGTCCCCCAACCGCTGAACCAATTCCAGGAATCAGTTTGATGGCACTGGCACCAAGCCGCGCTAGGGTGCTGCCCGCAAGACCGGCGACGATGGCCTTCATATTGCCGTCCGTGGCATCAACGCCATGTAACTCGGCGAGGCTCTTTAAAGCATCAACCTGGATCGCGGTGACGCTGGCGATGTCCACCAAGGGAATCGGAATCAATCCGGCTCCCATTGCGCAAAGCACATGGTTCTTTACGATCTGATTGGCCTTTTTTTCGACATCAATCATCGCCGGAGTTGAACTGGGGGCTGTCGGTTTGATGGCGGTAGACTCGGCGATGGGATTTGGTTCAGGGAATAATTCTTCATTCATAGGAATAACATCATAGCAGGGTAAGTTTGGCTGGCGACTACAAACGCCCCCCTGTTTTGGAATGAGAAAGATCTGTTGAGAGTTGAGAACCAAATACCGCTTATTCTCAACTAATCATCCCCGCACTTGTCCGTCTCCGAAGACGAGGTATTTGTAGCTGGTCAATTCCTCCAGCGCCATGGGGCCGCGGGCATGCAACTTATCGGTGCTGATGCCAATTTCCGCGCCAAATCCAAATTCGCCGCCGTCACTGAAGCGAGTCGAAGCGTTCCAAAATACCGTGGCTGAGTCCACTTCGAGTTGGAACTTTTCCGCAGCCGCAGGGTCGGTGGTGACAATCGTGTCGGTGTGGTGGGAGCCGAAATGATTGATGTGGGCAATCGCTGCGTCGAGATCATCGACTACTTTTACGGAAAGAATATAGTCGAGATATTCGGTGGTCCAGTTGGCTTCTGTCGCCGGAATTACTGTGTTGATCCCGCATAATTCGCGAAAGGCAGGATCTCCTCGCAGTTCCACCCCATTTTCCAAAAAGGTCCGGGCAATTTTTGGGGAAAATTCTCTGGCGATGTCGCGGTGAATCAGCAGCGTCTCCATGGCATTGCAGACGGAGGGCTTTTGAACTTTGGAGTTCACGGCGATGTCCTCAGCCATGTCGAGATTAGCTGCTTGATCAACAAAAACATGGCAAATCCCGTCGTAGTGTTTGATCACTGGCATCCGTGCCATCGAGACGACCGCTTCGATCAGGCTGGCTCCGCCCCGGGGGATGATCAGATCGAGATACTTGTCCATTTCCGCCATGTGGCGAACGCTTTCCCGGTCGGTAAAGGGAATGAGCTGGATAGAGTGATCTGGCAGACCGGCAGGCGCTCCACCTTCCTGGAGGGCGGTGGCAATGGCGAGATTGGAATGGATCGCCTCCTTCCCGCCCCGGAGAATTGTGGCATTGCCGGTTTTGAAACATAGCACTGCTGCGTCACTGGTCACGTTGGGACGACTTTCGAAAATGATCCCGATTACGCCGATCGGGGTGCGTTTTTTCTGAATTCGCAGTCCGTTAGGCCGGGTCCAGGCTTTGATAATCTCCCCGGTGGGATCGTGAAGATCAGCTACTTCGCAGATACCCTGGGCGATCCCGGCGATGCGCGCGGAATCCAGCCGGAGGCGGTCCTTCATCGCCGGGGTTAGACCGAGTTCACCCGCCGCCGCGAGATCCTGTTCATTTGCCGCGAGGATCGCTGACTCTTGGGCGATAATTGCGTGAGCCATGGCCCGAAGGATTTCATTTTTCCGCACAGTGGAAAGTTTGGTCAGGGCGTGAGCCGCAGCACGCGCTTGAGCCCCCATTTTGAGGACTTCAGCCTTGATTTCCTGGGATGTCATGATTGTCGATGGGATAATAATTATTTGGCAGAAAATCGGGTGCAAAACCCGCCGCCATTCACGATTTCACCAAGTTGCTCGGGTGCAAATCCGCTCGCGATCACGGTCTCGATTCCGGCATCCACGGCGGCTTTTACTGCCCGCAGTTTGCTCGCCATTCCACCCACGGAAAGATGCCCTTTCTCATCTTTGGCGAAAGAAAATACCGTATCAATATCCGTCACTTGGGTGATGATGTCCTTTTCATCTTTGGCCCCGGGGCCCTGGAGGCCCGGCACCGAGGTGAGGAGGACTAGGAGGTCGGCCCTGACCAGTTGAGCTACTTTTGAAGAAAGAGTGTCGTTGTCGCCGACTTTTAGCTCGAAGGTCGCCACCGAATCATTCTCGTTAATGATTGGGATGATTCCGGGGAAACTCAGCAGAGTGGTCAGGGTATTGGTCACGTTTAAGCGGCGAGTGGGGTCTTCCAAATCGTCGTGAGTGAGCAGCAGTTGAGCAATTTTCCGCTGGTGGAGACTAAACTGGCTTTCATACAGATGCATCAAGAGTGCCTGGCCGGCTGCGGCGCATGCCTGGAGCATGGCGATTTCTTTGGGGCGCTCTTTTAGCTCAAAATACCCGATCCCGGCTCCCACCGCTCCAGATGAAACAACGATACATTGATTGCCCGCATGGCTCAGATCCGCGATCGCCTGGGCGAGTCTTGCGATCATGGCATGGTGCAATTCCCCGGCGGCCCCACGGGCCAAAACACCGGTTCCGATCTTGATAACCACTCTTTTTCCTGACTGCGTTTGATTCATAGATTGCGATGGTTCAAAAAAACCAAGCGGGCGAGATGATATTGCTTGCCAATCCCGGTGTAAAGGAACACTTTACACTCCAAAATTTTAGGGACGCACTCATAGTAGAATGGATACTACGTCGGCCTCCGGAGCCGAAGATCCAGGTTCGATTCCTGGTGGGTGTACTTTTTTCATGGTCCGGTCTGTTCAATCCCTTAAAAATTGGGCTTTGCAGGTGCCTCTTTACTGGCTGGCAATGGCGGCAGTTCTGGGCATTTTTGCCGTGGATCTGGATTGGCGGTGGTCTCTGGGCCTCATTCTTTTGACCGCAATATTTGTAAGGAAAAAGGTAGCTGCGCTGGTTTTGCTGGCTGGGTTGCTGGTTGCTGGGGTGGGATTCGGGGTGGTTCATCACCAGCGGATTTCCAGGATTAAAGCATTTCCTCTGCTTTCTACGATTGAGATTCAGAAAACGGTGGCTGTGTCCGGTCGGGGTTGGGTCGTTAGTGATATTCCTCTTCAAACTGGTCAAGCAGTTCGGGTAATTCTGGAATTAGAAGGGTTGGATTTCAGGGGCA
>JBGSJM010000010.1:0-8339 GCA_041742015.1 Verrucomicrobiales bacterium | reverse complement strand
ATTCCCGCCTCACGGGACATGGTTTGTTGTCCTTTCGGACAACACGGCTTCACGGCGCGATGAAAAAGCGATTTCCCATCAGTTATTGCCATTTCCATGTCTCACCTGATACGCACGTTTCTTTTTGTCTCGATCTTTTACACTGAGAGACAAAATGGTGGGCTTAAAGTAGAAACAGAAAATGAAGTTTCAGAGAAACTTCTCATTCCGAATGGGTTAAAAATCAGTTAAGGCGATCTTCCAACGAACCCTGGTTCTGTTTTAAGCCGTGATCCAACTGATTTTCAGCGCTTTTCGGCCGGTGTTTTCTGGAACTTCATGGTATCTGGGGCTCTGGCGCAACGTCATACCCTGCAAATTGTCTTTGAAAAATTGATAAAGACAAGCATCATAAATTCAGTGCACCAGTGGTTTCCATTGAATGCCTAATCTTGACACACCCCGCCTTCAATGGCGGGGTGATGTCGTGATAGTATTTCACTGGTTTCCGAGTTCTCACCCCCCCCGCAAATCCTGCGGAGCGAATGCCAGCTTATGCAAAGCAGCCGGCCGCCTTTCTGGTCATGGTGAAGGGATCGGTCTCGCGATCACAAGCTTTTTTATCTCATGAGTTCCGTAGAAACCAGCCCCGCCACCTTCGCCACGCTCGATGCCAACGAAGCGGTTGCCTCCGTGGCTTACCGGCTCAACGAGATCATCGCCATCTACCCGATCACACCTTCTTCAGCCATGGCGGAATCCTGCGATGAATGGGCCGCCGCCGGGAAACCCAATCTTTGGGGGGAGGTGCCGAGGGTGGTGGAAATGCAGTCGGAGGGAGGCGTCGCCGGGGCCATTCATGGATCTCTGCTCGGGGAAGCGCTGACCACGACTTTCACCGCCTCGCAGGGGCTTCTGCTGATGATCCCCAATCTCTACAAAATCGCCGGGGAACTGATGCCGTTGACTGTACACGTGAGCGCGCGATCAATCGCCGCCCAGGGGCTCTCCATCTTCGGCGATCACGCCGATGTGATGGCCTGCCGGGCGACGGGCTGTGCACTGCTGGCCTCAAATTCCGTGCAGGAGGCCCAGGATTTTGCCCTCATCGCCCATGTTGCATCGCTGCGTGCCAGCCTGCCGTTTATTCACTTTTTTGATGGGTTTCGGACCTCCCACGAAATCCAAAAAATATTGACCGTGAGTGATTCCACCCTCCAGCAGATGGTCAACGAGGAGGATATTGCCGCATTCCGGGCCCGCGCCCTGAGTCCAGATCATCCCACGATTCGCGGAACCGCGCAAAACCCGGATGTCTATTTTCAGGGCCGTGAATCGGTGAACCGATACTACGATGATTTGCCCGCCGTGGTGCAGTCGACCATGGATCGGTTCGCCTCCCTCACCGGTCGCCAGTATCACCTCTTCGACTATCACGGGCACCCGGAGGCGGAGCGCGTCGTGATCATCATGTGCAGCGGCTGGGAAACGGTCTGTGAGACGGTGGACTGGCTGGTGGAGAGCGGAGAAAAAGTCGGAGTGATCGCAGTCCGGCTCTTTCATCCCTTCCACGTGGACTCGTTTGTGGCCGCGCTCCCCAAGTCCGTCAAAGCGATCGCCGTACTCGACCGGACCAAGGAACCCGGCTCGCTCGGGGAGCCTTTGTTTCTAAACGTGATGGCCGCTCTGGCGGAAGCCCGCTCGCCTCTGGCTGGCTCGGGGCGCGTGGTGGGCGGCCGCTATGGGCTGGGCTCCAAGGAATTTACTCCGGGCATGGCTGCCGCCGTTTTCAAAAACCTAACCGCCCCGGAACCGCGCCACCGCTTCACCATCGGGATCATCGACGATGTCACCGGCTCATCACTCGATTATGACGCTGATTTTGATCTGGAGGCCCCGGAGGTGCGGCGCTGTGTGTTCATCGGCCTGGGTGCGGATGGCACCGTCGGAGCTAACAAGAATTCCATCAAGATCATCGGCGAGCAGACTCCACTCTACGCCCAGGGGTACTTCGTTTACGACTCGAAGAAATCAGGTTCGATGACGACCTCGCATTTGCGCTTTGGCCCCAGTCCCATCAAAGCCCCCTATCTCATTCGTAATGCCGATTTTGTCGCGTGCAGTCAGTTTGGCTTTATTGGAAAGATCGGGGTATTGGATTTCGCCCGGGTCGGTGCCACGGTGCTGTTGAACTCCCCCTACTCGCCGGAAGAAACGTGGCAGAAATTTCCGCGTGACTGGCAGGAAAGTATTCTCGCTAAAGAACTCCGTGTCTATGTCATCGATGCCAACCAGGTTTCGGAGGCCGCAGGGATGGGACGGCGAACCAACACGGTGCTGCAAACTTGCTTTTTCGCGCTCTCCGGGGTGCTGCCCCGAAATGAAGCCATCGACCAGATCAAGGCCACCATTAAGAAAACCTACGGCAAAAAGGGCGAGAGCATCGTCGCGATGAATTATGCCGCAGTCGATGCGGCACTGGCCGGTCTGCAAGAGCTGAAGGTGAATTCAGCCTGGGCTACACCACTGGAAACGGCGGCGGGACGCCACCGCTACTTCGAGGGTGCGCCGGATTTTGTGCAGCGCATCACCGCCCGCCTCATTGCCGGCGAAGGCAACCTACTCCCCGTGAGCGCCCTGCCGGCTGACGGCTGCTGGCCTACTGCCACCAGCCGGTTTGAAAAGCGGAACATCGCCCTGGCGATCCCTTCCTGGGACCCTGCGGTGTGCATCCAGTGCAACAAATGCGTGCTAATATGTCCCCACGCCGCGATCCGGGCAAAGTTCTATGAGCCCGCCGCGCTCTCTGTCGCTCCCGTCGAATTCAAATCAACGCCCTTTCGCTCCCACGATTTTCCCGATCAGCTTTACACCCTGCAGGTTGCTCCCGAGGACTGTACCGGGTGCTCACTCTGCGTCCAAGTTTGTCCGGCAAAAGATAAGACGAATCCCCGACACAAAGCGATCGACATGGTGTCCCAGGCCCCGCTGCTCGCTGCGGAAAGAGCCAACTGGGACTTTTTTCTCCAGCTCCCTGATCCAGACCGCACCACCCTCAAATCCGGGGAGGTCAAAAGCTCGCAGTTTATGCGGCCCCTCATGGAATTTTCAGGGGCATGTGGCGGCTGCGGCGAGACGCCCTATTTGAAACTCCTCACCCAGCTCGTCGGCGATCGACTCCTCATCGCCAACGCCACGGGCTGCTCCTCGATCTACGGTGGCAATTTGCCAACCACACCCTACTGCCAGGACAGCGACGGGCGCGGGCCTGCGTGGGCCAACTCACTTTTCGAAGACAATGCGGAATTCGGTTTCGGCATCCGCCTCGCCACCGACCGGCATGCTGACGCTGCCTGGGAACTCCTCCGCAGCCTCGCCCCCGAGATCGGCGACACTCTGGTCCGGGAAATGCTCGAAACCGATCAGGCCACCGAGGCGGGCATAGCTCGGCAGCGCCAGCTCGTCACCGAACTCCGAGGAAAACTGGGACAGCTCGATGACAAACCTGAGGCCCGGCGGCTCGCCGCTCTGGCTGATCACCTGGTGAAGAAATCCGTCTGGATCATCGGGGGCGATGGCTGGGCCTACGACATCGGCTACGGTGGCCTTGATCATGTGCTTTCAACAGATGCTAACGTGAAAGTTCTCGTCCTCGACACCGAGGTTTATTCCAACACCGGTGGCCAGTCCTCCAAAGCCACGCCCATGGGAGCGGTCGCCAAATTCGCCTCCGGTGGCAAAGCTGTGGCGAAAAAGGATCTCGCCCTCATGGCCATGCAATACGGCCACGTCTATGTCGCCCGGGTCGCCATGGGCGCAAAAGACTCGCAGACCCTCCTCGCTTTCCGGGAAGCGGAGGCGCACCAGGGTCCGGCACTCATCATCGCCTACAGTCCGTGTATCGCCCACGGATACCCGCTTCACCTCGGAGCCAGCCAACAAAAGCTCGCGGTGGACACTGGTTACTGGCCGCTTTTCCGCCGCGATCCCCGTTTTGCGGAAGCCGGGCAAAATCCGTTCAAGCTCGATTCCGGGCCGCCCAAGATTGATCTCGACCGCTTCACCGCGAACGAAGCGCGTTTCGGTATTTTGAAAAACGTCAATCCTGATCGTGCCTCCGAACTCGCCGGGCATGCCCAGACCGATGTCCGGCGCCGCTATGCTTTTTACGAAGCGCTGGCCGCCACTCCCGAGACCGACCAAGCCTCTATTAACCTAAAGCCTGTATGAATCTCACCACTCGTTATCTGGGTCTGGAGTTGCGCAATCCGTTTATCGTCGGGGCCTCGCCCTTTAGCGACGACATCGCTTCCTGCGCCGCACTGGAGGAAGCCGGAGCCGCCGCCATCGTGCTGCGCTCGCTGTTTGCCGAGCAGATTGAACTTGAGCAGCGTGCCCTGGTTCATCACACCGAATCTGCCAGCGAAAGCTACGCAGAGGCGACCTCTTATTTTCCAAATTACGAGGACTACCCACTGGGGCCGGATCCCTATCTCCAGCGCATCCAAACTTTGAAGAAACAGTTGCGGATTCCGGTCATCGCATCACTCAATGGCAGCCACCTGGGTTCGTGGGTGAGCTGGGCCAAGCAATTTGAGGAAGCCGGTGCGGACGCCATCGAATTGAATAATTACCATCTTGCCACCGACCCGCAAATCAATGGCGAGAAGGTCGAGGGCGAGATATTGCACATCGTGCGCACCGTCGTCGCGTCGGTGAAAATCCCGGTCGCGGTAAAGCTCTCCCCCTTTCACGCCTCTTTGTCGCATTTTGCGCTGGCCCTGGAGCAAAGCGGGGCAGCCGGGTTGGTTCTCTTTAACCGGTTTTATCAGCCAGATTTTGACATTGAGGAACTCGATGTTCTGCCCCAGTTGAAACTTTCCGACTCATCTGAACTCCTGCTGCGCCTGCGGTGGCTCTCGATCATCTCGCCACATGCCAAAATGTCCCTGGCCTGCAGCGGCGGCGTACACCATGCCGAGGACGCCATCAAGGCCATCCTCGCCGGTGCCCACGGGGTGCAGGTCGTGTCGGCGCTCCTAAAGAACGGCCCCGCTCACCTGACATCACTCCGGGATGGTCTGGAACATTGGATGGCAGACCACGACTATGATTCAGTCGAAGAATTTCGCGGAGCGATGAACCTGAAGCGTTGCCCCGATCCCGAAGCTCACGAGCGCGCCAACTACATCCGCATCCTCCAGAGCTGGCGGATCTGAGCCAAGTTCAGAATACTACCTGTTAAAGCGAGGCCGGACCGAGGCTGAAGCGATGCAAGAAGCAGTGGAGTCAAAGTGGGGCCAGACAGGCTATTTAGGACAAGGAATTCATTGGAATGAATATCAATAAACTCAGATAATCAAAAGGGGAAATCGGAAAATATTTAGTGTGTCTCCGGAAACCACCCAGTCTCAACATTGATCGCCATCCCCCCAAAAAAAGCATGCGAGGGCCTCTTCATGGCTGCAAAAAACGATTCGTTAACTCAAATTATCTAAAACCGAACCAAAATGATTTGATAATCGAAAAAATCCGTTCCATTCTTGCCGAGAACGAAAGGGCTCGAATACCAATTTCCCCTCAATTCAATTGATAACTCGGTGGGTGATCCCTTGGCCCGCTCAAATCGCTTCCTTCATCAAAGCTCTCATGAATGCAAAACTCGTCTTCCTCGCCCTTGCCCTGACCTCCGCATTTGTGTTGACCGCAGTCTCGCAAACGCCTGGAACCGAAGTGAAAGTCCAACGCCGCACGTATGACCGGAAAGACAAACCAGATCGCGCCAACAACGTCTACACGGTAACTCGCGGGATCAGTTTCACCGTAAAAAACACCGGTCGTTACCCGGCCGCCGAAGGCGAAGTCGAATGGAAAATCCTGGTCGTCCGACCGGCGATGGGGAAACATTTTCTGAGTTCGGGGAAGGAAGTACTGCCCGCGCTCGACTTCGGAAAGACTGCGAATTTCGAGGTCGGTTCCGTGCCGATGCAGGAGGCCGGAGCGAACCGCCAGGACATGGAATATCAGGTCATCGTTCGACGAGGGGGAGAGGAGGTGGCAAAAGTCCAAAGCACCGCCTCGTTTGATGAACTGGCCGAATCTTCACGGGGCACCGGGAAGAAGGGTAAAGCGAAGAAGAACTGAGTACAGACGTCGCTCAAAAAGTAGATTTTCTCCATCCCTGTGCAACATCCGACGTAGCGGTGGCCTTTTTGCGTTCACGTCTGTACACGCTTTTTTCTTCACGAGTCTGAATCTTCGGCAAACCGGAGGTTTCAATGCCCTTTTGAATTTCGTCAGAGTGCAGGTACACCTCGGGGACTTCAAAAAGCCGGAATAAGGGTGGAAAAAAGATTGAATCGCCCTGCTGTGATCTATTAGCATTCAGGCTCACCACAGACAGGAGTGTCTGCGTCACCTTTTATGGCCCAAAGTCTTCCCATAGCTCCGCTGCTATTGATGGAGTGCATCCACAAGCACTTTCCGGGGGTTCATGCGTTGAAGGGTGTCGATTTTTTGGTAAATGCGGGGGAAGTGGTGGCTCTCCTCGGTGAAAATGGTGCCGGGAAAAGCACCCTCATCAAACTTCTGGGCGGAGCCATTTCGCCGGACAGCGGGACGATTCGCCTGGATGGTCAGCCCGTCACCTTCCCCACCCCACAAGTCTCCCAGGCTGCCGGAGTTGCGGTGATTTATCAGGAGCTTAATCTGGTGCCGGGTTTGTCGGTCCGGGAGAATATTTTTCTGGGACGCGAACGCACCCGATTTGGACGAATCAATCACCGTTTGGAGAGACGGGAGGCGGAAACCTATCTCAAAAAAACCGGTCTCGCGATTGATCCAGACACGATCTGTTGCTCTCTCACAGTGGCACAACAACAGGCGGTTGAAATCGCCAAAGCGCTTTCCATGTCGGCCCGGCTGGTGGTTATGGACGAACCCACCGCTGCGCTGAGTCCCCGCGAGGTCAGCCAGCTTTTTGGCATCGTCCGCGAACTGCGCGCCAACGGGATCGCCATCATCTACATCAGCCACCGGCTCGACGAGATCGAGGAGCTGTGTGATCGCATCGTGGTCCTGCGGGATGGTGCCAATGTCGGTGGCGGGCGTGTTTCAGAACTATCCCGGAATCAAATCATCGAGCGCATGGTGGGGCGGCCTCTTGAAGCGGAGTTTCCCAAACGAAATTCGCAACCCGGAGCCATCAAACTTCGGGTGGAAAATCTCAATCGGGGGCACCGGGTCCGGGATGTTTCCTTTTCCGTGAGGGCGGGTGAGATTCTGGGCATTGCAGGACTGGTCGGCTCGGGGCGTTCCGAAACGATGCGGGCCATCATCGGAGCGGATCGAAAGGACTGTGGACGGATCGAAATCGATGGCCGGGAAGTCGTTATTCGGGAACCCAGGGAGGCGATTCAGCGCGGGATTTGTCTTTTGTCCGAAGACCGGAAAAACGAAGGTCTTGTCCTGATGCATTCTGCTCTCGAAAATTTCAGTCTCCCGAATCTTGTCAGCTTCACCCGAAAAGGCCGGATTGATCGCAGGGCGGAGCGGGAATCCTTCCTGACTTATGTGGATCGCCTGCAAATCAAGCTCTCCGATCCCGACCAAAAAGCAGGCAGTCTTTCCGGCGGCAACCAGCAAAAAATCGTCCTCGCCAAATGGCTCGCTCGAAATACCGACATCATCATCATCGACGAACCGACTCGCGGGATTGATGTCGGGGCCAAATATGAAATCTATCTTTTAATGAATCAGTTGGCGGCAGCCGGAAAAGCCATCATTATGGTGAGCAGTGAGTTGCCGGAGATTCTGGGCATGAGCGACCGGATCCTGGTGATGCATGAGGGAGCCATTTGTGGAGAAATCACCGACGTGGCCAGCGCCACCCAGGAAAGCATTCTGAAGCTGGCCATCTCACAGACTTTAGTCTTTAGGCTGGAGGTAAACTTATGAGTCCCCAAAGAAACCGCATGAAATTCAAATTGGAAAATTATGGGATGTTGCTCGTGCTCCTGCTGCTCTGCGCCGTGTTTACGATCCTGACAATCAAAAAGGAAAGCGCCACTGGCGAAGGTATGGCCACCACCCTCGGAAACTTGATTGCCGAAAAATATCAAAAGAATGATACCATCGTCATCGCCGGGGAGGAACGCAAGGACTCGGGCGAATTTGCCAAACAACTGGCCGCAAACCTGACCGCCGCAGACTTTGGCAACGTTTACCCCGTGGTGGGTGATCCACGGGCACTGCGCGACCGGCTCGATCAGCTCATGAGTGATGGCTCCGGTCTCAAGGTGCTGGTTGCCTCTGGAGATGTGGCCGACTGGGGAGTGGTCGCCAAGCTGGGCACGACTTTT
>JBGSJM010000009.1:0-10656 GCA_041742015.1 Verrucomicrobiales bacterium | reverse complement strand
CAAATGGCAATATGGCTCCGACAAATGGCAATATGGCTCTACCAAATGGCAATATGGCTCTGACAAATGGCAATATGGCTCTGACAAATGGCAATATGGCTTTAAAGGATGGCAGTGCAGAGTCTGAACTGCCGTCCTTTGGAGCTGAACTGCCGTCCTTTGGAGCTGAACTGCCGTCCTGTGGAGCTGAACTGCCGTCCTGCGGAGCTGAACTGCCAATCTGCGGAGCTGAACTGCCGTCCTGTGGAGCTGAACTGCCGTCCTGTGGAGCTGAACTGCCGTCCTGTGGAGCTGAACTGCCGTCCTGCGGAGCTGAACTGCCGTCCTCGTGCTTAAACTGGCAGTGACTTTCCCGAGTATATAACCTATCTATTTCCCAATACACCACAGCGCTTCAAAAGTGCGGATAAATACCTGCTCTCCAGAAACCACCAAGGAAGAATTAGTATGTTCCCCGATATCACTTTGGGCGATGACCTCGAGTTTTTCGGGATTGGCTTTGAACACGACGGTATCACCCGGCTGACTCAGGGTCAGTATATTATCACCGGACAAAATAAATGAACCCCAGGATTTGCCCGCGCCGGGGAGACGGTCTTTCCACACGGTTTCGCCCGTGGCCATCTTCACACAGTGGACTACGCCACCGGCATTTGCGGCGTAAAGGTAGCCGTCTTTGATGACACCGGAACCGATCCCGCCAAAATGCCGCACCTCCTGCCAGAGTCTTTTGCCATCCGGGGTCGCAGCGATCGAGTTTCCCGAGTAGCCACCCATCGCAACAATCTGGCCATCAGCCGCCACGGGTGAGGTATAAACCAGGGGATTGAGCCCCTCGCAGGTCCACAAGACTTTGCCGGTGGCAGGCTCAAAGGCCTTCATTTCCAATGGAAAACTCATCACCAGGATGGAGCCGCCAGCATGGGGCACGATGATGGGAGTGGAAAATGAACCGATGACGCCCTTGTCACTGTCCTCGCGAAAGCCGTCGGTCCGGGGGCCGGGAACCCAATTGGGCTCGTCCCATTTCCAGATGGTTTCTCCGGTTTTGAGATTGAGGGCGTGGAGGGCCGCTCCTTTCGAGGGTCCGTGGTAGTGAAAACAAATCTCCCCGTGGATGACGGGTGAAGAGGAATTTCCCCAGACATGATCAATTGGTCCAAAATCTCGTCTCCAGATTTCCTTTCCTTCAAAATCATAAGCCGCCACCCCGGCGGATCCATAAGCGGCCACGACGATTTTGCCATCGGTTGACGGCGAGGCCGAGCAATAGGGATTGTCCCCGTGAGTGCGCTCAGCCTGATCATAAGTCAGTCCAGATTTCCAGAGCAGGCGACCGTCTTCGCGGTTAAAACACATCAAACCCCGCCACTTTTCAGCGGTGATGGCCTGGGTCACAAAAACCCGGTCCCCCCAGATGATTGGGGTCGAGTTGCCCCGCTCCGGCAGGGGGATGCGCCACTTCACATTCTTATCTCTTTCCCAAGTCAGAGGGAAGCCCGTGTCCTGAGTGGTGCCCGATCCCAGATTGGTGTTTCGCCAAGCCGGCCAGTTTTCGCCAAGGCTGGATACGGTGCAAAGAACGAAGTTCGCAAGAATAAGTAGAGTATATTTCATCGAATCTAACAGGGTACAGTCAACGACTTAACAGGGTACGATCAGCGACCTGACAGGGTATGATAGTAGTTTAGGCTTTGTTTGACGCTGGCCAGGGGATCCGGCGAGTGATCCTGCTCGACATGGCAGTTGGCGACACCAGCGGCCGCAGCGGCTTCAATGATGGGTGCCATCGGGATCGTGCCGTCGCCCAGTTCTTCGAAGTCATCTTTCTGGATGCCGTGGTAGTTGGGGAGGGTGACGCCTTTGCGCATATCCTTCAGGTGGACCTGCGAGACGCGGCCGGAGAGTTTCTGGAGCGTGGCGACGGGGTCGAGGTTCCCGGCTTTGACCCAAAAGATATCGAGTTCAAACTTCATTTCCGGGGCGAACTCCTCCACAAAGACATCGAACCCAGATTTGCCGCCCTCCTTGGGTTCAAATTCAAAGGCATGGTTGTGATAAGCGAGCTGGATTCCGGCAGCTTTGGCTGTGACCGCTGCTTTGTTGCAATTTTCGGCGACTTTTTTGTAATCATCCAGAGTTTTGCGATTGCGATCCGCCAGGTAAGGGACCACGAGGTGTTTTAGCCCCTCCTTATTGGCCATTTCCAGGATTTGCTCAAAACTGTGCGCATATTTTGAGTCCGGATTAACTACACAATCCCAATCAAAATGGGAGGAGGTCACCTGTAGCCCATGGTCTTTGGCGATTTTGACCAGATCGCTCTGCCCGGGGAAACCAAAAGGCTCAACCTGTTTGTAGCCATATTCCGCGACCAACTTGAGCGTGGCCGCCGCATTTTCCTTTCCGAGTTGGTTGCGCAGCGTGTAAATCTGGAGGCCGATATTTTCCCGATATCGATTATCTGCCGCAAGTTGGGCAAAAACGGAAGGTAGCGCCGGGCTGGAAAGACCGCCGATGGCAGCGTTGCGGATAAAATGACGTCGTTTCATGATTCGCTTTAATTACTCAATAAACTGGAGTTGATCAATTAAAATGGAGTGGGTGGGAAGGGCTTAATCCGTTGGCGGGGATTGTTCATTGCGACTTCTCCAGGCCGCGTTCACCAAGCCAGGAGGCTGGCTGGCGGATCGAGGGCTTCAGACCGAAGGGCTTGATGGCTTTCTCCAGGAGGAATTCGGTAGCTTCGCCCACCGAGTCGGTCACATGGAAGAGCTTCAGATCGTCCGGCGAAACCATGCCGGCGTCGGCCATTTTCTGAATCATGGCCACCTGATCGCGCCAATAGTCCTTCCCCATGAGAATAACGGGAAAGTCTTCTAATTTGCCGGTCTGGATGAGTGTCAACGCCTCGAACATCTCGTCCAAGGTGCCAAAGCCACCCGGCAGAACCACAAAAGCATAGCTGTATTTCACCAGCAATGTCTTGCGCACGAAGAAATATCGCAGCGTGACAAAGCGGTCGAGCCAGGGATTCGCCCCCTGCTCCTGAGGCAGCTCTATGTTACAGCCGACGGAGCGTCCGCCCACGTCCTTCGCACCGCGATTGGCCGCTTCCATGATTCCGGGACCACCGCCGGTCATCACCGTGAAGCCCAGCTCCGCAATCGCCGAGCCCATTTCGCGGGCGAGTTGATAGTGCGGGTCCGTTTCCCGAGTGCGGGCCGACCCGAAAACGGTCACGCACGGCCCTACGAAATGAAGGGCGCGGAGGCCGCGTAGTAAATCCCACAAAATCGCCAGAAGGGTGCGCGCCTCAGCGATCCTTGAGCGCGGCCTGCCCAGCAAGACCCGGTCAGCCACCGGGGGAACAAACAACTGTCCGGAATTGTGTGAATGGTTGGCAATCATAAATTAATTTTCAGAGGTGAGTTTGGTTATGATGGTCCATGGAAGGTTCGCGGAGTGACGACGGCGTTGAGGGCAAGACCAGCGCGTGAATCGCCGGAAGTTCTGGATTTGGAGATGCAAGGCATGTTTTGGATCAAGATGATGGAGATGCAGTGCGGTTGGTGAAATCCAGTGAATATGCTTTTTAAGGGAAGGCGACTGGTATTTCAAGCCGAAATGTGGACGGGGTCAGGATGGCAGGGCTATCTGCATCATTAATCCCCCTCAGGGATACCCAGCTTCTCATGGTGCAGGACTGCCTCGTAGGATAATGTGACTAGGAAAATTGCGCAAACAAATGACAGTCGGCTTGGAGAAACGAGTATTGGAGTATGACGCTTGGTATCAAACGCCGCGCGGGCAATGGATTGGTCAGTCGGAGTTTAAGCTGTTGAAGGCCATGTTGCGTCTGGAACGAGATGCCTCGCTTATCGACATTGGCTGCGGCACCGGATACTTCACGCGGCTGATGGCAAATGAGACACACGGCGAGTTGGTCGGGATTGATCCTGATGAGGAATCCCTGAGCTTCGATCGCGCTCATGCGGTGCGCGGGGAGCGCTATGAAAATGCACGCGGTGAGGCGCTGCCTTTTCCAGACCGCTCTTTCGACTACAGTATCTCAGTGGCGGCTTTGTGTTTCATACCCGGGGACGCGGTGGTGGCAAGGGAGCCTATCATGGCGCGCACTGGCACACTGCGGCGGAGGCGCTTGCTTGCGCTGTTCGATGGGTTGCCGTTAAAGAACCTGCAACTGCGCAGCGTCATCGTGTTACCCGGTGGTGGTTCGGTGGCACGCAGCGTCGAACGTCTTTGGCCAGCACGATGGCTTTACGGTGCGTTTCTTTGTGTGAGTGGCGAGGTGGTCGGCACAGCCGAAGACCAGCGCGCATGAGCTTTCGTCATGTGTCAGTATCCTTTGGTTTGGACCTCAGGGGCGTCTTCAAGAGCCCCGGCAGTGTTTGGCTGTGGTCATCAGCAAATTCATCCAGCCCGAGGCGCAGTTTCGCGGGATCAGGCGTGGTGCGAAAGCTGCGAAACACGCGATCCCACACCGAGAGGAAGGAACTGTAGTTCGAATCCGTTTCCGGCTGCCAGCGGGAGTGATGAATCTTGTGCATAAATGGGGTAACGAAAAGCCAGCTCAGGATCCGGTCGGTCCGGGCACCTCCGTCAACCTCGGAGTTTGCGTGAGAGCCTCGCCAATAGCTCCTTTCATTGAAAAAAACGCAGCAGATCCAGATACCGCCTTCAACAGAAAATCACGGCGATGGCACTCAACACAAATAAAGGACTTCATTACCGGATTGAACCTGCCACGACGAAAATAGTTGGGATAAAAATCCCATGGTAGTGAGCGCACGATTCGCGCATCTCACCAGAGGACGGCTTTGAACGAAGGCCGTCAGGATGAAAATCGGCGATTTTTCGTTTGATTCACTCATTTAAAACTTGCGCCCCAACAATCGTTGACTTACGAATCATTAAATTAATGATACTAAGTCCCAATAACGATAGCTTTCTTCAAATCTGCCGGGCATCATGAAAACTGCCGAACCAATAAAAATTCAGCGCCCAAAAAAGCGCAACCCCCGCAACCGTATTCTAAAGTTCGTCCGGCGTGCCCACATGTATACCGGTCTCCTTTTGCTTCCCTGGGTGATGCTTTTTGGAATCAGTGGTGTGCTTTTCAATCACCCAGAGTGGTTTGGCCCGGTGAAAGTGCTTTCACAAATCAGCCATCGCGAACTTGCTGAAAAATATTCGGTGGCCTTGCCGGATGCGGAAAAGATCGCTGACGAGGTACTTGCCAAGATAAACGCTCTCGATGAATCGAAGCGTTTTATTCGCCCCAGGGGCGGTTCGGCGGTGATTGAGGGTGCTATCATGTATGAAGCCCGCACCCCTTCGGGACCAGCCTCGGCGGTAATTAGCCCAAACGGACACGGGGCGAGTGTCAAGCGCCCTGCTCCGACTGCTGATGGGAGCCGGGAGAAGCCTGATTTTCATGGGGCAAGATTTGAAGTCGCAGAATATAACGCAACCGCATTCGAAACGGCAGCCCAGAACCTGTTTAAATCTGCCGGAATCGAAGGTGTCGCCCCGGTAGAGGCCAATCCGCGGGGCGCTGCTGAAGTCAGGTTTCAAATTGAAACGCCCGACACTGGAAAACGATGGAACGTGATCTATGGATTGGTCACCGGCGAGGTGGCCGCCCGAGCCGCTGACGCTCCATCGGGTGTGACTCCACACACTTTCGTCACCCGTCTTCACAAGACCCACCACTACCCGGACCGGATTGGGGCTCGCTGGTTTTGGACACTGCTCGCTGATGCGACAGGGTTTACGATGGTTTTCTGGGGAATCTCAGGAGCGGTGATGTGGTGGCAAATCAAACCAAGCCGCCTCATTGGAATCGCGGGGCTCGTCGCCGCTGGATTGATCGCAGGTTTCGTTTTCTCGGGCACCATGGCCAACCACACTTTCGGGCCGCCCCAGCAGCGAAGTAATCTCCCTTCCTCCGGAAAAGCTGGAAGCAAAGCAGGCCCGGAAAAAGCAGGCACCAAATCGCCTGCGCCTATTTCCCCTACTCTTTAACTCACACGAAAACAAAGACGAAAACACAAATCAGAACTATGAAAAAAGTACAATTACGCACCTATTACAGTCAAATAGACGCCTTCCGGGCGGATTGGCAATGGTGGCGGTCTGCGCGACCGGTTCTGCCATCGGCCAGGAAGCAGAATCGCTGCCTGCCACCGTTGTTGAAAGCAATACTCCCGCGCCCACCCCGCGGCAACCAGCTCCCAGACCGGCTCCGGTCGCAGTTCCAGCTCCTGTTTTGGAACCGGAGCCGGTAATCATTACCGACACGCTTTTCCAGGCGGACCGGCTGTCGTCGCCCAGGTTCACTCAGCCTTTGCTGGACACACCTCAGACCGTTCAGATCATCACCAGAGAATTGATGGCTGATCAGGGGGTTACGACCCTCCGTGATGCTCTGCGCAATGTTTCAGGGATCAGCCTGCAGGCGGGAGAGGGCGGCGCTCCGTTGGGGGACGCCCTGTCAATCCGGGGGTTCAGTGCACGTTCCGATTTTTTCGTCGATGGAATCCGAGATCTCGGAGCTTACGGACGGGATCCTTTTAATCTGGAACAGATCGAGGTGGTGAAGGGACCAGCGAGCTCAACCAGCGGTCGGGGATCCACGGGAGGGTCCGTCAATCTGGTTAGCAAATCCGCGAGGCTGGGTGATTCCATCCAATCAGATCTCTCGGTTGGGACTGATGATCTCTATCGCGGAACGATTGATGTCAACCAGGCGATACCGGGCATTGAAGGCAGTGCGTTCCGGCTCAACGCGATGACACATGAAAATCAAACTCCCGACCGCGGGCCTGCTTACGACAGCCGTTGGGGGATTGCCGGATCAATCGGATTTGGCTTGGAGGAAACAAGCAACACCCGGTTGCACCTCAATTTTTTTCACATGAAAGAGAACAATCTTCCCGACTATGGCGTCCCCTTTACCCCGACCAATGTGACCGATCCGAGACTCACACCCTATATCAATACGGCCCCGTTGGAAGCTTTTGATAATTTCTACGGCCTCGTCTCCCGGGATTTTGAAGACACCGCTGCGACGATGTTTACCGGCCGCGTTGAGCATGATTTCTCCGACGAGATAACGCTTCGCAACCAGACCCGGATTGGAAAAGTGGATCGTCTTTCGCTGGTCACAGCACCCCGTTTTAACAGCGTCGCGTTTCCCGCTACGATCAGGCGTTCCGATTGGAAAGACCGCGACGAAGAGACTTCCATTGTCGCAAACCAAACCGATATCATGGCCTCATTTGATACTGGGACTATCCACCACGAAGCCGTCGCAGGAATAGAGCTTTTGCACGAAACGTATGATCGGTATAGTGGCACCGCCAACCCTGGAGTTTCCACCGACTACTTCAATCCCAATCCCTACGACTCTGTACCGGGAACCTTTCTTCGGGACGGCACCGGTGATAGTTTCGGTAAATCGGACACTTTTGCGGCTTACGCCGCTGACACCCTGGAAGTCAACCCGTGGCTCGAATTTACGGGAGACATCAGATATGAGCGCTTTGAGACCACTTCGTCCGGTACTAATGCTGTCGGCAACCAAAACCCAACCCGCAATCGGGTTGATGGAATGGTCAGTGGAAGGGCTGCTGTGGTGGTGAAGCCCACTGAAAATGGAAGTGTTTACTTCGGCTGGGGAACCTCATTTAATCCATCCGGCGAGTTGCTCACCCTGAGTGAAGCTGGCACAAATCCCTCAACCTTTGATGTGGATCCGGAACGCGCTGAATCGTTCGAACTGGGTACGAAATGGAATATTATCGATGAAAAGTTAAGTCTCACTGCGGCCTTGTTCCGAACCGACAAAACAAACGTTCGTGACATCGATCCGGCAGATCCCACCGTTTACACCCTGACTGGTGCCGAGCGGGTGGAGGGATTTGAATTCGGGATCGCCGGAGAACTCACCCCTCAGTGGTATATCTACGCCAGCTATACGCATCTGAAAGGCGAAGTGACCGCCGATTTCGACACGACCCGAGTTGGCAAAGGACTGGGTAACACGCCCGACAACAGCTTTAGTCTGTGGAACCACTTCGAATTTGAAAATGGTTTCTTCTTCGGTGGTGGCCCCGCATATATTGACCGGCGCCTCAACACTACCGCAGGCACCCGGGAATCTCCATCGTATTGGACCCTTGACGCGATGGCGGGCTATAAGCTTAACGAAAATATCACATTCCGGGTTAACGCCTCAAACCTTACCGATACGGACTACATTGATCGGATGAGTGGCGGACACTTCATTCCTGGTGATGGTCGCGCGGTGATGTTCACGACATCCTTCCAATTCTAATCGATATACAAAAGAGATGTTAATCACAATTCCAGGTTTGCTTTCCGGGGAGGAAGTAGCGACTGCGAGGGGATGTCTGGACGCTTCGCCATGGGTCGACGGTCGGGTCACAGCCGGACACCAGTCCGCCATGGCGAAAGACAACCAGCAAATTCCCGAGGGCGATCCCGCCGCCGAGAAAACAGGGGAAATGATTCTCCGGGCACTCGGTCGGAACGCGTTGTTTTTAAGCGCCGCCCTGCCACTCCGGATTTTCCCGCCGCTTTTTAACCGCTACTCGGGCGGGCAGGCTTTCGGGACTCACATCGACAACGCAATCCGGCAAATCCCCGGTACGCCGCTGAGAATCCGCACGGACTTGTCGGCGACGTTGTTCCTGGAAGATCCCGAGTCATACGATGGTGGTGAACTCTGTATTGAAGACACCTATGGCGTTCACCGGGTCAAGCTTCCGGCGGGATCGATGATTCTCTATCCGGCGACCAGTCTTCATCATGTCACACCGGTCACGAGGGGAACCCGGCTTTGTTCCTTTTTTTGGATCCAAAGCATGATTCGCGATGATGCCCGGCGTTCTCTGTTATTTGATCTGGATCGCTCCATTCAGCGGATCGGCGGTGAACTGGGGGAGCACGAAGCTGCCCGGACATCTGCTGTCGAATTGACCGGCGTATATCATAATATACTCCGACAGTGGGCGGAGATGTAGAATTACGGCGGCATCGGTCTCTACCCGGTGTCGCAACTTTTGAAGAAGTGAAAGCAACTCAACGACTGGATCTACAGATACCCACAAATAAAAGAGACGATACAAACGAATGGCGAAATCATTCTCGCGTTAGAAAAAGATCTCAGGGAAGGCCGCCCTGAATCATTTCTTAAAGCAAAGGAAAAGGCTGAATTACTTCGGTGCTCCCTTGCGAAGTTGAGGGTTGGTAACGATATCGAAACTACAGAGTTAGCCGTCGCCATGCTCACCGCTTGCGGGCATGTCGAAAGGGCGCTGGGGAATTCCAACGAGGCGGTTGTTGCATACGACGAGGCAATTGCAATGCTCGATCAAGGGGATTCCCAAGTCCGATTGAAACGTTCCGCCAATCTTTTTATGTATCGCGGGCTCGCTATGCTTTCAAGTGATTATGATGATGATTGGAAATCATCAATCTTGTCATTTGACAAGGCCATTGGGTTTCGGAAATTGGAACAGAACACCAACCTTGCTACCACATGGTCCCTTTCCGCAGCGTGGATGAATCGGGCTGATGCCATGGGAAAGATCGGAGGTGAAGCGAATCTAAAAGGTGCACTGGCCTCTTTGGAGTCGGCGATTGAGCTGCTCAATCAACTTGATCTCAATTCCAATCCCGGTTTCCGATCCCGCATGGCCCTGGCTTGGATGAATCGCGGGAACATCCTTGCCCGCCTCACCCTGGACTACCTTGAAAATTACCGGAATGAAAGCCTCATCGCTTGTGACCGGGCCGTTGAGATTCTGCGCCACGGGGCGAACCCTGAGATTTCTGAATCGAGACGAATGCTGGCCCTAGCTTTGTCCAATGGCAGTCGAGCCCGCGCTCAATTCGAAGATCTCGTACAGGCAGAAAATTTTGCACGGGAAGCTCTTAGTCTGATCCAGACGGATGAACTGGAAGACCCCGAAATGCTCAGACTCATGCTGACCACCAGGGTCACACTCTGTTACATTCTGAGTGAACCTGCAGTAGCGGATCACAGATACATTGAGTTAACCGACCTCGCTGAGGAAGGTTTTCACCAAGCTCATCCTTTTATCACAGAAGCTGGAGATAAAAATGACAAGCTTCTCGGGCAACTTTTCCGCTGCGGTGCCAATGCTTATCTCGCTTATCTTCCTGGATTCCTCTCAGAATACTTGTTGGAATTTCTCGATCCAGATGTGGGAGCCGGGCATTTTGCTTTTTCTCCTTCCTGTCATGAAGCAGCGGTTCAGGTGTTGTGGACAGGTATAGGCAAATGGCAGGATCTAGGGTTTGGATATGCTGAAGACACAAAGAACCGTCTTGAACAGATCGGGGAATGGCAGGAGTGCCGTCACCACCTTGCCAAGATTCGAAACCGGTATTTTTTAATGGAATAATAGACAGAGAAATCACTTTCTTGTTTGAGCCTCTTGACTAGAAGCAGTCGTTGATCACAAAATCGTATTTTATCGAGCTGCGTGGGCAAAGTACGAAATGGCAAAACGAGGGAGCTTAAAACTTGTTCCCAATCCAAGTCGATATAAAGACCTCCAAAAGGATTGGGAATCTATGAAA
>JBGSJM010000008.1:0-46357 GCA_041742015.1 Verrucomicrobiales bacterium | reverse complement strand
CCACATCCTGGCGGCCCAGCAGACGCCGTCGGATTCGGGTTGGTATCAGGGCACGGCAGACGCGGTGCGGCAGAATCTTGATTATTTTCTGGAGAGACCTTTCAAGTATTTTTTGATCTTAAGCGGTGATCAACTTTATCGGATGGATTTCAAAGCCATGCTGAGAGAGCACTTGCAAAATGATGCGGATTTGACTATCGCGACGACCCCAGTTTCCCGGGAGCCTGCCCGCTCTTTGGGGTTGATGAAATCAGATGATAATTTGGTGATTACAGAATTTGTTGAAAAACCTGAAGGGAACGACAAAGTCCTTGATGAACTGCGGATGCCTGCGTCGTTGCTGAAAAAGTTTAAAATTCCCATTGAGGAAGAACGCTTTCAGGCATCCATGGGGATCTACATTTTTAATCGCCAAACTCTGATAGAAGCGCTCAACAATGATCTGGATGACTTTGGCAAACATGTCATACCGGCGACGATTAAAAAAAGTCAGGTCTACTCTTACGTTTTTCAAGGGTATTGGGAAGATATTGGCACGATACGGTCATTTTACGATGCGAATTTGGAGCTGACCAAGGTGGTGCCCAGTTACAATTTCTTTGATTCTCATAATCCGATTTACACACGGGCCAGATTCCTTCCCGCCAGCAAGATCAACAACGCTCACATTCAGGAGGCGCTCATTTCCGACGGATGTATAATCAGCAATGCCACGATTCAGCGCTCAATTATTGGAGTGCGTTCGGTTATTGAGACTGGGTGTTTTATTACTGACTCGGTGATTATGGGTTCAGATTATTACAATGTACAATCTGTGAATAGCGATGGCAAAACCGTTGAGGTTCCTATTCGGATTGGGGCAAACTCACGGATTCATCGGGCGATTATTGATAAAAATGCGCTGATTGGCAATAATGTGGTGATCGACCCGGGTAACCGGGAAGACCAGGACACTCCGTATTGTTGCATCCGGGAGGGAGTCATCGTGGTCCCCAAAGGAACCGTTATTCCCGATGGTACCGTGGTTTAAGGCGGTGGAGGAATCCGTGGGGATTTCTTGGATTAGAGGGCAGTTTGATTGGGATACCCGATATCCGTCTAAATTGGCGTGACTTCGGGGCTTCCGAATCTCTCCAAATTAGGGTATGATCTGACAACCAAATGGAACATGATTCAGAGATCCATCCCCATCACTTATCAGCACCGGGTAGTTTTTACCCACGGAGTGTTTGATCCAAAAAATCATACCCTATGTGATTTGCTGGCGGAGTCATCACCTCTCGGTGGCAGTTCCAAGGTGTTGATCTTATTGGATTCCGGTGTCGCAGCGGGCAATCCCAAGCTGGCCGGGCAGATTTTGCAATATGGAGCAGTTCACTCCAATCACCTCAATCTGGTGTCCGCCCCCATGGTGCTGGCTGGAGGCGAAAGTTGCAAAAACGACTGGTCGCTGGTAGAAAAAATTTGGAAAGCTGTCGAATTTCACAAAATTTGTCGCCACTCTTACATTTTCGCCATCGGTGGTGGGGCCTTTATCGATCTGGTGGGATTTGCTGCCGCTACGGCCCATCGCGGGATACGTCTGGTTCGGATGCCGACCACGACCCTGAGTCAGGGAGACGGTGGCGTGGGTGTGAAAAATGGGGTCAATTTTTTTGGGAAAAAGAACTGGGTCGGTACCTTTTCAGTTCCTTTTGCCATCGTCAATGATCTCGATTTTTTGAAGTCACTGCCCGAGCGGGCCCGCCGGGACGGAATCATTGAAGCGATCAAGGTCGCTCTGATTCGCGATGCGGACTTTTATGACTTTCTGGAAAACAACGCAGCGGCCCTGGGGCGGCTTGAAACCAAACCTCTCGAAGTGGCCATTCGCCGAAGCGCCGAAAATCACATTGATCACATTGCCACCAGCGGAGATCCCTTTGAATTCGGATCAGCCCGCCCTCTCGACTTTGGTCACTGGGTTGCACATAAGCTGGAGCAGATTTCCAATTTCCAGGTAAGTCATGGCGAGGCTGTTGCCATCGGTATGGCCGTGGATATCTTGTACTCGGTGGAAATCGGATTACTCGATCAATCTGTGGCGGATCGGATAGTAAATCTGATTTCCGCTGTTGGATTTGGTATTTGGTCAGAGTATCTTGATCGGGAGGAAAACGGGAAACCCGTGATTCTGGCAGGTCTGGAGGAATTTCGCGAGCATCTTGGTGGAAAACTTACGATCACCCTGGTACCAGAGATTGGGTGCAAAATTGAGGTCAATCAAATGAATCAAAGTGCCATCATCTCTGCGATGAATCGTCTGCGAGAGTCCAGAAAGACCGTTTCGGCCTGATCACTCGGCACCCAGATTCAAAGGTTTTCTTGATCTGCTCAGTTGGTGGCTCGTTTTTGAGGTGCGTAAATTCACTGACGGTTGTTGAAACCGGGAATTGCCATTGGAAAATAAGGTTCTCAGCGCGTCCTGTATTGGCCTGCCTTTTTTGTGTTCATTCTGTCGTTGAGGATCCTTGGACGCTGATTTAGAGGTGGTTTTCTTCGAGACTGGCGCTGAAGCTTCTTTCTTTATCGGGTTTGATTTTGGGGCCAGATTAGCTTTATCGGCATCTCCACCGGCAAACGGTGTGGCTTGATCCCGTGTTCTGGAAGCATTCCTGGTGCTCGTATGTAATTCACTTTCTTTGAGTTGCGCCTCAATCCCATCGGCGATTGGAGGTGTGATTGAGTAGGGGCGGTTAATACCGGCAAAAATGGTGTTAACATCGATCAACTCGACTGGAGCCGGGCTTGTATTCGCGGAGGTTGGCACGGTGGAACTGCGTACCTCACGCGAACTGGCATCTTGACCCACAACGGTGATGGAGAAATAAAGAAAACTCAATAAAACGAACGCTTTCATACACGGCAATCAGTCCCAACCTGTTGTCAGGTTGGTAAAATATAAATAAGTTTTTTGGAGAACTATATATTTAATATCCAACTAAGTATATAGTTAAACAAGTTGAAATATACGTTTGTAGCGGAACGTTTGGCGAACAACCTATATTCATTGCCATCTTCATGGCAAAATGGGAAGCGCAAAATTCAAAAAATTAGAACTCATTGGAGTGATGGATTATCGCTCCAATCCTCCATCACTCCCCCACGTGAATCCTCCATGGGTTCTTGAAATGCCGCTTGCCATCCCCCCGGAAAGCGTCGACCAAAGTTGGTGTCATGAATTCGATCCTCGGTTATTACGTTCACGATCTGAGCCCTTTTTTGCTGCGAATCAATGGAGATTTCGGTGTCCGTTGGTATGGGCTCATGTATGTTTTCGGTTTTATATGCGCTTTTTTCCTGCTCCGTTGGTTTGTCAGATTGCGGTGCTGTGAGTTAAAGGAAAGTCAAATCGCTGATTTTATTACCATTGTGGCGATTTTTGGGGTCATGGTCGGCGGGCGGCTTGGTTACATGCTCATATATTCACGGGATGAGTTTTTTCGTGATCCGCTTATGTTTTTCCGCTTTTTAAGCGGGGGGATGGCCAGTCACGGGGCGATTTTTGGAATCACTCTGGTGGTTTTTTTCTTTGCTCGTTATCAGAAAATTTCGTGGCTCGGCTTGGGGGACAATCTCGTGATCACAGGTCCACTCGGGGTGTTTTTCGGACGGATTGGCAATTTCATCAACGGAGAACTCTACGGGCGTAGGACAGAACACCCATGGGCTATGAAATTTCCCAGTGAAATCTATGACATCGAAAGCGAAAAACTGCTCACTTTGGTCGAAAAAACCAAAGTGATCGCCCCGGAACTGTCTGTCAATATCAACAACCTCCTAAACATGAGTCAGGGAATTCCTAAATTCCCGATTGCGGAAATGATCATCGAAACGGCCCGGAAAAATGAAGAGTTTCAGACCGTTCTTGCCGAAACCTTGCTCAATCCCCGTCATCCCAGTCAGATTTACCAAGCTTTGATTGAGGGTCTCCTGGTTTTCGGCGTTTTGCTCGCGGTTCGATTAAAATGGAAAAATGCCTATCACGGCCTAATTTCCGGTCTCTTTTTTATCTTCTATGCGATTGCCCGAATCGTGGTCGAGAATTTTCGGGAGCCCGATTCCAGTCTCATTATGGGAATTACCAAGGGGCAGTTTTATTCATGCATCATGCTGGTGATCGGGGTTATCTTTATCGCTTACGCCCTCATCACTAAGAGAAGGAACAGTATCGCTCCTGTGGTTGCGCCGAACCCAAGGCAAGAGAAAGCGTCCCGGAACCGGGGCTGAATCATCACCCTCGGGAGCCGAAGATCGATGACCCCACCCGGATCAGGGTCGCCCCCTCCTCAATGGCGATCTGGTAATCTTGGCTCATCCCCATCGACAATTCGGGCAGGGGGAAGCCGGTTGACATGGCGAGTTGATCCCTCAACTCACGAAGATGAGCAAAGTGGCGTCGAGTTTTTTCGAGGTCTTCTTCAAAAACCGGAATCGTCATCAGACCAATGATATCGAGATGTTGACTGTGGTTGTCCAAAAGTTCGTTCAGGGCCGCTGCCGTATCCCCCGGTGAAAGGCCGTATTTGGCGTCGTCATTTGAAATATTGACCTGGAGCAGGGCCCGGGTCTTGATGCCCAGTTCCCCGGAAATGCGATTCACTTGCCGCCCGAGATCAACCGAATCCAGAGTGTGCAACAGATGGCAGCAGGGCAGCACTTTTTTCACCTTGTTGGACTGGAGATGTCCGATGAGGTGCCAGCGAATGTGACCGGGAAAAGCAGGTTGTTTGGCGGTGAGTTCCTGCACCTTGTTTTCCCCAAAATGAATCTGCCCGGCGGAGATGGCCTCACCCATCAACTCATTCGGCATCGTTTTACTCACCGCGATCAACTGGACCGCCGTGCGGGGACGACCACACGCAATGCAGGCAGCGGCTATTCCCTCTTCGACGATCCTCAAATTTTCGGAGATAGTTGACACCAGATAAACTGCCCCCGGTTGAGGCGATCTGCAATCAAATCACTCAACAACATCAAGAAGTTCCCGCAATACCGTGGTAGCGTAGGTGCCCTTGGGGAGATCAAAGGTCAAAACCAACTCCCGCCCGCCATTTTCCCAGCCAAACCTCGATTCTTTGGGTAAAAGGCGCATCACCCGCCGCTCCTGGCGCAGTCCCAGCTCTTCCAAGCCGATGGCCAGTGCCCTTTCCTGCGCGACGATTTCCTGCTCCAGAGCCTGGACCTGCCCCCCGCTAAGCAATTCACCTGCCCCCCAGAGCGGAGCGGTCAATTCCAGCTCGCAGGCTTCTACTCGCTCATTTTCATCCCCACGTAGATTGGTGGGCAAAACGAGGCTGCGATTGGCGGCAAAGCCAAAGACCTCGCCCTCCAGCGGCTTGTCCCAGTTTCCCAATTCGACACGGCAGCCAACCACCAGATTAAACAAAAAACTGCGTGCAGCGGAGATCAGGATGCCGCGCAGCATTCGGTCATTTACCTTGAGGTCGCCGTTTAGAAACTGGCGGGCCTGGGGAAGATTGTCACCCCGGCGGCCAAATCGCTGTGGTCCAAAGTAGTTGGGCACCCCTCGGGAGATGATTTTTTGCCACCGCGCTTCGAAATCTTCCGGCACCACTCGACAATCGCGCAGCCGGATCTGAAAACGGTTTCCATCGTGACTTCCACGGTGCAATTTCCGGGTATTGCGAGTAATTTTTAGAATTCTGAGTCCCTCGCTTTCAATCTGCTCAGCCGATGGGGACTCTTTTCCAGGAAGATGCAGACTAAACCACTGCCGGGTCACGGCCTGTCTGTCCTTTAATCCACAATGGCTGATGAGCCGTTTCCGGATCCCGAGCCTCTCAGCAAGGTGCGTTACAACGTCGTTGGTATTGCGGTCAATTTTTTCAACCCAAAGCAGACAGTGCTCCCCGGTGCCGGATGGCTCAAAACCCAAAATCTCCTCGACCTGAAAATCCTCTGGATGGCATTTGAAAACCGCCTGACCAATTGAATCTCCAAAAAGTCTGGGTGGATTTAAAGGGTCAATCACGATTCAACAGGGTACAGTCGCCGATTAAACAGGGTATAATCAGAGACTTAACAGGGTACAATCCTCCATTTTTAACTGCCCTGCAGATAACCTCGTTTGGTGAGGTTATTCAGGCGATGGGTGACATCCACAAGTCCGTCAACCACGGTCTGACTGTAGGTTCTACCATCGGTGGTGTCGAGACCATGACCTTTATCAAGTTTGCGGAGTCCTTCCAGCGCGGGGTCTTCGTGGTGAAAGATTTCGACAAAGACGTTTTTTAGTTTTCCGGTTTTCGCTGCGGTAGCAAGAAGCGAGCCGATCCAGCCATCATCCGTGGTCAGGCAGCCGCGGGTGGTCTTGGCAGAGCAGTGAAACATGCCCATTTCATCCGACTTGGCGATTTGCCAGATCAAAGCCTGATTTTCCTCGATGGTCAGTTCGGAATCACCGCAATGTGCCGCATCGACCATGACTTTGAAAAAGGGTTTTCCAAGTTTGGCATTGGCTGCTTTGACGAGCTTCCAGATTTTTGCGAGACTGGTGAAAGTCTGGAATTCTCCCCCGCGAAGAAATTCCAGATCCCAGGACTTGATGCAACTGCCTTCGACGCCTGCCTCTTGATAGGCGCGGAGGTGGGCTTTAACATCCTGCGCTACAGCGGCTTCAAACGCTTCGCCTGTTTTGGGTTGGGCTCCGGGCTGCATCCATTCCTCAGCCGAGGTGGAGGCCACCTGGTTGATGTTATATTTTTTCGCGATTTGTAGCCCGGAGACCAGCATGGAAACCACTTTGTCCTCGTCGGCGGGATTCATGGGGTCTGCGCCGCCAACCATCATGATGAGGTGAACCGCCATTCCGAGATTGCGGATTCCGGTGATCAAATCATCTGTATCACCTTCATGCACGCCCGGAAAAGCCGTGATCTGCGCGCTTTGAATTGGAGCTGGAGAAATTGATTGGAGATGGGCAAGTTCGGCCACCACGCAGAGCCGACCGTCTGCGGATCGGGGAAGTCGGCCATTTTCGTCGGGGACAAGACCGCCGACAAATTTGATGTGGGTCGGCACTACGCCGAGTTCTACGCCTGCTTTGAGAGTTAATTCACTTGCCATAATTCGTTAAAAAGTTGCCAAGCAATTAGCACGGATTGTCGGGAAAGAACACAATTTTTTCGACGTATTCTCGTTGAGCACTAGATTGGGAATTATGGCTGACCTAAAACACATCATCGAATCTGCAAATCAATGGCTCAAAATCTCTGAAGTCCCAGATTACCCGGGGGCGGTGAATGGGCTGCAACTGGAAAATAATGGTTCGGTCTCAAAAATCGCTGCGGCGGTGGATGCCTGTCTCCCCGTGATTCGGGCGGCGGTGGCGGCGGGTGCTGACCTGCTCGTAGTGCACCATGGTATGTTCTGGAACGGGGCCAAACCTTTTACGGGCAACCTTTACGAAAAATTAAAACTCGCCATGGACCACAACCTAGCCATCTATAGCTGTCACATCCCGCTGGATGTCCATCCTGAACTGGGCAACAATGCCTGTCTAGCAAAAGCACTCGATTTTGACCCAGTTGAGCCTTTTTTCCTCTGGAAGGGCATTCAGTTGGGCTTGCGGCACCAGGGAAACATGAGCCGGGAGGCTTTGCTCGCCAAAGTCGCTGCTGCGACCGGGGGGGCTGTGCATCTCTGTCCGGGCGGCCCGGAGACGGTTCGGGACATCGGGATCATAACCGGCGGTGCCGGGGCGGAAGTCTTTGCGATCGCCGAGACTGGGATCGACACTTTTATTACCGGAGAGGGGCCACACTGGAGCTACACGGCGGCTGAAGAGCTGGGATTGAACATTCTTTACGCCGGGCACTACGCCACCGAAACCTTTGGTGTAAAGGCACTCGCGGCGAAGTGGTGTGTGGAAAACCCCGGTTTGGAGTGGTGTTTTTTGGATCATCCAACTGGTTTGTAAAATTTTTTGAATGGATTGGTGCAGGCGGGAGTCTTACCCAAAGAAAGAAACACCCTCTCCCCGAAAAAGCCCTTCCCCCGAAAAAATCCCATCCTCCCAAAATTCAAAACCCGTTCTGGATCACCCAGAACGGGTTTTGCGGTTTAATAATTGCATTCACCCTAAGGTTGGCTTTGCCAAAATATTGGATTAATGGTATGCGCAGCCTACTTAATGAGAGAATACAATAATGAAATTCTTTTCTCCCCGTCTGACCTTGTTTGTTTTGTCGCCTCCCCTTACGCAAGTTGGATGGAGAGACAGTTCTTCGAATTCCCAGATTCAAATCCACTTTTGGACGACGAATCCGCTGAAGAACGATTGATCAAAGATGCAGGAATTCAGCATGAAAAACAATATCTTACCCACCTAGTTGATTCCGAAGGGAGAATCATCGAAATCGACACAAGCAATCTTTCCACGGCTCTCGCCCAAACTGACCGTGCGATTAACGCCGATGAAAAGTTGATCTATCAAGCCGCTCTTAGAAATGAACGGTTTTCGGGATTTGCGGATTTTCTAATTCTTGGTCAAAATGGTAAGTATGAAATTTGGGACACCAAACTCACCTGTAAACCAGAACCACATCATTTGCTGCAGCTGCTGTGTTATGTTGACATGCTGGAGTGGCTCACCGGGCAACGGAGCGACACCATTGGAATTATCACGGAAAACAATGAAAAGGCATGTTTTCGGACAAATGATTTCTACGATTATTACCTCCAGGTTCGGGCTGAGTTTCTTGACTTCATGAACAAATTCCCGATCCACCGAAATCCACCAGTTCCAAATCCTCTGAGGAACCATGGGCGATGGAACTCCAGTGCACAACAATATCTCCAAGCCTCTGACCATCTGGTCGGAATTGCGGGAATGTCTTTTAAACAAGCCTCCAAGTTGGAAGCTGTCGGTATTGATACTATTGAAAAGCTGGCAAAATCGGGTTGCGATTCAATTCCCGGACTTGGTAACCAACCTATCGGCGAGTTCAAAGCTCAGGCGAAAATTCGAGTGGAAACGCGGAATCAACTACCAAACTCCCCTCCGCTTTTTCAATTACTCCCCTTGTCATCAAACGACCCTCACCGGGGATTAGCTTCACTTCCACCCCAATCGCAAAACGACATTTATCTGAAGATCCTATCCTACCCCGAAGGTAAAAATAGAATGGGATTTCTGATCACTGCATCAGGTAGCCACGCCAAAGATATTTGTGATGTCGAAATGTGGTCTCACAATCAAACTCAGGAAAGGGCTTCGTTTGAAAAATTGGTCGACTGGATTGCCACGAGATTGAAGGAAGATCCCGAAATGCATGTCTACCACTACGGGCAGGAGTCCCTGGATGAGATTCGCCGCGCTACAGGAGAATATGCGACCAGGGAGCAACAGGTAAAAGGATTTTTTGGTAAAAAAATATTCATTGATCTGAACGCAGTGATAAGAAATGGCGTCAGGGTTGGTGCCAGTAGCTACCATCTCGAAGAAATTGAAAAGCTTTACAGTGACAAAACACGTTCGGGTGAGTCTTCAAATTTGATGTACCGCGCCTGGCAGATATCCGAGCAATCAGAGGATTGGGAAACATCTGATTTACTTCGAAAAATCCGGGATATTGCAGTAAATACGTGTTTTTCTTTAATGGGTTTGGCAGCTTGGTTAAGGAAACAACAAATAGCCGCCGGGATCCATTGGACTCCGAGAATCTCTATCAACCAACCATCCGTAAGCAAAATTGAAAAAACAGAGCGGAAGAGAAAAAGGTTCGAGTTAGCCGAGCGACTCCTTCTGGGACTCCCCACTCCCGATCTACGAAATTCTCTGACAAAAGAGGAGGCAGATCAGGTGGCCATGAACGAAACCCTTGGGCATCTTATAAAATACCACGATCGCGAATTGGTGGACACACTATCAAATAAAAGTCGATGTTGTGAGTTACCAGATGTGGAAGGCTATAATCACCTCTCCTGCCTGGTTGGTCTAGAGAGAACGGGGAAAAAGGCTGAGAAAGAGAAACAATCGCTGCTGATTACTTACGGTTTTGATCCACATCAGGAATCAAAGATCAAAGAGGGCGACCAGGTTGTGCTGGCGGAAAATCCTTCGATTCATTGCGAGGTTTTCAAATTTCATCGCGACAAATCTGAGATTGTAATAAAAATCGGTCCTGGCCAAATGGAAAAATTGGCATCGGACAGCCAATTAGACCGCATAACCATGATTCAAGACGATTTGTTTATCTCAACTGACACTATCGAAGAAGCCATTGCGAATTGTGCAACAAGCTGGGAGAAGCGAGATGGAACAACAAACCTTCTCCAGCGGATTATCCTTCGTGAAGTTCCCACGATAGCGGGATACAATAAAGGTGACATTTTCGCTCGTGACGGTGAAACACCTCTGGAGACTGCTATACGGATCGTTCCAGGGTTACAGGAGTCGCTCGTCATCATTCAAGGCCCTCCCGGATGCGGTAAAACTTTTACTGGGGGACACCTCATCAAAGAGCTTCTTGCTCGGGGAAAAAACGTTGGAGTGGTTTCAAACAGCCACAAGGCTATCACCAATCTCCTTTTGGCGGCAAACAAGATAATGGATGGAAAGCTTTGTGGAGTCTACAAACCCCACAGCGATAAGGAAAAGAGGGATTCCGTTTTTAAAGAAATACCAGGCCTTGAAAAATATGCTGAACACTTTTCAGGGGGCCTCATTGCCGGCACCGTATATCTTTTTAGCAAAGAGCGTCTCGTCAATAAAATCGACTATCTGATCATCGATGAAGCCGGGCAGGTGTGCCTGGCGGATTTGGTGGCAATGACGCCCTGCACAAAAAACATGGTACTTCTCGGAGATCAGATGCAACTCTCCCATCCCATTCGTGGGACGCACCCGGGTGAGACTGGATCTTCCGCATTAAACTATCTGCTTGGTACAGAAAAAGTCGTTCCTTCAACCAGGGGAATCTTTCTCGACACATCAAGGCGCATGCACCCTGATATCTGTAATTTCATCTCGGAAGCCTTTTATGAGGGACGGCTTCGCCCATTGGATGGAAACCAAAATCAGGTTCTCAGTTATGACAAAGACCTCCAAGCAAAACATATCAGAAATACCTCTGGCATTATGTTTTTTCCGGTCGCGCATCAAGGAAACTCACGGGCATCTGATCAAGAAGTGGAAGCGATTCGTGATTTGATCAAAGAACTACTCGGCATGAAATATACCGATAGGGATTGTATTACCCGTGAGCTGAACATTAAAGAGATTCTCATTATCGCCCCATATAATATTCAGGTGGCAAGACTTGAATCGTCATTGCCCAAAGAATCCCGGATTGGTACAGTTGACCGTTTTCAGGGCCAGGAAGCTCCCGTTGTGATCCTTTCCCTCGGAACCAGTGGTGATGAATTGGATGCCAGTGGAATCGACTTTATTCTCGATGCGAATCGCTTGAATGTCGCCATCTCCCGGGCACAAGCCCTTACAATAATTGTCGGAGACCCAGATGTGACAAAGGCTCAAGCCGAGTCTATTGAGAATATGGCGAATTTGAATCGCATTTGCCGAATCAAGCGGGCGTCGTGATTCCTGATGTTGAATTTTTGGATCTCCGTTCCATCATTGTTGCTGTCACGTTTTCCGAGTACGAAGATAAAGAGGCCTAACCACACATCTGAATCCATGTTTATTACCCTCACATCCGGTGAAACGGTTTTACTCGATTCCCTCCACTTTGGACGCACTTACGCTGGTCTCATGGAAGGCCTTCCAACACCGGACTTGAACGCAAAGCTTTGGGCAGACGCTCTTACCAAGATGGTCCCTCTCTGGGGTGAGCGAACCACATACATTATTCCTCCCATCACACGGCAGATCCAAGGACGCACCATTTTTCCCGACCTGATTTTCTTTGCATGGCTTACTTCGCACACGCCCATCAACCCCGACTTCATGGCTTCTGAATTGGTCGTGGTTTGGTTTGCGCCAGAGCAGCCAGACGTGCCACTATCCACCGTGGTTACCAAAGCGATTCGCGACATACCGTGGAAAAGTCTGGCCGAAGATGTTGACTTTTGAAACCATTCCGAAATGACCACAGCAGGCGGCATTCAATGGCCCGTTTCACCAATGATTCACCGTGGCTCTATTAAGTCGCCATCGGTCAGATATTTCAAGAGAAACATTTGCCAATAGTTTATCAGCTTCATGGCTTCCTCCCCGGTGAAGATCCGCCAGTCGATCACTTCACCTATGAACTGGGTCTCTCCGGTTTTGGGGTCAAAGCGCTTCCTTCCGGTGGAACAGATAAACCGGGTGTCGATAGGCGGCAGCCAGCGCAACGTCCACGCATGAATGTCCTTATGCCTGTTGTAGGGATGTGAACCAAGATCCACATACAGGGCACCGCGATTCAACGAAATACCAGTTTCCTCTTGGAACTCGCACAGCGCAGTTTCGAAGTGGGAACTGCCCTTCTTTAATCCGCCTTTGGGAATCCCCCAGTTACGGGGTTCTCCCGTGAAGTGCTTCTGATAAACTCCACTTTCACGGACCAGAAAGACCCGTAAAGGGTCAAGGTCGTATAGCAGGATGCCGCAGGTAAGCCGCTTTTCTTGAGTCATATGGGATTTATGCCATGCGTTAGTTCGTCATTCCAAATTTAGTTTCTTAAGGTGTTGCACCGCCAGGCCAGTGCGATCAATGCCAGCACTGCAATGGATCAGGATGGGTTTGGGGAGGGAGTCAAAACAATGCGCAATCGTTGCCAAATCGTCTGCTTTCAGGGGTGGATTCTGATGATCGGCAGCGGGTATGTGGGCCACCTCAAACCCCTCCGCCCGATAATGCTCCAGTAGGCCTTCCGGCAAAGATCCGTAAAGATCAAGGTGCCGATTATCCAACAAGCAAATAATCGACTTCACTCCAGCTTGTTTGACGGCACCAATCCAGACCTGAACGGATTCGGTCGGCACCGGCTGATTGCGACCGAAATCGTAACCGGGGCGGGCCGTCGCAAACAATAAACCGGGTATTTGTTCGCGTATTTTCATAACTAAGAATATTGGGAATCAGCTTTTTAATTTGGGTGGAAGTGCTAGACTAGGTGGATCTAAGTCTGGAGATGTTAGGGAGCAGTTTATTGAACGATGGAAGCACGCTCGGGCATTAAAGAATCTGCAAATATTATTATTGAAAGGAAATTGGTTTTTCAAGTGTTTTTGTTTGAGTGGTCGGTCTGGAAGGGAACGGAAGGCGGAAAAAGTTGTTTACCAGGAGTTAAGACCAGGTCAAACGCCTTCAATTTCCCGTCCACATCCCATCCGAAATTCCCGGCGTGGGCATCAGCAGCGTAGACGCCCGTTTCAGGGTGATAATAAACCGCGTGAGCAACACTGCTTTCTTTGTAATCAATTTCCCATCCGTTATCAAATAACCAATTCTCAATCGCCTCCTCGCTGAGGTAATTTGGAGAATCTTTGCTAAATGATCCCGGGCGCAAGATCGGTTGGCTGATATGAAAGCGACCATCTTCAGTGATGCTCTCAATTCGCATATCATCATCAAACAGATAATTTTGCCAGGCTATACGGGATAGATATCCAACTGGCGTGTTGTCCTTGTATTCAGCCGGAATGACAAACCCGCCATTAGGGAAGGATGCGTCCAACGCAACTTTCGAAGCGGAGCCGTGACGGTACGGCCTACTTTTGTCTGGGTTTTCTTCTTCCTGCAAATCTATCCCGGTCCATTTATCAACCCGTCCGGATTGGACGCCAAGGTCTACATGATGTTCACCGCCCTTTTTGGAAAAATCCTCATCGGTTAGTGCCCACTCTTTTTCGACATCAATAGCTTCTCTCTGAGCTTCTTGCTTAAGGCAACGGCTTTCTGAAGCTCTTCTTCCGTCGGTTCTTTGCCCCGCAAACCCCAATGCGCGTTGAGGTGAAACTCCCGCAACTCTTTGTCCGATACAAATGATTTTTTTTTTGCATCTTGCCTTAATCTATCGGTTTTTTTTCAACATCCGCAAACCATTCTTTAGGTGTATCGCAAATAAAAAAACGGGGACACGGACAGACTCGGGACAGACTCAGTCTGATTTAGTTCTTGTCCTTTGATTTAACTAAAGGCAGGCCGTCGCAGTTTTTATCACTCGCAGAAAATTTCCGTAAAAAATGCCATCCAGGTCGCTTGGGGAGTAGCCTCTTTTTTCGAGGATGCGGCGAAACCGCTGGATGTCGGCGATCGAGTCCAGATCCTGAGGGCTTTGATTCCGTCCAAAGCCACCGTCCAAATCGGAGCCGATCCCGGAGTGGCGCGCAGTTCCGAGGAGTTGGCAGACGTGATCAACATGGTTGGCCAGAGCCGCAAGGTCTGCCTGGTGATCTGCATGGAGGCTCGTTGCCCGGTCCCAGCCAGGAACTGTCATCCACACATCGAAGGACACGCCGATGACACTATCTCGTGCGGCGAGAGCCTTGATTTGATCGTCGCTGAGCTGTCGGGGATTATCCACCAGGGCGCGGCAATTGTGGTGGCTGGCCCAGACCGGGCCATGGAAAATATCCAAGGCATTTTGGAGAGATTCGTCGCAGAGGTGGGTGACATCGAGAACAATCCCGAGTTCCTCGACTTTTCGAATCAGTTCTTTTCCTCTGGCCGAGAGTGGTCCTTTTTCGTTGTGCCCGAGGGCATAGCGACCCACGCCAAAGTGAGCTGGACCAATCGCCCGCAGGCCGTGGATCATCACTGCTTCCTCCAAATCATCCAGGGTGCGGAGAGAATCCGCTCCCTCCAGACTCAGCAGGTACCCGATTGGGCAGGTTTCGGGATTAGCGGTCCAATCCTCGATGTGGCGAACTATCTCACTCACACAGCGCAGTTGGCGAAGGTGCCCGTCATCTTCCATCGCCCGGTACCAGGCGATCTGGGCGTGGGTCATGGCGCGGGCCTGGGCTGGTGAATTCCACGAGACGATGGGCAGGGCCGGTTTCATACACCCGGCGATAATGGTGGCAACGCAGATTCCCACATTTCCCTTTCGCATCGCCGGAAAACTGACGGTGCTTTGAGCGCGGCCCCGTAAGTCGCTCATCCCCGCTTCGCTCCTGCGGAGCTTGGCAATCGGCTGGCGGAGATCGCGGTTATACTCCAGAGCGTTCAGGCTCAGGTCGAGATGAGCATCAAATACAAGCATCGATGGCTTTTTTGAATCAATCCGACTCAACCTTAATCCGGTCCCAGAAAGCCACAAAGAAAATCACCACAATCACCGCAGACATGATGGCGGGAAACATCCAGAAGTCTTTCCACTGATCCATGGATCTGGAGACGACATTGCTGTCGATTCCATCCGGAAAATTGACGGAAAACATCTTAGCGAGTTTCTGGCCGAAGCTCAGCGTTTCCTCGGGCCGGGCGGCAGAGATCAAATTAGCCAGGGCTGACGAGTCAGCCAGTTTGGCAACCTGTCCATTGGCGATGCCCAGCCAAGGTCGGCCGAAAACAATGCTGTAACCGATATACATTCCAAGTCCCTGGGTGACGAAAACAAGCAAGCTTTGAGCCTGCCCCCGGACTTCCTTGGGAGCGACATGGTCGGCGTACATAAAACCCGTCACAAAAAAGAAATCGTAGCAGATTCCGTGTAGCGCAATCCCAAGGAAAATCATCCAAGTGACCTGATCCGGCGCTCCGTAGGCGAACAGCAAATAGCGAAACACCCAGGCCATCATCCCAACCAGAATCATCCATTTTACCCCGAGCCGACGGAAGAAGAAGGGGATCAGCAGCATAAAAATGATCTCCGACATCTGCCCGATCGTCATCGTGGAGGCAGCTTGCTCGAATCCGGTGTTAGCCAGGTAGTCTCCCGTCTTGCCGTAGTAATAAGCCAGTGGGATACAGATCAGTCCTGAACAGACTATAAAAACGAAGAAAGAAGGCTTGGCCAGCAGCTTCCAGGCATCGACCATCAGAAGAGCCCGGATATCGATTTTTTGGCCCTTTGCTGGTGCCGGTGTGTGGGGCAGGAAGAAAGAAAAAATCCCCAGTGCGATTGAACTGTAGGCAGCCAGCTTCATGATTTCCAACTTAGCGCTCCAGCCGAAAAAGCCCACCAACAGACCCGCCACGATCCAGCCGATGGTTCCCCATACCCGGATTTTCGGGAAATCCATCCTCGCGATATGAGTGAAACCAATCGTGTTCCCCAATCCCAGAGTCGGCATGTAACAAAGCATGTGCGCGAGGAAAAGGTTCGACATCAAGGCACCGTTACCCGCCATGGCCGCATTGCCCGCCAGGTAGATCAAGACCCCGCCGATCAGAAATAAGATCCCCATGATAATTTGCGAGGGGAAGAAACGGTCGGCGATGACCCCAAGGAACAAAGGTGCAAAAATCGCCCCCAGCGGCACCGCTCCATACGCTGCTCCGATAAAATCTCCCAAATTCGCTGTCCCCAGGGCCACGTTAATGGTTGAGAACCAGCTTCCCCAGACGAAGAACTGGATAAACATCATGATGCTCAACAGCACCAGCACCGAGCCTGATTTTTTTGATTCCATAGCCATTACCTCTCCAATTGCCCAGAGTGTGGCGAAATGCCACCAGAAAGGCAATAACGGAAACAAGGGATTTTCACGGCCTTCATTCGATTGTGAGATTGAATTTTGAGAAAAATAGCGTTTATAAGAAAAAATACTGGCAATTTACTGGGTTTTTGTTAAAAATGGTGATGTGAACCAGTTTCAAGTCAGCCCAATCAAGCGAATCGTCAGCCGGATTTATTTTTATTCGGTGATACTAACTGGCCTATACGTCATGGGGAGCCTGCAACCTGCCACCAAGATTCCGGAGGATTCCCTGCATATTGCCGCCAGAGCTTTCCAGGGAGTCCCCCTTAGCGAGGTGCCGGAAGAATTCCTGAAGGGTAGAGAATTTTGAGGATTAAAGGGACCATCGTCCGGGGGCATCGGGTAGCTTCCGGGCAGAACCAGAATCCGCTTTTTCCAGGTGGAACTCTCGCCATGCAGGTTCCTTTTTTCCAGACCCTTGGCTTGGATCTCTCGGCATATCACCTCGCCACTTTAAATACCTCCATCGCCCCGTTTGATTTTGCGATCTGTGATCCCGACTGGCATTTTCGGCAGGTGAAGTGGCATCCGACCGAACCAGCGGAGGATTTTTCCTTTGTGAAAATCAGTGTGGCAACCAGTGAGAATATCGAACTGATGAAAGCTCTAATTTACTATCCTCATCCTGAAACTAAGCCCGCCCATCATCAACCAGCGTCCGTGCTGGAAATCCTCCTTGAAGAGTTTGTGCCAGAGCTGCACTATGGAGACGCGATATGGCTGGAAATCCGAGAGGAACAGGTGAGGTTACGCATTAAGTAGCCTCATGCCGACTCATACACCGCAAAATTCTGATCGCTGGTCGCTCGAATCCTGGTTCTCAGGGTTTGGCAAACCTGACTACATCAAATTCAAAGCCACCCTGGTGCGCGACGTGGAGGTTCTGAAGGCTAAAGCCGCAGTCCTGCGCCGTGGAAAGGCAGGACTTTTGAGCGCCATCAATGCTGCGGAGGCGCTCACTGATCGCTTGAGCCATTTGTCGGCCTACCTGGGTTGCCTTTCCGCTGATGACGCCAATGACGAAGCCGTAAAGGCGGATGAAGCGTGGATTGCGACCCTCGAAGCTGAAAACACGAAGCTCATGGCCTCGATCCGCTCAGCTTTGGCGGCATTGAGTGAAGCAGCCTTTACTTCGCTCCTTGCTGATTCATCGCTGAAGGATGCGGAGCATGCTGTGACGCGGCTCCGCTGCGAAGGTCAGCAGCAGATGAGCGCGGCGATGGAAGCATTGGCGGCGGACTTAAATGTCAACGGTCTCCACGCCTGGGGGCGCCTTTACGACACGCTTACGGGGAAAATGGAGTTTGAGATGACCTTTCCCGATGGGCACTTGGAAACCGTTCCCATGTCACGCCGTCGTGCGCTGATGTCGGAGCCGGACCGCAGATTGCGTGCGGCTGCTTTTAACGATGGCCAGAAACCCTGGAATGATCACGCCGTCACTCTCGCGGCAGCTTTGAATGGCATCGCCGGCACACGTCTAAGTTTGTATGGCCACCGTGGACTTCCGCACTTTCTCGATACCCCGCTGTTTGATGGCGCGATGAGCCGCCCATCGCTCGATGCGATGCTGGAGGCGATTCACACGCACATCGAGCTGCCTCGCCGGGCCTTGCGCCAGGCGGCGAAGTTGCAAGGGACCACCGCCCTGCACTACTTCGACCTGGAAGCACCCCAAATCGCAGCGCCAGACGAAAAGGAGCTGACCTGGGATCAGGCGTGCCAAACGGTCGAGCACGCCTTCAGCACGGCTTATCCGAAGCTCGGCTCGTACTTCCGCGAAATGCTCGCAAATCGCTGGATCGAAGCCCAGCCACGAGCGGGTAAGCGTCCCGGAGCGTTTTGCACTGGATCACAGCTCAGACATGAGGAGCGCGTCTACATGACCTTTCACCGCACCGTGCACGACATGGTCACGCTCGCGCACGAGGTCGGTCACGCCTGGCACTCCTGTGTGCTGCGGCCGACGCGTTCGTTTGCGGCCAGCTACCCGATGACCCTCGCCGAAACCGCGTCGAATTTTGGCGAGATGATCCTGCTCAGCGGCCTCATGAACGATCCCGGCATCACCGAGGCCACCAAAGCTTACCTTCTCGACCAGGAGATGCTGCGGGCCCACGCCTACCTGATCAACATCCCGATGCGCTTTGAGTTTGAAAAAGCCTTTTACACCGAGCGCGCTGCTGGAGAGGTCAGCGTGAGCCGATTAAGCGAACTCATGAGTGAAACCCAGCGCAAGCTCTATGGCGACACCCTGCTCGACAACGGCACCGACCCGATGTTTTGGGCCTACAAGATGCATTTTTTCATCACTGGGGTTTCCTTCTACAACTTCCCCTACGTTTTCGGCTACCTACTCAGCCAGGCGTTGTTTGCCCGTTTCAAAGCCGAGGGCGCGGCCTTCCTGCCACGCTACGAAGCCTTCCTCGCCATGACCGGCAGCGCGACATGTGAGGAAGTTGTGAAGCAGACCCTGGGCGAGGATCTCACCAAGCCCGAGTTCTGGGCGACGGCGCTGAAAGCGATGGAGCCATCGCTAATTGCTTATGAAGCAATCAAGTGAGCTGATCTCGCCACTGGCGATCCAGGTCGCAAAGGCTACAGCCGGGAGGAAGTGGAAAAAGAGTCAGCTCGCGGAGGCTGGGGCGCCCTGGCCGAGAAGCTGCGCTGCCGGGTCCGTTACCTGACCGATGGAGATGTCTTTGGCAGCGCTGCTTTTGTTGATCAAATCTTTGCAGCAAACCGCGCTCTCTTTGGCAAGCGCCGCACCAGCGGAGCACGGCAAATGCGTGGCTGCGGGATTTGAAGAGTGAATCATGACTTTGGTTTGCGAGAGATAATCGCAACGAACCGATTTCATTCAAACCACCGGATTGGCCACCATCCACTGGGTGAAAAACAGGTTGGTGAGGCTGATGTAGACCAATTGTAGGTCAAACTGCGTTCAATCGGAGCCTGTTGTTTCCCAACAGAAGCAGCGACAAGGGTCTTTTCGTCCCAAATCAGGACGATCAAGTTCATTCAGGATGTTGATCCGATCTGATTTTCGGATTAATCTCAATCCAATTGCTGGTTAGAGACCGACTTTCAAACAATCTAAACAAAATCGGCCAATGCTTCATAACTATTTGTCTATCCCCACTTCCAACATTCTGAGTTGGGCCAATAATTGCTCGGGATCATTTAAAAGGGAAAACACATGCGATTAAAAGAGATTATAAACGAAGAAGAAAAGAAGCTTGAAAATCGACTGCAAGAGCTGCGTAAGAAATTTACTCATAGGGGAATCAAGGGGCAGGAGTTTGAGTCTGCCTTTCGCGAGTTATTGAGTCAGTATGTTCCAAAAAGATTATCTGTTGGGACCGGGCAAGTAATTGATTCTGAATCGGGCATTACAAAGCAAATAGACGTTGTTATCGCAACCGAATTCCACCCTGGAATTATCGACCCCCACTCGGCGAATCTGTTTTTTATCGAAGGTCTCTGCGGAGCTGGAGAGATCAAGACGAGATTGACAACGACTGAACTGGATTCGGCTGTGGCAAATTGTCAGTCGTTTAAGGCCCTCAAAGCTAAGCCTGTAAAAAGCATTTTTATAGGCTCCGAGGGGTCGTTCAGGCTGTCGTCTCCTTATTTTATTTTCTCGATGGAAAGCGATCTGAGTAGCCAGAGTATTTTTGAAAGATTGAATAAAATTGAACCTCCAGGAACCCAAAACAAAAAGGGGGGACCTGATTTGGTGGTGGTTAGAGGGAAAACGCTCCTGTTCGACCCTCGTGGCCAGGATCAATTGTTCCTAGAGAATGAAAATGGGGAGAAGGTTCAGGGCTGGACTCAGATTCCTGAAACCGGTCTATTTGACTTTATGATGCTGCTACTGAACATAGTTCCCCAAGTTCATCATATGGAAAATTTCATGCGTCTTTACTCAAGTATTCGATCAAAAGAAGAAGCGAAGGTAATGCTGAAATGATCGATCACTTTGCAATTGATATTAGAACGATACAAGCCAACCATAGCGCGTTGTGTGCCGACCGCCTGACCAAAAACGAAATTTGGGAAGCTTCTCGGCTATGAACCCCTCTGCTGTCGCTATTCCGAAACCAAGACCGCGATTCTCAACGCAACTCACAAAACCTACCCCCGCCGTTGATTGTCACAGCCCCAATAACCGATTTGTCCAAGGGAAAGTTTGCCTACTCCCACCAAACAAGGAAACACAAGCGCCCACCTCTGATGTGCTGTCCTGGTTAACCGATGCCAGTGATTGATCTCTTCGATCTCAAAGGCAATCCGAATTCAGTCATCCCTGCGACTTCCCAAACGATGTGAGCGAATTGTTACCCAAAACACGGCTGAAAATCGAGAAACAGACACTTCCAACAATGACTCATCGGTGGCCCAAAGCTGTGGTGCACCTCAGCGCAAATCACCTGATCGACTTAGGCTCCCCAAGGGAGGAGCAAAACACCCCTCCCTTCGAGGATCACTAGCGAGTCGATTAGCCAAGACTGCTTTTCAGGTCGTCGGCGGCGTTGACTCTTGCGGACCGCGACCAAAATGCTCACCAAAAGCTTCCAAAAAGGCTGCGTTGGCCGGGGTCTGGCCCTTGGCCTTTTCGACCCGGTAAATCTTGCGGGATTCCGCAAAGGCGTCGCTCATTGTTGCAATCAGGCTGCAGCGGACCAGATCAGCGACTTTTTCCGCCTTCGCTTCGATCTGCGACAACTAGGGCAGCGAGCCCGGATTCTGCGCCGCGTAGTTCTGGGCGATTTCCAGCAGACCGATTTTGGCTCATGGTCTTAGTATTTTATTTTATGACTTAAAGATAAATGATTAAGATGACTTAAAGGCTGCCAGCCTCAATTGGTCAGGTGTCGAAAATGCCCCTATTATCCCGCCCCTGCCAAAAAAGATTCCGGGGATCAAGCACGGGCGAAACACTGTCGTCAATCCGGGCTGGGACGACAATTCGACATAATAACTTTAAAATAAGCAATTAACGTCAAATCGAGATCTGAAAAAGGGTAAAAATTACCCGTCATTGGGTAAAAATTACCCGTCATTGGGTGAAAATTACCCATCATTGAGTGAAAATTACCCATCATTGAGTGAAATTCACCCGTCATTGGGTGAAAATTACCCGTCATTGGGTGAAAATTACCCGTCATTGGGTGAAAATTACCCGTCATTGGGTGAAAATTACCCGTCATTGGGTAAAAATTACCCGCCACTGGGGTACAATCGCCGATTATACAGGGTACAATCCCCGATTCAAGAGGGTACAATCCCCGACTATACAGGGTACAATCCGCGAAAAACTGATCAATGTATAGGTTATCAATTCCTGATCAAACTCCCGACACTAAATGCTGGCGTCCATAGATCGCGGTGTCCTTGTGGTTCAGCCCGTAGAGGTCTTTGATCGGTTCGGGCTCGCTGTCCAGATCGATCGCCTCGGGGGCCTGCGCCTGCATCCGGAAAGCCAGTTCATAACTGCGGATCCGGGCATCGAGATCGGTATTGGATTCCCGTCCCTGATAATGGCTTTTGTTTAACTGGGTGATAAAATCGACCTTTTTACGCTGCCTTTCGTCGGAGATTCCTTTGGGATTGTTCAAATTAACGATTGGTTGGTCACCACTCTCAAAGAGCACACCCTGGTGAACCGCCGGGATAAAGCCAGAGCCCCAGCAGCGGGTCCCGTTCACCACCATACTGTTGCTGTCTTTGATGACGACGAAACCAGGGAGACTCCGGTTATCGGTCCCCAGACCATAAGAGATCCAGGAGCCCAGTGAGGGTCGCCCGCCAAAAACCGATCCGGTATTCATCTGGCAAACGCCTCCCAAAGGCTTCAGCCGGGAGGAAGTGGAAAAAGAGTCAGCTCGCGGAGGCTGGGTCACCCTGGCCGAGAAGCCGCGCTGCCGGGTCCGCTACCTGACCGATGGAGATGTCTTTGGCAGTACCGCTTTTGTTGAGCAAATTTTTGCCGCAAACCGTGATCACTTTGGCAAGCGCCGTAAAAGCGGAGCCCGGAGAATGCGTGGCGGACCTTGGGGAGAGCTGCGGGTGCTGCGCGATTTGCAGGGGGAATCGTGAATTTGGTTTGCGAGAGTTAATCGCAACGATCCGCTTTCATTCAAACACCAGATTGGCCGCTCGCCTCGCCCATCCTCCAGGTGAAAAACAGGTTGGTGAAGCTGATGGCGACCAGTGATATGACAGATCAAACTGCGTTCAATTTTAGCCCTCTGTTTCCCAAAAGAAGCAGCGACAAGGTGTCTTTCTTCCAAATCAGGCTGTGATCACGGACTGGTAAATGAGGTCGCCGGTGGCTTCCCCAGACGCGGTCATTCTGGCGAGCAGACCGTGTATCCCCGATGAAGGGTGGCAGCTTAAGATAAAATCTTCCCAAAAAATCAATGTTTCAGATCCGCAAAAATCAGTCGGCCCGAATTGGTTTGCATGGCACTCGCCACCACGACTTTTTGTCGGCTTCCGATGAGGCTCACGGCGTGATTGATCACGATCATGGTTCCATCGTGAAGGTAGCCGACTGCTTGGTGGTTTTCCTTCCCCTCTTTGGTGAGGTGAATTTCAATTTCATCTCCCGTTTCCAAATGGGTTTTTAGCGCCGTCGCCAGTTCATTGAGATTAATCACCGTCACTCCTTTTAACCTCGCCACCTTGGCCAGATTGGCATCGTTTGTCAGGATCCGGGCATTGAGCTTGCGGCCCAATTCGATCAGTTTGGCATCCACCGTCAACTCTGCAGAGTGGGCGACATCATAGATCGAAACATCGATTTCTTTCCGGGTCTGCCAGTCTTTCAAATGCTCCAGCCCCCGCTTGCCGGTGATTCGTTTGGCCTCATTTGAAGAATCAGCCAGTAGTTGCAACTCATCGAGCACAAACTGCGGTACGATCAGAGTGCCACCGATAAAACCGGTTTCGCAAAGTCGGTCAACCCGCCCATCGATAATGATGTTGGAATCGAGCAAAATCGGCACTTCCTGTAGTGAATCCTGCCGAAACCGGACATAGGGGATCAGCAGGGAGAACTCTTCCCGCTTGCTGCGCAGCGCCAGCATCATCCCGATGAAACCCAGGCCCAGATAAATGGCGAGATTAAAGATCTGCCCGACCGCCTCAAACTGCTGCAACCATCCGGAATTAAAAAACTCTATTCTCGTGACCAGCCAAGCACAGAGTAACCCGATGAGGAGCCCCACGGTGCCGAAAGAAAACCCTTTGATGGTGACATCCCGCAGCGTCAGTTCAATCAAGAAGATAATTGCCGCAAAAACGGCCCCAAGAAATCCGCCGACTACCGCCATTTTCAAACCAAAGTCCACTCCCAAGGCAACAGAAACCCCCATCATCATGGAGATGATGAGGAAGAGAATCCGGATCAATTTCTGCGAACCTGCGTCTTTCATAGGGAATCAGCACCCGTATTATAGGCCCTGAATTAGGGAGAATCCTGCCTTTTCTTTTTTTGAAACAGGCAGGCAGGGTATGATCATCGCGAGGCCCAATCGCTTGAGAAGCTGCTATGATTACGCTCCGCCCGGTGATTTCACTGGCCCTTGCATGATCCGGTCTGTCCAGGCGATGCCGAGGGCTGAGAGAATAAATACCGCATGGATGATGGTCTGCCACATCACGCCTTCCGGAGTGATGGTGCCTGCACCGCCCACGGCGGAAGCACCGACAGCCGGGGGCAGCCCGATATTTCCAGCCGCGATGAATGTTTTCAGCAAATGGACCGAACTGATGCCAATGATGGCCATCGCCAGTTTTACCTTAAGCACCGAGGCATTGACATGGCTGAGCCACTCCGGTTGGTCGGGGTGTCCCTGCAGTCGCAATCGAGACACAAAGGTCTCGTAACCACCGACGATCACCATCATAAGCAAGTTCGAGATCATCACCACATCAATGAGAGCCAGGACGATCAGCATCATCTGTTGCTCGGTAAGGCTGGTAGCCTCGGATACGAGGTGCCACAATTCCTTGAGGAACAATATCACATAAACGCCCTGAGCCACGATCAGACCGAGGTAGAGCGGCAACTGGAGCCAGCGCGAGCTGAAAATTAGCGCCGGCAAGGGATCAAGGCGGTGCGGTTCTTGAGATTCGGGCACGTTATTTTTCATGGATAAAGGCGAGACTGCAAAACAGAATGGGAGCCACTGATTTTTTCAACCAAGCCCGTTCTATTTACCGATGGAAGTCGTTTTTTCAAGGCCAAAATCATTTGGATAAGCTAACTGTTCTTAATGGAATTGAGCTTATATTATGTCTTTTAAAAATGTCGGTCGAGTTTGGTCTCTTCAATCATTTGAAGACTACCTGAAAACAATCAAAAAACCGGACTTTGCCGACAAGGTCGTGCTGCATCACACCTGGGCACCTTCACTGGCTCAGCGTCCTGTTGGATTCCAGGCTCAGCATATAATCAATATGCGCGATTATTACCAAAAAACGCTGGGCTGGAGTTCGGGGCCGCATTTGTTTATTGATGAAGATGATATCTTGGGAATGACGCCACTGATAGAAAGAGGGATCCACGCTTCCAGCTTTAATTCCACATCTTTGGGACTCGAAATTCTTGGGAATTACGACAGTGAAGACCCTGACAAGGGGCGAGGAAAGGAGTGTTGGAAACTCGCGGCAGACACTACTTATCTTTTATTGGAATGGCTTGAACTTAAGCCATCAACCCGGACCATCTTTTTCCATCGAGACGATCCCAAAACGTCCAAAACCTGTCCGGGGTCGAAGGTTCAAAAAGAATGGTTTATCGACCTGGTCAAAGCTCCCGAGTTTAATAAGAAAACAATTGAATTGATCCCCCCAGAAGTTGCTCCCGTTGCCCAATTTGTGGTCACCAGGAAAGGCTATACTTACAACGATGTGAAGATGCTCCTGAAAATCAAAAACAAACTGGTCTTCTTTGGCGAAGACTGGCTTGAGGGCGCTTATTACGATCAAACAAGAGAGACTACCGTTGCTCCAGTTGGCGAACTTGAGGCGATCGCTAAAAAAGTGTAAAGTGGATGGAGGTGGGTGTTTGGCTTGAACAAGCAGAGGAGACACGGCACTACTCGTTGCTACCCTGATCTCCGCGGGCCAGCAGGGTGATGAGGAGGATAAAGAAGCACATCACCACGGAAAAGAGCGGGAACTGCAACGCGGGCGGCAGGCTGTAAACGAGTGTCAGGGTGGGAATCCACACCAGCCAGTTCGTCACCATCACCGTGGGGCAGGTGCGGAGCCAAAACTCCCGCGTGAGCGAGGCCCGCGTCCGGCTCCATGAGCCGCCCATGTCCACCCAGCGCATCGCGATGAGCACGGTGGGCACAAACCAGATCGGACTCATCACGAACTGATCCACCACCACCTTCTTGATTAGGGTTGTGGCATCGTTTCCGGTGCCGAAGAGCCAGCCCTGCACCTGATAGAACAAATCAATCTCCATGCCGCGATAGCCCCAAAACAGAGAAAGCAGCCCGACCCGTTTCCAACGACCTTTTGGTGGCAGCGTGCCCATGAGAAGTTGCACCAGTGAAGGCAGCAACGCAGCCGCAAAGACCGTCGAGGCGAGTGAGAAGGCATATGTCCACTTGAGCTTGAAAGCGCCCACGGCCTCCCACACCGCCGCGATCGCCGGAACCTGATAGTAACTGCCCACCAGCAGGATCACAATCACATTCAGGATCAGGCACGGCATGCGGTTCTCTCGAAATACGGAGGCAATACGCGAAACGATCATCGGGCAGGTTAATCGTTCCGAGCACCTGAAGTCCAAGGAAATTGCTTTAGGCTGATGTGGCACATTCTCCGCAAGTCGGAATTTTTTGCAAATTCCGCTACGAGGCGCAAAAACAGAGTGATGATTTCCGTAGCGGAAGATGCAAAATCTTTCGACGTTCACTTCATGATCTGGCAGGATGAAACATCCAGAGCCGTAAACTCCACCTGGTTAATCCGGAGCGGGAGGTGTAGGGCCTTGCCGCGTTTCACGGATTCAATCCACAATCCCTCGCCGTCGCGCGGTTCCAGGATGCCCCGCAGGATCAACCCCTCGTGGAGGGTCAGCTCCACTTTTTCGCCCACAGGAAGTCCGACACTTTCTTTAAAGGCTGCGCGGGCGACGGCCCGGCGGGCTTTCCAATCATCCAAAGGCGACAGAGCCCCGTTTGCCAAAGCGAAATCCAATTCCATCTGCCCGTTTTCTGGTGTTTCGGTTCCAGTTTGAGCGCCAAAATCCAACTCAAGTTGCACCATGTTGCTAGACACTAAAGATATCTTCGGTATTTGGCCAGAAAAATTTATCGTCAAAGAACAAGACTCACCGCGGTTTGATGTCCAGACCCGGCAGCCAGGGCGCTGTGATCTGCGGAGGCATGCCGCCGAAGGGCTGATAGATGGGTAGTTGGATGACACTCATGCTGTGCGGCTGGGAGGCGATGTAAAAAAGCGTGTCGGCGCACTCGCCCGATTTGATCATCGCGGCACAATGCTCGGTGGTGGGGCGCACGGGGCGCTTCTCCACCAGCGGGGTGTAGGCCTCGCCGGGAGCGTACTCCGACACGACGATGCCGTGGGCGGCGAGCTGCGGGCGCGCCGTGAAAAGCAAGCCGTGGACCGCCCATTTGCTCGCCGTGTAGGGCACGCCGGCAAAGGAATCAAAACCGTGTCCGGCGGTGGAGGAAACCACCACGATGCGACCACCACCGTTTTCAGCCATGGGTTTGGCAACCGCCTGGATCATGTTCGCCACGCCGATGACATTGATGTCCATGACCCGTTGCCAGGACTCGGGACTGGCGATGCGGGCGGGATCACCATGGGCCATAAAGCGGTCGGGTGTGTTGATGCCTGCGGTGTGGATCAGGGCGGTCACAGCACCGTGGGCGAGCACCGTCTTCATCGCAGCGGCCACGCTGCCTGCATCCGCCACATCACACACCACGGGAACGATGCGAGGGGAAAGCCGGGCACTCTCCTCCAGAGATTCGAGGGTGCGCCCAAACACAAAAGTCCGCGCCCCGGCCTCCGCAAATTTCCGAGCCGCAGCTTGTCCCATCCCTCCACCACCACCGGTGATGATCACATTTTTATCTGTCCAATCTTGATCCATTTTAATGTTTATTATAATCCCAGTCCTAATCTACTGGCTTTCCACTTTCCGATACAAAAAAGCATCGGAAGTAATCAGTGACTCGATCAGCGCCTTTAAACTACCGTTATTCTCCCGATAAGCTCTCCAGGCAGCTTGCAGGACTGGGGCGTCTTCGATGGTTTCGTTGCGGCCCATCCAATAGCGAAAAGCATGGCGGACAAAAACCTGCTCCACTCTTTCGCTGTGGGCGAGCTTGTCTATCAGGTCGAGGGCGCTGGCCACGGGGCCATCCAGGGCGGTATCACCACTGTGGATGATCTCGCCAGTGGTATCTACTGGCTGACCCTGCTCGGTGGTCCGGTAGAGCCCGATGTGATTATACATTTCAAAAGGCAAACCGAGGGGATCCATCTTTTGGTGGCAGCGCCAGCACTCTTCTTTTTGAGTGACTCTCATGCGATGGCGCAGGGTCTCTTTGGGTTCATCAGGCAGTTGAGCATCTACGGTGATTGGCACATCGGGGATGGCATCGCCGAGGAGCCGTTCCCGGATCCAGATCCCGCGATGAATGGCGTGATTGGCCATCGCGTCGGAGTGGGACACCAGCCAGCTTGGATGAGTCAGGATACCCTTTCGCTGTTCGGGTGGCAGAGTGGTCAGGGAACGGTTGCCGTTGTCCTGGCGAATCACCTCGGGAACTCTCACTACGATGGGTTCACCTACTGGCAGGATGGTATGGCCGAGTTCCTCTGGTTTTGGTGGTTGCGGTTTGCCCTTTTTGTCCTTCGCCACCGGAGCTTTCTTCAAATTTTCGAACTGACTGTAGTAGAGCGACTCTGCCTTGTTGGAGACTACCCGGTTGGTGGTTAGTAATTCCCGCAGGACTTCGCGATCCTCCGCCACAATCAGCTCGACAAGTCGATCAGTATGGGCGGTCATCCCGAACATGACCGGGTAATAGTCCCGGTCCCCACCGCCTGCCTCCTTTAATGCGGTGGTGTCCTTGCAGACCCGGCCAGCCCGATCATAGTCAAAATACTCGCGGAAAAACTGGAGGATTCTCGGTTTGCGGATGCTATCATCGTTGAGGATTCGTTTGGTTTCGCGAATGACATCTTCCCGCGTTTTGAGGTGTCCCCCGGTGACAGCTTTTCTCAGCACGGGATCGGGATTGAGGTAGGAAAACGCCCCGTTGATGGCGAGAGCCAGCTCCCAGCCCTGCAGCATGATTCGACCGTGTTCATCGGGGGGGGCGCTCCCGGCCAGCTCTGGACGGAAAAGGGCATCGGGATCGAGAAAAATCGGGGCCAGGCCCGGGATTGCTCCCGCTTTAAAACCGAGTGCTTGAATCGATGCATTGGCGAGGGCCACGTATTGGTCGATTTCCTGACTGCTAGGGGGGCGCAGGGTCAGCGACTCGAAAAGAAACTCCACCGCCGCCTGCAGCTTTTGTGGTGAGCTGGCTTCGTCCTTCATCAACTCGTAAACCGGAGTCAGCGGGCGCATTACTTCTTTTTTGTAGTAGAGACTCTGGGTAGTGCCTCGGATATCCAAACCTCTATACTCGGCTGGTAGTACTAACTCGGCTTTGTTATTAACAAACTGCCACGACTCCGCCACCGGCCCGTATGCCATAAACCGAAGTATATCCTCCGCCAGACTGGCAATTTGCGCAGCCTCTGATCCGTTGACGGAATATAGTGAAGCATAGTTTCGCAGACCATGATCACTAGTTGTACTGAGTACGGCAGGAAAACCAGTAATGGCCGCTGCATAAGCCGCGCTTCCGCCGGCCCAGCCCAAAAGACGGTCGAGTCCGTAATAGACTTTGGCTTCGCCCTGTTCATTCCAGGGGATGTGATCACCCATGGTGCGCTGTCCGGGGCGGGTGGGATTGTAAACCGGGTCGATGTTGATGAGGGCATTCAGTCGCACCAAATGCTCCTGAGGATGGATTCTCCAAATCCGCGCCGGGGTGGAGGGAGGCTCCAGACCAGATGGGATTTCCCCGAAAAGCAGCTCATGGGGCAGGTGATTGGCTTTTTTGGGGTGATGATGACTATGAAAACCACCTGTCGCCGCGAGGGATCGCTCCATTTCGCTGGTTATCCAGTTGGATAGGTGAAGACGCTCCATCGCTGCAGGCTGTGTCTTTTTATCGCGGGGTGGCATCTCTTTGAGGGCAACCTGCTCCCAGATGATTTTCCATCTATCGGCATTGGCCGGGGTCACCGCTGCCAAATCATCCAGAGTTATCCCACCCTTTTTGACATCCGCATCGTGGCATTCAAAACAGTATTTGGACAGGAAAGGCTCAACTAGAGAATTGTAGGTATGGAGTGGCTCAGATGCTTGAGACTGGAGATAGAGAAAGCAAAATAGAGAAATAAGGGCCGTTCCAAAAATCCGATTGTACCCTGTACAGTCGCCGATCGTACAGGGTACAATCGACGGCAAATGGTTCCAACTACCTCTCATACCACTAGGCAAGAAGCTCTTCGATCGGTCCGATGCCGGAATCAAATTTCCCAGCCATGTTTTCATCCATGTTAAACCGATCCACCGGAGCACCGATGGCATGGAGCAGGGTGGTGTACATCGCGTTGATGGGGCGTTTCCCATTTAGTTGGGTAAATTGCCCCATCTTGATGGCACCACCACAGTTGCCCAGCAGCATAAAGGGCCAGGTCTGGCCGTTGGTGTGCTGTTTGTCGGCATTGTTACTGGTGTAAACGATGAGGGTGTTGTCCATCATCGTGCCAGTTCCTTCGGGAATGGATTCGAGTTCCTGTACCATTTTTGCAAGCATCCGGCAGTTGTATTGGCGGATTTTTGTCCAAATCTCTTCCCCTGCCTGGGGCATGTGCCCGAGATTATGGCCCTGTTTTTCGACTCCGAGGCCTTTCCAGGAGCCGAAAATCTCGCCCCGGCCCGATCCGATTGTCAGGGTGTTGGTGATGCCGGATTTCAGAGCCGCCAGCCCAATATCCAGCAGCGAATCGTGCCAGTCAGTCTCGAATTTTGGGTTGGTAAATTTTTCGCCATAAACTGGGGCAAAATGCTTGAGGTGATCACCCACATCCGCGAGCCGTTCGCGCAGGCCATTGATGTTGCGAAACCCATCTACATAGCTGGCGTAACGCTCTTTTTCCGCAGCGGGCAGGGTTCCGGCATGTTGACTGGCGATTTTTTCTATCTCCGTAAAGACATTGGAACGCGTTTCGTAGCTCTTTTTGACGTCACCCGAGGCGATCCCGCCGAAAATCATTTGATACAGATCAACCGGGTTTGAGTGCATAAAAATCGGACGCCCGGGACCTGTCGCCGACAGGGTCGCCAAAGTGGGGCGGGACCGCATGTTCTCCAGCGCATCCATCCCCAGGCAGAGGTGAGGCATAATCGTCTGGGGAAGATGCTGGCTGATGACATGGTCGATGGTCACCCCGCGCGGCGGAATCCCGATGCCACCGCGGTAGCCGCCCAGAGCCCCAAAATAAGCGCTGTGGGACGGACTGGCATGGAGTCCATGCAGGCCATTGACAATGTGAAGTTTGTCCTTCAAATGGGCCAGCGGACGAATCGGCTCCGGCAATTCGATACCACTGAGTGAAACGCTCTCCTTTAATCCTTTCGGAATGGCCGTGGCGGGCTCAAATCCCTGGTTTTGGAGGAAAAAGATGATGCGTCTGGCCTTTCCGGTGGCGGTGGTAGTCTGGGCGGCAGTGCTGGCGAACCCCGGCACGCCGGAAAGCGTTGAGCCAAAGCCCGCTGCTCCGAGTCCCGTGGCCATTTTTTGAAGAGCTTTCCTGCGGTTGATCATGGGCTAGACTAGGGCTGATTTTTAATTTTTCAGCTACGGGTTTACGGATGCCATCGCCATCACCAGGGTTCTGGCGCGGTCAAAGGCATCGTGTAACTCCACGACATCGGTCAGATTAGCAATCGCAAAAGCCTCTTCCAGTTCCGCGCGGGTGACCCTGTTCGTGAATATCGGGCTTACTTCTGTTGATAGAGTATTATTAAGGTCTTCGGTCATCGCAATTGAGCCTTCGGTCATCGCAATTGAGCCTTCGGTCATCGCAATTGAGCCTTCGGTCATCGCAATTGAGCCTTCGGTCGTCGCAATCGAGCCTTCGGTCTTCGCAATCGAGCCTTCGGTCATCGCAATCGAGCCTTCGGTCATCGCAATTGAGCCTTCGGTCATCGCAATCGCGTCTTCGGTCATCGCAATTGAGCCTTCGGTCATCGCAATTGAGTCTTCGGTCATCGCAATCGCGTCTCAGGTCATCGCAATCGCGTCTCAGGTCTTCGCAACGGCATTTTAGAAAATTTTGCAAAAAGCATTCTGATTAAACAGGTTAAATTCACAAATTCAACAGGGTGCGGTCGCTGATTGAACAGGGTACAATCGTAGGGGCAACAAGTTGCGAAATACGGTTCATCCTTTTCAAAGTAGTGCTGCCGCTACCAGAACATGGTTGACACGGAATCGCCAACCTGAAAGGATTTCACGATGAGCTTCTGGAAAAGACTATTCGGTAAACAGGATAAACCCGTAATGGTGGCACCATTGCCTCCACTGCCGAATCTGCCCCCGCCGCTCCGTCAACCAGCACCCGCTGTCTCAGCGGGTGCCACTCATCTGCTGCCGCCTCCCGCCACGCTGCCGCTTCCTCACCCGTCAACCGCCGCTGCCGCCGATCCTCTCTCCCGGCGGGAAATTCGTGTCTTCATCTCTTCGACCTTCCGGGACATGCAGGAGGAGCGGGAGTTGCTGGTGAAGAAGGTCTTTCCAGAGCTGCGCCGGATCTGCGACGAGCGCTTTGTCTCTTTCACCGAGGTGGACCTGCGCTGGGGTATCACCGAGGAGGCGGCGGCGGAGGGCAAAGTTCTGCCGATCTGCCTGGAGGAAATTCATAACTGCCGCCCCTACTTCATCGGAATGTTGGGCGAACGCTACGGCTGGGTGCCTGATACCGTGCCGCCGGAGGTGCTCAAAGATGAACCGTGGATTCAGGAACACGAGGGTAGTATTTCGGTGACGGAATTGGAAATCCTCCACGGCGTGCTCAACAACCCGGAGATGGACGGCCACTCTTTCTTCTATTTCCGCGACCCGGCTTACTCCGCTGAAAAAGGCGCGGATTTCCTGACGGAAAACCCGCACTCTGCAGCCAAACTCGCCGCCCTCAAAGAAGCTATCCGCCAGAGCGGCCGACCGCTGCTTGATTCTTACAAAACCCCCGAGGAACTCGCCGCCGCCATCCGCCAGCAGTTTCTCGAGCTGATCGACCAGCTCTACCCAAAGGCCGAAGTCCCCGACCCGCTCGATCAGGAAGCCATCGGCCACCGCACCTATGCCCGGCGCAAGCTCCTTGCTTATGTCGATCGCCCCACCCACTCGTTGGCCATTGTCGATTTTGTGGCCGCGCCCTCCGATGGCAAGGGCCTCGTCATCACCGGTGACTCCGGCGGCGGCAAGACCGCCCTGCTCGCCGCTTACGCGACTTCATCCTTCAGCACTCGTACTTCTACCTTTCTTTTCGAGCACTACTTCGGGGCGACCTCCGCGAGTGCCTCCGTGCCGGGATTCTTGCACCGGCTCCTCGGCGAACTCAAACGCCGCGCCGACATCCCGGACGACATCCCGTCCACTTGGGAAAAGATGGCGGAGGCGCTGCCGCTCTGGCTGGCCCAAACCGTCGGCAAAATCCCCCGGATCATCCTGGTGCTCGATGCCCTGAACCAGATCGAGGGTGAACCCGCCCACCGCAATCTTTCCTGGCTGCCCCGCTTTTTTCCCGGGCATGTGCGCGTGCTCACCTCCAGCCTTTCCGGTCCGGCTCTGGATACCCTTCGCGATCGTGGTTGGGCCGAGCACCCGCTGCCCCTGGCGAATGAGGAGGAACGCGGGCGGATGCTGAACACCTTTTTCGAGCTTTATAAGAAGACCCTGCACCCGGCCCTGCGCAGCCAGATCATCCAGGCCCCCGGCGCGGCCAACCCACTGTTCCTGCGCACCGTGCTGGAGGAACTGCGGCAGTTCGGCAGCTTCAGCAAACTGCCGGATCAGGTCGCCGCGTATCTGACAGCCACCAACCCCGTCGAGTTGTTCCGGCAGGTCATCCGGCGCTGGCAGACGGATTTTCACGGCGGGCGCGATGTCGTCGACCGCTCCCTGCGCCACCTCTGGGCGGCGCGCCAGGGCCTGGGTGAGAGCGAATGGCTCGACCTACTGGCGGATGGACACGGGGTGATGGACCGCCAGACCTGGCGACCGCTCTTCCTCGCCCTGGCCACGCACCTGGTGCAGCGTTCCGGTCTCTGGGCCCTGGGGCACGATTATCTCACCCAGGCGATTGAAGCCGAGTTGCTTTCCACTGCGGAGGCAAAAAAACAGGCCCATCTGGCGGTGGCGGACTATTTCGAGCGGCATGAGGTGCAACAGGAGATGACGCCGCGCAAGGCCGCAGAATGGCCCTTTCAGCTTCACGCCGCCGAGGCGTGGGAACGGCTGGAAAGCTGCCTCATTGATATCGACCTGTTCCTGACACTCTACAATAAAAAAACCAAATGGGAACTAACCGGCTACTGGCTCCCCTTGCGGGAGCGGGGGCGCGATATGGGTGCCTGTTATACAGCGGCCTACGACCGATGGTCGGCTGCACCAGCCCACGACGGCGATCATTTAGTGCCTGCTCAGTTTGGAGTATTTCTTCTGGACAACGGCCTCTATCCCCTCGCCGAACCACTCCTGAGGCATGCTCTGGTGGCGAGTGAGCGAGCGCTTGGAGCAGACCATCCCGACGCGTTGACGAGCATAAACAATCTGGCCGGATTGCTGAACGAGAAAGGTGACTACGCGGGAGCGCAGCCTTTGTTTGAGCGAGCACTAAAGGCGAGTGAACGGTTGCTGGGAGCGGAGCATATCCAGACACTGGGAAGTGTGAACAATCTGGCCGAGTTAATGAGGAACAAAGGAAATTACGCGGGAGCGCTGCCCTTGTATGAGCGGGCGCTTGAAGCGAGTGAGCGAGTGCTGGGAGCGGAGCATCCCGACACTCTGATGAGCGTAAACAATCTGGCAATATTGCTGAAGAGCAAAGGTGACTACGCGGAGGCGCAATCGCTGTATGAGCGGGCCCTTGAGGCGAGGGAGCGAGTGCTGGGAGCGGAGCATCCCCAGACGCTGGTGAGCGTTAACAGTCTAGCCATATTGCTGGGTAGCACGGGGGACTACGCGGGAGCTCAGCGCTTGTTTGATCGAGCGCTTGAGGCTAGAGAACGAGTGCTGGGAGCGGAGCATCCCCAGACGCTGGTGAGCTTGAATAATCTGGCCGAGATGCTGAGGAGCAAAGGGGACTACGCGGGAGCGCAGCCTTTTTATGAGCGAGCACTCGAGACGAGTGAACGCGTGCTGGGAGCGGAGCATCCCTCCACGCTGATGATCTTGAACAATCTGGCCGCATTATTGAAGAGCAAAGGTGACCACGCGGGAGCGCAACGGTTGTATGAGCGGGCGTTTGATGCTAGTGAGCGCGTGCTTGGAGCGGAGCATCCCCAGACGATGTTGATTGTGAACAATCTGGCTGGATCCCTGCATCGCAAAGGTGACTACGCGGGAGCGCAACCGCTGTATGAGCGAGCGCTTAAGGGGAGGGAGCAAGTGCTTGGAACGGAGCACCCCGACACGCTGGCGAGCGTACATAATCTGGCCGCATTGCTGGAGAGCAAAGGTGATTACACGGAAGCACAGCGCCTTTTTGAGCGAGCGCTTGAAGGTTTGCTCAAAATATCTCAGGCCACTCAGCGTTCCCACCCGAACCTGGAGACGTTTATCGGGAACTACGCCGGATGTCTGGCGAATCTGGGCCGCAGTCCCGAGCAAATCCAAAACACGCTTGAGGAAATGGGGCGCCGCTATGGGATGTCTCTGAAATGAACGGTTGGATGGGGTGTGAAATGAACCCTCCCCGAAGCTGCGTGCGGTGTTGGAGGAAATCATGTATTCGGACATGTTTGATCAAATTGATTTCATATTGAGCGGGTATATTATCTTTACTCCCATTTTTTGTCAGCCATGAAAAACAATGGGCCTTTCAGGTGCACAACTGATGAAGACTCAAGAATGCAGCGTCAGCCTGTTGCGGCTCAGCTCCACAAAGCTACCTTTTTGTAGCATCGCAATTCATGCCATCACGACCTCAATCCGCTTCGCGCGCACCAGTTTCGCCGCCCAGGCCGTCGCGGCGCTGAGATCCGCTTCTTTCTGATCTTCATAGTCGGCCAGGATCTCCCCATGGGGCATTTCGCTGCTCAAGCACTCCTGCACCGTTTCCACAGGATAGCGCAATCCACGAATGCACTGCTTCCCGTGGCAGATGTCAGGGCAACTCGTGATCCGCGAAAGCAAAGTCCGTTCACTCACTCATGGGGCATTTTGGAGAAGAAATCATGCCTCAAAGAAAAAGGCTTGACGCTCCGGCAAACCTTAAGATAGTCAACCGAACCTTAAAAAACACTAAATCGAAGGTATTTTTCGTTCTGTCCATTGTATCCACCATGTCGACCCGCCCATTTGACCGCCAGGAACACGTCTATCGAAATCATGCCTTCGCGGAGTTGGTCAAAGACAGCGTGCGGTTCTTCAATGGGACACCAGCGCTGCCTTTGCTGCCGGAGGAGCGTTTCACCGGCACAGGAGTTTACGCCATCTACTATACAGGCAAATCCAAACTTTACGGCAGGTACGCCGAGCTGAACCGGCTCGCCTATGCTTATCCGATCTATGTGGGAAAAGCTGTTCCCAAAGGCTGGAGGAAATCCAGAAAATCTCACGTCGAAACCGATCAATCCACGGAACTTCATCACCGCCTTCGCGAGCACAGCAACAGTATTGCGCACTCGTCGAATCTGAAACCGGCCGACTTCATGTGCCGGCTGGTCATCTTTGAGGGAGAGGGCTCAGATATAATCAGCACTGTGGAAGCAGCCCTCATCAAGATGGCCCGCCCTTTGTGGAATGTAGTGGTGGACGGCTTTGGCAACCATGATCCCGGAAGCGGGAGGTATGAGCAGGCTCGAAGCGACTGGGATGTGATTCATCCAGGCAGGCCCTGGGCGATCAAGTGCAAAGGTGTTGCGGCTCAGGCAGCAGAGATCACTGCCCGCATATCTTCCCATCTCTCAACTCTAGGGGAGGTGCCTTTATGAGGTCAGTGGAGATATTTTCAGGAGCAGGAGGACTGGCAAAGGGACTCGATCTGGCTGGTTTCGACCATGCTGCGTTCATCGAGTGGAACAAGGACGCCTGCGCGTCGCTCCGCCTCAACTTCGCCCCTGACAAGGTCTATTGCGGGGACATCCAGGCTTATGACTTCACGGCACTGCGGCCGGTCGATGTCGTAGCCGGAGGGCCGCCTTGCCAGCCCTTCTCCCTGGGGGGAAAACATCAGGCCGAAACGGACCAGCGGGACATGTTCCCCCATGCGATAAGGTCCATTGAGGTTCTCCAACCGAAGCTCTTCATCTTCGAAAACGTAAAAGGGCTGCTGCGCGAATCATTCGCTGACTATTTCGCCTATATCCTGCTTCGCCTGCAGCATCCCTGCCGCCCATCCACTCCGGGGCTTGATTGGCGCAGCCATTTGAACCAACTCCGTGCAATCAAGTCCGGCACTTGCAGCGGGCCAACCTATCGGCTCACGCACCAGATGGTGAATGCCGCTGACTACGGTGTCCCTCAGTGTCGCGAGCGGGTCATCATCGTCGGGGTGAAAAATGATATCGCCCGTCCCTGGCAGTTTCCCAAGGCCACTCATTCGGAAGATCGCCTGATCTATGACCAGTATGTCACGGGAGAGTATTGGGACCGCCACCAAGTGCCAAAGAAAGAGCGTCCCCGGGTCGGTTCAGCTTTGAACAAACGTATCGAGGCGGTCAGGTACGACTACGTTCTCTTTCCCCCCGAGGGCAAGGCTTGGCGCACCGTGCGTGATGCCTTGATTGGTGTTCCACTTCCCGGAGATCAGCACGAAATCAAAGATCACATTTTCCGCGATGGAGCGCGGACTTATCCCGGACACACCGGAAGCTGTTACGATCTCCCAGCCAAGACGATCAAGGCTGGCGGGCACGGCGTGCCGGGAGGTGAAAACATGATCCGCTATCCCGATGGGAGCATCCGATACTTCACCGTCTTTGAGGCCAAGCTCATCCAGACCTTTCCTGCCGACTATGTGATCACGGGCGCCTGGGGAGAAGCCCTGCGGCAGATTGGAAATGCCGTGCCCGTACTTTTGGCGCAACAACTGGGCCACGCCGCGATGACATTTCTCAAGGAAGAAAATCGACCCGGCCCAACTAAACCGATGAAAAAAAACCTTCTAAAGACCGTTACGAACGCATAGTTGGCGTCCATCAAAGATGAGGGTACTCGACCGAATCTTTGCAAAAATGAAGAGATCCGAGTCGAATCCAACTCTCTCCAAAAGGCAGAAAGAATTTTCTCCGAAATTTCCGCGTAGTGCATGGCTGCATCACGGATGTCATCACCAAGCTTGGGATAGCGAATGATCTATACAACTATGAGCGTCCGCAAGCTTGTCAAAACTCATCCTCAGACAACCCTTTAACCCTGCCGGATTTCGAATCATGCAGGCGCTGGAAAGCCTCCTCATCGCTAACATAGTGAGGTCTGGGGTCAAGATCCTTAAGGAGCGAGGAAATCAACTCAGCGCGATCCTGCGCATCAAGCTTGGAAACTTCTTTGAGTAACTCTGCGACTTGTGACATGCGAGAAAAATAGCAGAATTCGGGGAACGTACTACTGCAAATTTTAGGGTACAGTCACGACTTGATCTGGCCCACCGCGGCCTGGGGGCCGGTTAATCCGCCGATGCGGTTGCGGAATTCATAGACTTCGGCTCGGTAGAGGGTTTCCTCGTGCCAGAGTGGGGTGCTGCCGTCGATGTGCCCGGTGGCTATGATCTTGAAGCAGGCCGCTCCGGGTTGGATTCTCAGGTGGCTGGCCTCTGCCTTGGTGGCGTTGACCGCCTGGATGATTTCCTCAGCTCCGGTGATGTTTAGGCCCCATTTTTCGGTCCAGCAGGCGTAGAGCGATCCCCGGGCATCGCGCCGTTTCATTTTAGGGCAAAGTCTGGCGACGACATAACGACTTTCAAAGATGACCGGCGTATCGTCGGCCAGGCGGATTCGCTCCATGTAGATCAGAGGATCGTCGCCCGCGACCTGTAAGCGCTGGGTGATGGGGGCCGGCACCGAGCTGGCGGTCACAGTGCGGTAGTCGATGAGTTCCGTGCCGGGGTTCTTCCCGGCGGCTTTCGCCTTGTCGGTGAAGCTGACGAGCCGTTCCAGGTCGTAGTCCAGAACACTCTCGCGCACAAAGGTACCCGCGCCGCGCCGCACCTCCAGCAGCCCGGCGGAAGCGAGGCTGCTGAGCGCCTTGTTCGCAGTGGGGCGGCTCGTGTCGAAGCGCTCGGCCACCTCTCGCTCGGTGAGGAATTTCGCGCCGGGCGGAAACTGCCCACTCCGGGTGAGGGCGCGGAGTTCCTCAATAATGTGCTGGTGAAAGGTGCCGTTGTTGGACATGGCCCGACCATCTCCCCAAAAAGTGGGTTTGACAAGTGGCTAAGCCAATGCGACTGGCTAAGCCACTTTTTAATCATGTCTGCTTCGATCCATTCCCTGCGCGCAGGTATCATCGGCTCCGGCTTTATTGCGCCGGTGCATATCGAGGCGCTGCGCCGCATCGGGGTCAGGGTCACGGCGATTTGTGGATCGGAGCGGGCCCGGGCGATGGCGGCCCAGTGGGACATCCTCCAGGTATTTACCGGGCACGACTTCGTGGGGCTGGTTAATTCGCCAGAGGTGGATGTAGTACACATCACCTCGCCCAACCGCCATCACCATGAGCAGGCTCTGGCGGCATTGGCAGCGGGAAAACATGTGGTCTGTGAAAAACCGCTGGCGATGAGTACCGATGAAACCACCCGGATCGTCGAAGCCGCGCGCCTGTCGGGGAAGGTTTTCGCGGTGAACTACAACGTGCGCTTTTATCCAGCCGTGCTACAAATGCGGGCCATGGCGCAACGTGGTGATCTGGGCGAAATCATCCATGTGAATGGCAGCTACATGCAGGATTGGTTGCTCAAGGAGACGGATTACAATTGGCGGGTGCTCGCCAGCGAGAGCGGCGAACTGCGGGCCGTGGGTGACATTGGCACACACTGGCTCGATACGGTTGGATTTATTCTCGGCTCTCCGGTCGTCGAGTTGCTGGCCGACCTTTCCACATACCACCGCACCCGCAAGCGGCCCGTGGGCGAGGTAAAGACATTCTCCAACACGGCTGCGGCGCAGACGGTGGATTGCCCCGTGGACACGGAGGACTTTGCCAGCGTGCTACTTGCTTTCGGCAACGGAGCGCGCGGCAACCTCGCCGTCTCCCAGGTCGCCGCCGGGCGCAAGAACTGTATCCGCATCGAGATCTACGGGACGAAGCAAAGTGTGTGGTGGGACTCGGAAAATCCCGACCTGCTCCATTATGGTCGCCGCGACGCGGGCAATGCCGCTGTGCTCCGCGCCAGCGCTGATTTCACCGATGCCGCTGGCTATACCGATTACCCCGCAGGCCATGCCGAAGGCTTCCCCGATGGCTTCAAGATGCTCTATCGCAGTATTTACACCGCCATCGCCACCGGAAAAAGGGATGCTCTTTTTGCCGATGCCGCCGCCGGGCACGAGGAGCTGCGGCTGTGTGAGGCCGTCTTGCAAAGCCACCGCGAGCGCCGCTGGGTCACCCTTTGAATCCTTTAAACTACAACCATCATGAAACTAGGTTTTGTCTCCGCCATCCTTCCAGAACTCACGCTCGACGAAGTGCTCGGGTTTGCGCGTGCCGAGCGATTCACCTGCATCGAAGCCATGTCCTGGCCCGTGGGCAAGGCGGAGCGGAAGTTCGCGGGTGTCACCCATGTGGACGTGACCGATTTTTCCCGGCAAAAAGCAGACGAGGTAAATGCGCTGTGTGCCAGGCACGAAGTATCACTCAGCGCGCTTGGCTACTACCCGAACCTGCTTGATCCTGATGCGGAAACGGCTGCCGTGGCCCTGGAGCACTTGAAAAAAGTCATCGCCGCTGCGCCGTTGCTGGGCTTAAACACCGTCAATACTTTCGTCGGCAAGAACTGGAAATTGAGCGTCGATGAAAACTGGCCGCGCTTTCTCGAAGTGTGGCGACCGCTGGTGAAGTTCGCGGAGGATCACGGCGTGCGCATCGGGATCGAGAACTGCCCGATGTTTTTCACGGGTGACGAGTGGCCCGGCGGCAAAAACCTCATGACCACCCCGGCGATCTGGCGTCGGGCATTTGGCGACATCCCCTCTCTAAACTTTGGGCTAAACTTCGATCCCTCGCACTTTGCACTCCAGTTTATCGAGCCCGCCAGTGCGCTGCACGAGTTCAAAGACAAGCTCTTTCATTTCCACGCGAAGGATGTAAAGATTTATCGCGAGCGGCTCAACCAGGTCGGGATTTTTGCCCCACCACTGGAGTGGCACCAGCCGCGCCTGCCCGGCTATGGGGAAATCAACTGGGCCTCGTTGATGGGTACACTCATGGAGACTGGTTACGATGGCCCGGTGTGTATCGAGGTCGAGGACGACACCTTCGGGAAATCACTTGCCGGTCGCCAGCGGGCCCTGCGCGTGGCGCGGGATGTCCTTTCACCCTTTATCGGAGCACCGGCCTAATGTCCAATCTGTTTGCCAGCATAGATCTCGGCGGGACCAACATCCACGCCGCGCTCGCCCAAAGCGACGGCATCCTCGTCGCCGAGATTAAACAGCCGACCCGCTCCCATGAAGGCCCGGATCTGGTGATTTCGCGCATGACCGAGATGATTCAAGGGCTGGCGGAGCGTGTTGGAACGAAACCAACCGCGCTGGGTATCGGCGTCCCCGGCCTGGTGGATGTGGGCACGGGAACGACGCGATTTTTGCCCAACATGCCCACGCAATGGCGCGGCATCGAAGTGCGAGGGAAAATGGAGCAGGCCCTCGGCTTCCCCGTGTATGTGCTCAATGACGCTCGCACCGCCACCCTGGGCGAGTTGGTGTTTGGCCATGGACAGTTGGTGCGCGATCTTGTCTTTTTCACACTCGGCACCGGAGTGGGTGGCGGCGTGGTGCTCGATGGTCGTCTGCGCCTCGGCCCGTTAAATGCGGCTGGCGAACTGGGTCATCAAACTGTCGACCCGCATGGACTGCCCTGCGGCTGTGGGAGTCATGGCTGTCTGGAAACCGTCGCCAGTGGTCCTGCGCTCACTGCAGAGGGGGTGCGTCTGCTGCTCAGTGGCAATGCACCGCACCTTCATGAGCTGTGCGGGGGTGATTTGAACCTCGTCACCGCCGCGATGATCGGGCAGGCTGCCCGCGAAGGGGACACGATGTTGCTCAGTGCGATTGAGCGCATCGGCACATGGATCGGCCTCGCCGCTGCGAATATCGTCAGTGCCCTGCATCCCCGCATGATCGTGCTTGGTGGTGGCGTGGCCCAGCTCGGGGATCTACTCATCGAGCCGGTGCGGCGCACGCTTCATGCTCGGGTCGGCATGTTTCCGACGGATGATGTGGAGGTGCGCGCCTCCCATCTCGGCGACAAAGCGGGACTGCTCGGCGGGATTGCGCTGGCTTCGCGGGGCACCGAATTTATTCCTCAACTTCCATCCATTCTCCAATTCAACTCATGACAGCAACACACTACATCAATGGAATCCGGGTCGAAGCCGGGTCCCGCTCTTTGAATCCACTCACCTCGCCAGTTGATGACACTGCGCTCGGCCACGTGCAAGTCGCAGATGCCGCCATCGTGGATCAGGCCGTCGAATCCGCGCAAAAGGCCTTCCAAAGCTGGAGCCTGGTGCCGGTGAAAGATCGAGTGCAGGTGCTTTACAAGTTTAAAACGCTGGTGGAAAAAAACATCGGAGATCTCGCCAAACAGGTCACAGCGGAGAACGGCAAGACCATTGCGGAATCCGCCGCCGGCATCGCTCGCGGGATCGAGATCGTGGAGTATGCCGCCAGCCTGCCGCAGCTATTTGCAGGCGAGATTTTGGAGGTCAGCACCGGCGTGGACTGCTACACGCGGCGTTTTCCCATTGGCGTTGTCGCAGGCATCACGCCTTTCAATTTTCCGGCCATGGTGCCGATGTGGATGTTCCCCATGGCCATCGCTTGCGGCAACAGTTTCATCCTGAAGCCCAGCGAGCAGGTGCCCTTCACGCCGCTGTTGATGGCGGATCTGTTAAAGGAATCCGGCTTGCCTGATGGCGTCTTTAACATCGTGCAAGGCGACCGCGAAACCGTGGAAGCCGTCCTTGATCACTCCGGCATTGCCGCAGCGGCCTTTGTCGGTTCCACGGCGGTGGCCAAGGCGGTGTATGATCGTGGCGTCGCTTCGAACAAGCGCATGCTCACGCTTGGCGGAGCGAAAAACCACCTCATCGTTGTTCCCGATGCTGATCCTGACATCACCGCCAAAAACGTGGTTTCCAGCGCGGTTGGCTGTGCCGGACAGCGCTGCATGGCGGCCAGTGTTTTGATCGCAGTCGGCGATTGTGACTCAATTATCGACTCCATCGAGCGTGAGATGCGAAGTCTCGCTTGTGGCAGAGAGATCGGTGCCATCATCAGCGCCAAGGCGAAGGAGCGTATCGAAGGCTACATCACCCGCGCGGCAGAACGCGGGGCGAAAGTGCGGCTGGATGGTCGCGGGCAAAACCGCCCTGGCCACTACGTCGGCCCCACCCTCATCGACGGGATCACGCGTGAAGATGAATGCTCCAATGACGAGATCTTCGGCCCCGTGCTGAGCATTCTCCGCGTGAAGACGCTGGATGAAGCCATCGCCATCGAAAACGCCAATCCCTACGGCAACGCCGCCTGCATCTACACCACGAGCGGAGCCACTGCCCGCTACTTCGAGATGCGGGCCGAGGCCGGCATGATCGGCGTGAACATCGGCGTGCCTGTCCCGCGTGATCCTTTCGGCTTTGGCGGCTGGAACGCCAGCAAGTTCGGTCCCGGCGACATTACCGGTCGCGATGCGATTTCGTTTTGGACAAAGACCAAGAAGGTCACCTCAAAGTGGACCTCGAAATCAACCAACTGGATGTCTTAAAATGAAGGCTGCCACCTACCTAGGAAAAGAAGACCTTCAGGTCATTGAACATCCTATTCCCGTTCTCGATGACGGTGAAGTGCTCCTGCAAATCCATGCCTGCTCGGTTTGTGGCACGGACCTGCGCACGTATCGTCATGGCGACAAAAAGATCATTCCGCCGCGCATTCTCGGCCATGAGTTTTGTGCCACTGTGGTCGAATCACGGGCACCGGATGCCAATGTGCAGGTCGGCGACCGGGTCGTGATGTATATCGTCATCGTCCATGAGCGGGATCGCTATGTGGAGATGGGACGGGAAAACCTCACTGCGCACCGCACCACGATGAGCTACCACCACGACGGAGCTTTTGCACCTTTCATGAAAGTGCCGGCCATCGCGGTGCAGCAGGGGAACCTCTTCAAGGTCACTTCCGACATCTCTAACGAGCACATGTCCCTCGCTGAGCCGCTTGGCTGCTGCATGAATGCGCACTCGCGGCTGGGTATTGGGTTGAAGGACACTGTCGCCGTCATCGGAGCCGGCCCCATCGGTATGATGCACGCCGCGCTGGCCCGTTTGCAGGGAGCCCAAAAAGTCATCGTGCTGGATAACAATCCTGCCCGGCTGGAAATGGCGAAACGCTTCGACATCGACGCCGCGCTGCTGGTGGAGGGTGATGGTTCGCATCGTGACCAAGTGCGCGATCTCACTGACGGCTTCGGCACAGATGTCACCATCGTTGCTGTCAGCGCTGCACCTGCGCAGAACGACGCACTGGAGATCGCCGCCAAAGCAGGCCGCGTGAACTTCTTCGCCGGATTGCCGAAATCGAATCCCATCGCGCCGCTCGATGTGAATCACATCCATTACAAGGAACTCGTCATCAGCGGCAGCTATTCGGAAAAGAAGAGTGATTTCCAGGCCGCCTTTGCCTTGCTACACAGCGGACGTTTCCCAGCGGAAAAGTTCATCACCCACACCCTCCCGCTGGAGCGCATCAATGAAGCCTTCCCGCTGATGGAAAGCGGTGCGGCACTGAAAGTCTGCATCATACCATCATGAAGATCACCGACCTGCCCTTCAATGCCCACATTGGCTTGCGAAAGAGCGAATGTGAGGGCGTGTTGCTCGAACTCCCAGCCGCTGAGAGAAACGGCAACCACCTTGGCACAGTTCACGCGTCGGCTCAGATGGCGTTGGCCGAGGCGGCGAGCGGCCAACTTCTCTTGGACCTTCTTCAGGACACGACTCAGGTGGTGCCAGTAGTGCGCCGTTTCGAGGGGAAATTCCGCAAGCCCGCCCACGGAATGTTGCTCGCATCGGCACGGCTGATGCAGTCCGATGCCACAGAAATTCAGGCGCAGTTGGCAAGCAGGGGGCGCGCCATGGTTGAGGTGGCCGTCGAAGTCCGGGCCGAGGACGGCACCGCCACATTCAGCGCAACCGTGGAATGGTATCTGCAAATTCTTTCCAAGTCATGAACACCCTCAACTTTCTCATCAACAACCAGCCCGCCGCCACTACCAAACGCACGGACGTAACTGATTCGTGTCCATTAGTGCCTCAATAATTCGTGTCCATTCGTGCTTTATGCTGTTAACTCCTCAACAAACCAGAAAACTCTATGAACACGCTGCCACCACCGGTTACGCCGTGTTGGCTGTCAATGCGGATAGTCCTGCGGCCATCGTAGACTGCCTCATCGCGGCTCGCGAGTGCGATGCGCCCATCATTATCGAGACCAGTCTTTGGCAACTGACCGGGCACAGCTTTGGCGCAGGTGATCCGCTTCTCGGCATCGACCGCTTCCTGGCAGATCTGCACACGCTCGCGTCCTCTGATCGTTTTCGTGGAGTACCTGTCGTGTATCATACCGATCACATCAAAGGGCCGGAGACAGTGAGGATTCTCACCCATGCCATGCGGATGGGCGCATCCAGTCTCTCGCTGGATTCATCCGCGATGAGCGCTGAGGAAAACATCGCCACCGTGATCAGGCTGTGCGAGATCGCCGCGCAGGAAGGGCTGCCGCTCACCTTTGAGATGGAAGCAGGCGTGGATGATGGCGTCACGCCGATCAAGGAGACGCGGAGTTTGTTTGGCGAAGTGGAAAAGCGGATGCCGGGCCGTCTCGCTCTCTGGGCCCCAGGCGTCGGCACTAAACACGGCCTGGGCAACGATCTAGGCGGATTCAGTCTTGAAGCGATCCGCGCTCATCGCGATTTGGCTTCGGAGCTGGCTGGGCGTCCCATCGGGATCGCGTTGCACGGTTCCTCCGGACTCACGGAAGAACAACTGGCAGCGGGAGTTGCGGCAGGGGTGGCCAAGGTCAACTGGTCTTCGGAGTCCCTCCTGATCCGCTCGGAAGCCGCCGCCTCTT
>JBGSJM010000007.1:0-20343 GCA_041742015.1 Verrucomicrobiales bacterium | reverse complement strand
AATGTGAGCCAGCCCATGATCGTGGAGGTGAAGAAACGGTAACGTTTCTCATAAAATTTGGCCTTTTCTGAGCCGAATTCGTGGTAACTTGGCGGAACATGGCGGCACCACAAAACATTATTGGTCTGGTTTACGATTACGATCAAACCCTGAGTCCCACTTACATGCAGGATGAGGTGTTATTCCCCAGATTCGGAATCAACCCGGCGGAATTTTGGAAAAAGTGCCAGAAACTGGTCAACGATCAGGAGTATGAAAGTGAACTGGCCTATTTGAAGGTGATGCTTGATTATCTGCAGATGGATCGCCCCTCCAATGCTGATTTGATGGCTCTGGGAAAGGATCTGAAGTTTTTCCCGGGGTTACCGGAAATGTTCCAAGAGATCAATCAGGTTCTTACACCGGAACACCGGGCTCTGGAAATAAAAATCGAGCACTATATTATTTCGAGCGGTATCAAAACCCTGATCGACGGAAGCGCCCTCAAGCCATTCATCAAGGAAATTTTCGGCTGTGAATTTGCCGAGAATGAGGCGGGGTACATTTCATTTCCCAAGCGGGTGATTTCTCATACCGCGAAAACTCAATACCTCTTCCGTATCAACAAGGGCATGCTGGGACACCACCAGGATGTCAACGATCACATGCCGGAGGAACTGCGACCGATTCCTTTTCACAATATGATCTACATCGGGGATGGCCCGACAGACGTGCCCTGTTTTACGGTCCTAAAGCGGGCCAAAGGCCACACCATCGCGGTTTACAACCCCTCTGATCCGTCGAGAACCAGTTTCCGCAAAGCTTTTCAACTCTCAGGTGCAGCCGCCCGGATTGATTTTCTGGCTCCGGCAGACTATCGGGCGGGAAGCCACCTGCGATTGCTGATGGAGGAGATGGTGCTCGGCATCGCCGACCGGATCGTGGATCGCCGGAAACGGGAAGTCCTGGAGGGGACAGTGGCCGCCCCGACTCATTAAGAAATCATGCCTTTGAACCGACCCTGCCAGTTTTTTTTGACCAGTGTGGTGCTGCTGACAGCGCTGGTTCAAGTCGAAAGCGGCTCGGCGCAATCTCTGGTTTTACCGCATGAGCCAACTTTCCTCACGCTGCTGGATGACGGCCCGTTGCCTGCGTATGCCAAACCAGTCTCCGGTGAGTGGAAAGTGAAGGGCGAATCGTTTGTAGCCACGACCAAAAGTGATGAGAAGAGGCACCCGGCGTTGCGAATCGAAACTGAGATGTCCCCCCTGATGGTGGTGGCCTTCAAATTCCGATTCGGAGACGGGCAGCGATCATCTTTTTCAATCCGCGCACCGGGGACAATGCGAACTGTCGGCCTGACCCCCCACTGCTGCTGGGTCAAAGTAGCGGACCAGCAGGAAAAACCGACCCGGGTTTGCTGCCTGGTGAATGCAAATCTCGGTCCCGATGCCTGGCATACCGCGAACATCGAAATTCTGAAAGAAAAGTTTGCGATCACCATCAACGAGAAAGTGATTCTCCGGGGGAAGGATCCGGCTTTTGAGAAGGACAAAACCCACCTGATATTTCTGGCGGGCGGGAATGGCGGCGGGTTTAAGGGTATCAAAATCTGGCGTGGAAAATCGGTACCGCAGACTGATGAATTGCCCGATACACCCTCAATACCTCTACCCACATTCCGGTTTTTGAAGTGTGACCGCAACCACGACCAGGTCGTTTCTTTCCAGGAATATCGCGAAGCCAGACGGCCTCTCAAGATCGATGCCGAAATCAAAGCGAATTTCAAATCAATGGACAAAAACGGGGATGAAGCCCTTTGCCAGGAAGAATTCTTTAAGAAAAATCGAGTTGCTCCGGCTGCTGTCTCCGGGGAAAATTAATCAACTTTCGGATAAACCTCCAAAAGTCGGTTTGCGGAATCGAAGAACATGATCCGTTGATCATTCTGGCCAAACATGGCCACGGTGCTATTGGGGGCCATGACAAATCGCTTCGCCAGTTCAGAATCGGGCGTCCATTTTTCCTCCGGCCAGAGGCTCTGGAGCAGTTGCTGGGCCTGAACCATCGACTGGGTGCGATAGACCTTTCGGCCATTGGCGGCGTTTTCACAACAGCCCTGCTGCATCAAGGCATCTTGGATCGGTTTCAGCGATTTCCGATCAATCTCACCCGACTGGGCGCCGTATAGTGCATATAGCTCCACGGTCTCCCGATCAGCATGGCTCGCTACCAGCCCAGTAAAGTCTGGTCGCACCTCGCCGTAGTGAGTGGTAGGAAACAAGGCTGACGACGGGGTGGTATCTTCGTCAGGAAGACAGCCCACCGCCAAAACCAAAAGAGTGAGCCCTCCCATCCTCAGTAGCCAGTTCGCCATTGTGATTATTCTACTTTTCCACCCTAGACTGCAATCGTTTGATGTCAAAGGACTCTTCGTTGTTGGTCATCATGGAGTCTTCTGCTCCCCATAAACCGGTGCCTTCCAGTCCTTTGGCAATTTGCCCTGCGGCTGAACCAGGTAGGCCCCGGGCGGGATGCTGACTTCTTTGGCAGAGATCATCGGCAAATCATCGGGAAGGTGTTTGATCCGGATATCCTTGAACTGGATCTGCATCGCAGGGCCAACATGCACCTGCATGGCGAGGACGCCTTCCAAAGCCCGGCCCTTTTCATCCAGATCAATCAAATCGGCGGTGGGATACCCATCGATCCAGTGCTCCAGGTGATTGCCCCGGGCCAGCACCCGGTACTCCCGCCATTGATCGGGCGCAAATTCCTGGAAAGGCAGATGCCCGACCACCCAGGGCTGGCCATCCGGCGCGATGACTACTTTTTCGCCGGTATGGGAGAGGATTCTCCGGCCTTTCTCCTCATAAAGCATCCCATTATAAAGTGGATTGTTGGCGACCACATCGCACTGGTAACCGCTGACGATGTCCAGACCGAGATCGGGGCGGGATTTGCCACGGTATTGCAGCCCACTGTTTCCACCCGGCGAAACTTTCACCCTCATCCGGAGGTCGAAATTCTTTATCGTGGAGTCTTTCCAGGTGATAAAGCGGTTCATTTTCAGGGTTCCATCGGTGACTCCGGTAATAGCGCCCTCTTTGACCGACCAGTAAAGTTTGTCGCCATCCCAGCCACGGAGAGATTTACCGTCGAAAAGTGAGACAAAACCGTCTTGATCCGCCATAGCCCCGACCATTGCAGATGCCACGGGATGAGGATCAGTTGACCTCGCAAATTTCTCCTTCATCGGAGCGAGGGGGCCACCGTATTCCGCGACTTTTTGAGTGGTTCGCTGCCGCATCGCTTCCAGCGTTTTGGCATGTTTCGGATCACCCGCCAGGTTGACCAGTTCATCGGGATCAGCCTTCAGATCGTGGAGAAACTCGTAGTTATCCTGATCGATATACCGCACATATTTGTACTGTTCATTGCGGAGGCCTTCAAAAGCCGGGATTCGGCTGCGAACCGCGAAGTGCTCGTGAAAGGTCTCAGTTCGCCAGTTTGGAGGCGTTTTATCCTCCACGATCGGTTTTAAACTTTGCCCCTGGTAGCGCTCCGGGATTTTGACCCCGGCCCAGTCCAGAAAGGTCGCCGGGAGATCCAAATTTAGCGACGTGGCCCGCGTCACCCGACCCCGAGCCGCTTTGTCAACTCTTGGATCCGCAACGATTAAAGGTACCCGCAGTGACTCTTCGTAATGCGTCCACTTCCCGGTAAAACCCCGGTTTCCCATGTAATAGCCATTGTCTGCTGAATAGACGATGATCGTGTTATCCGCCAAACCGGCAACCTCCAATTCCTTCATAAACCGGCCCATCGCGTGATCGATGCCACTGACCATTCGGAAATAAGCTTTCATGTTGGTCTGGTATTTTTCCGGCGTATTCCACCGCCAGAAATAGCGCTCCCGATTCATCGAAGTTTTCAAAAACTCGGGATGATTGTCAAAGATCGCCGGATCATTTAACCGGGGGGGATACATCTCCGTGTCCTCAAAAAGTCCGTCCACCGATTGGGGCCAGGGGAAATGCCCGATTCCGGGCCGCCGGTCGTTATCTTCGGCATGGCAGGCATTAAACCACAGATTCAGCGCAAAGGGCTTATCCTTTGGTTTGTTTTTGAGAAACTCGATTCCGCTATCCACAATTAGGTCCGTCTCATGGCGCAGCGATCCATCCGGCTGGACCTTGAAATAGGGATTTCGCCCGATCATCTCGAACTTGTCGAAGTGCTCCTCCGGTTTGTATCCTTTAGGATTTTTTGCATGCCATTTGCCGAAGTAGCCGGTGTGATAGCCATTCTCCCGGAGAAGATCGGAGTAAAGGGTGTTCACCGCTTCCGGTTTGGCGAGTTCCTCGTTGCCATAAGTCCCGTAGCTGCGACCTGTTAAGCCAGTAAGAATCGTTGTCCTGCTAACCCAGCAGATCGATTGACTGACACAGGCATTGTCGAACCGCGTGCCCCTAGCTGCCAGGGCATCGATGTTGGGAGTTTTCGCCAGCGGGTTCCCATAACAACCAAGCACGCTCGAAGTCTGATCATCCGCAAAGAAGAAGACAATATTCGGACTATCCTGAGCCCCAACCAAAGAACAAAAACCAAATAGCCCCAACCAAAGGAAAGTAAATTTCATACTCAAATGAAGCGGTGTTTCGCATCAAATTCAACGCGTTGATCACGTAAAATAACCTTTCGGGCGGAAATCCCGATTGTACCCTATTTAATGGTTGATTGTACCCTGTTGAATGACAGTCTTATGCCAGTATGTTATTTATCCACCGGTAGCCACTGTACCCCGTCAACTACAACATGGCCATCAGCTCCTTTATTACTGATGCTTACGGAGGCATCCTCGGTAAATTCGAAAGAACCCACAAAGGCAAACAAATCATCAATCTCGGGAGTTTCCCTTTCGTTTAAGATCACTTCCGTTTGTCCTCCAATGTGATTAACCATGACCGGAACCTGACTGGAGCGATTGCTGTTCGAGGTATAAGCGAGACGAACCTCGTACCACCCACGTTTGGGGAGTTTCGCCTTGAAGTTAACGCTTGATTTACCGTCTTGATTGCCACCATCGTGATGATAACCCATCCCCAGATATTTCCGGTGTGCGGTGCTCGTCTGCCAGTTGCCTTGATACTCAGCCCGTGAATCATCCACCAAGATTCCGGGAAGCTTGGTAGGATCAATCCCATTTCCCGCATGGGTCGGGGTGTACTCCAGAACCTGTCCGTCTGCGAGGAGTCGTTTGCGGAGTTTTTCATAGTCGATGTCCTGCACTGCGACACCATCATCGATCGCCTGCACGGCAGCAGTGGCGGCACTCTGGCCAAGGATCATAAAAACCGGCTCCATCCTGATCGAGCCAAAGGCGATGTGCGAACTGGAAACACATACCGGAACCAGCAGGTTTTCGCACTCAGATTTTTTGGGCACCAATGAACCGTAGGCGATTTCATATGGGGAACACTTCACTCCTATATCGCCTTCATTTTGCACATAACCCTCCGGAGTGATGTAGCGTTGCACATTGTGCGAATCGATGGTGTAGCTGCCCATCCCCACGGATTGCGGGGTTTCGATTCTTTCGAGCAGATCATTTTCGGTCATGACATATTTCCCTACCATTCTCCGGGCCTCGCGGATGTAGAGTTGGTGGGACCAGTTGCCGTTGTCGGTGAACTCATCTTTGGGAAGGCCCCAAGTATTCATTTCCTCCTGGATGGCTTTGGGCACGCGGGGATCGTTGGCGATGAAGTAGAGCCAGCCTTTTTGGTAGTTCTCGTGTTCTTTGATAATGGCGCGGCGCTCTTCGTAGGTGCCATTTGGATAGCGGTAGTTCATCCCGATGTTGTCTGTGCTCATCGGCCCATGGTTGTTGGTGTCGGTTTTGTGATTTGGGATCGGGTCAAATTTTCCGAAAACTTCGTTCCACCCGGTCTCTAAAATCCGGGCGAGCAGCTCGTAGGATTTGGGATCGTAGCCCTCCGGTTTCGGAAATGGGATCCGGTTGGATGGATCATTGGTCAGACACATCCGGAAACAGTAGGCCTGGACTTTGTTATCTCCCGCATGCTTTTCTCCAGGCGGCAGCGGGCTAACCTTCGGCAGGACTCCGCTGGTTGGATCGCCCTTCACCATATAGGGATCGATGCGCACCTTTCCTGGTATCGCATCAAAGTGATGTCGGTGATGGAGCACCCCGGTCTGGATGCCATTCCACTCCTCCCCGTAGATTGCTTTGCTTTCCCGCCCCACATGAAAGGCCACTCCGGCAGCAGCGAGCAGGTCGCCCTCGTAAGTGACGTCCATAAACACTTTACCCTGATGGGTTTTTCCGTCGAGGGTCTTGATTTGGGTGATGCGGCCATTTGCCAGCGTCACCCCACCCAGTGCGCGATCCAACCACGCATCGCGAATCACCTCGATCTGGTGATCAGCAATGAAGTCCTCAAAAACCTGCTCGGCGGCGTGTGGCTCAAAAATCCACATGGTCCGCTCCGCCCCATCCATCGCCGGCGTCCCCTGGCCTTTGTTGCCATATTCCTCCTTCTTTTGCTGTCGCCAGGCGGTGTCTTTGTCATAATGCTTCCAGATGCGATGATAAAATTCCCAGGACAAACCACCGATCACTCCCTTGTTACCTGTATCGGTAAAGCCAAGCCCGCCGCTGCTTAATCCGCCGAGATGTTTATCTGGTGAAACAATCAGAACCGATTTTCCCATTTTTTTGGTCTGGACCGCAGCCGTTATCGCAGCGCAGGTCCCCCCGTAGATCACCAGGTCATATTCAAGGGCGACGAGTGGGCGGTTGATGAAAGCGAGAAAAATCCCACAGATTAGAAAAAGATTTGGCTTCATGTCCATGCTTCAAATCTTAGAGCAAGGCACCGAATAAACAACCTTCCGAATCAAGCTTATCGATTTCGCAAATTAGAATGATAGAAAATGCTATTTTTATCAAAATTACGTTGAAAATAGCAATTCAATGTGTTAGATACTAAAAGACACAGGTATCTTGGCTATAATCTCACACGAAGCCGCAACAGACCATGAAAAACATCCTGACTCTTTTCGCTCTCTTCTTTCTCAATCTTGGGATCACATCCGCACAGCGTCTCGCTGATCAACAGAAAAACATGGTTGCCCTTTCCCTGACCCCGGTTGGGATGGTCGAACTCATGGAATACCAGTTAATGGAACAGTTTAAAGGTGATGCCACCACTCTCGCCCAAAAATCTGAAGCCAAATTGATTGTCAGGGGTGAGGTGATCGCTTATGGCACCTTGATCAATGGACGGGACCAGCGCTTTAGTTACCTGGTTTGCCCAGCCGAGGCGTTGCAGAATCCAGACTTCACCATCGAGACCCAAGAGGGCGATCTGCTTCAGCCAGTATCTGGAGCTTCATTTCAATTGCTTTCGGAGCCCGATAACCTCGCCATGATTCGCCTGCCGCACATTGAAGGCGTCCTTTCCATCAAATTCCCTTCGCAGGAAAGCTTCATCGGTTCCTTTGTCGGGATCCTCAGCTCCGAAGAGACGTGGAAAGTTGGCGCAGTCACCAATTCGATTCGCAGCGCCTTCAACGGCATCCCTGCAGGCACCCAAAAGGCTCTCAGCAAACATTGGGAGCGGATTGGCCTGCAAGTAAACCAAAAGCGGTCTGGTTATCCCGAAGTGATTGAAACTGACCTGACTCTGGATCCTTCGCAGGCAGGTTCCCCGGTATTTGATCGCGCTGGAAAGTGGCACGGAGTGGCGATAGCCCGGGTCGACCAGCACGCCACCCTGGTGATTCCGGCCAAAAGAGTTGCCAATCTGGTGGCTGAGTTTGAACTGGTCTATTACCAATAAGTTCCTCCTGTTAACATTTCTCAGTAGAGGAATCCGTGAGGATTTCTCAGGTGAAAATAAAATTCCTTTAACCTTGGCATGAATTGTGATACCGGGTCGCTTTTATGGCGACGAACTTGAAAGAACAAATTGGTTTTGATGGAAAACCCGGGCAACCGGGAGAGGCTCAGAACAGTCAGTTTGCGGATTACATCAATCTCAAGTTCGCGGCGCGGGGATTTCCCATCGTGGGTGATGAGAAGGACTTCCCCTTTCTCGAAATGGGCCGATCACTGATCCTCAATTTCCAGGAACGACTCCGCCAACTCAAGAGCCATCGTTGCCCGGCGGATGATCACATCACGAAATGGCTCCGGAAGTACCTCGATGGCACTGGTGTCTTCGATGACAAGGAACCTCTACTGCCGGATGCTTTGGTCCTCGAAAAACACGGACTTTCCCGCCTCCTCTCCCTGCCCTCCCGCTCGGATAAATTTCAATCCAGCATTGTCTCCAGCTACCGGGCCTGGCAGGGGGTCTGCCACAACCCGGCCAAAGACCGACGCACCACCCAGGGTGTGTTCCATGTGACGGAGGGCGGCCTGCCCATCGCCGCAGACAAAATCTCGGTGCCCAAGGTGACCTTTGCCCATATGCTGAGGGCCGCCCTCAATCCACCAATGGACCTGATGGTATTGCCCTACACCTCGGAGGAACCCCACCCGGTCCGGGCCTTTGCCTCGGTTCTGCTCCGCCCGGTGGTCAGTCCGATGGTCCCGGGGGTGAGCGTGGCCAAAACCATGGAAACCCGCTTTTTTGCCCCGGGTAACCTGGTTTCCAATCTCGATTTTGTTGAGTCCATCTTCGGAAACGCTGGAGATCCCTTTTTGCCAGAAAACGACGCCCGGCTGGATGTGCAGCACTGGACGGGTCACAGCGGCTGTGTCATCCTCGCTCCGCACCTCATTACCATCAAAAAAAAGGACGTTGGTCTGCCCCACATCAGCGAGGCGACAGAACTCCAAAAAGCCCAGAAAATGTGCTGGGAAAATGAAGATGAACTCTACAACAACGGTGGGGCCTTCAAGCTGACCGCCCGCGATCTGGACGGAGTGGTGGTCACCCTGATCGCTGACAACTATTTTGGCTACTGCAAAAAGGAGGTCAAAACCCAAATTTCCTACGCCACCAATCTTTACGGAAATGTGGAGGAAGAACACGCTGGTGGGGCCCTCGTTTTCCCCAGCTTCGACCTGGGTGAATACTTTAACCTGAGCACCTATCGACAAGAGGTCGACCACACCCTTGAAGAGGTGATCAAAAACCACGGCCACACCATGGACCTGCAACCAGAGGGCTACGGGATCGACAAAAACTGGCCAAATATCATTTACCTGCCCGAGGGGGTGCACATAGATCTGCACGCTCAATCCATTTTCTGGGACAACAACACGGGGACCCACCAAATTCAACTAAAACCGGACAATACATATGTGATGCCCTCCGGCTACAAGGTGGAGATGCGCAAACCCAGCCAGGGCCAGCGCTGGCGCCTCGTGGGCACCAATGCTGAGGGCACCTTTTGCCACAAGCCCTGCACCGTATCCGGGGGGGGCAAATCCGAGATCTCGAAATCCCTGGCGGATGCCATGTTGGAGGGGCCGGTGATCATGCCCGACTTCCACCGCGACATGCTCTTCGTCAAAGAACTACTCCGGCGGAACTACGGTGATCGGTACCTCAAACCCAAACGCAACGGCGAGGAGAGTCGGGAGATCCTCGACCCCGAGCGCTCGCTCGGCTCTGTGATACGGCTTTTTTCTCAAAGCGATGAGTTTACCCCGGAATACAACGAATTTATAGCCTCGATTCCCCGGACGGTGCGCGATTTCATTTTTACCCTGAAACGCTATTGGAAAGCCGACTGGGGGCAGGACTGGCGGAGCCGCTTCCATGTTGACAGCGTCAACGGGGAGCCTGGATTCCTCCTGAAATACCGCCGTGCCACCGTGATGACCCGCTACCTGAGAATCGGTTATGCGGCAGATGGATCATGGCGGATGTTCGGACTCCGCAAAGACTTTTCTCCATCAACCAAGCTGCAGCGAGAGGATGACATCACCGCATCCGTCACCATCCCGGCGGGGAATCTGGACGAATCTGTCCTCCACCCTGATGTCCGCTTCCCCAGTTACAAATTTACCCAGAACTGCGAATACCGACTTTTTCAGCGCCCGGATGATGCCATTCACCCCGGCTACGATAAACAAACCGAAATCGATTTTTCGAAGGGAGACAATTTTTTTTCCAACTATGAACCCAAAACGCTTGATGAAACCAAGTCGATTGTGGGTGATGCAATCCGCTTCAACCAATTCACCGACCCGATCAAAAAGACCCTGAAAGGCTATTTGAAAGACGAGAACAGACCCGACTATTGTATCACCTCGGCCCATCCCCGGATGGTTGGTGGAAAGCCATCGGAAAATCCGCGCTACCTGCAAAATCGCCCCGATTTGGAGAACCCACGGGCTGAATACCTCGCCGAAGTGGGAGCCCGCCTTTTCCGCAGGCTCCGGCCCGACCAGGCAGTACTCAACCCCGTTCACGCGGTGCTGCCGGGCCGGAGAAACAATCCGCCGAATCCCGAAGCCGGAATCCGCGCCCTGGCGGTCTTTGGGCCGATTCACTATCAAGAGTTGCCCGAGTTGTTTATGGACTTTATTGCCAGCCTGACCGGGAAGAGTCCCTCCACCACCGGTGCCGGGTCGGAAGGGGCCCTGACCAAGGGGCCTTTCAACGCCCTGCTACCGATTCTAGATTTGAACGGTGCCCTACTCAGCTACGTGGTGAGCGGATACGAGGGATTTTCCACCGCTGCAGGATATGTCGGTCCGAAATACAAAGTGGATCACGATATCAGCCTGATTGTTCCCGAAGTGTGGAGTCGGATGTTTCTCAGCGAACGAAAGCCAGAATACCTGATCGAAAACGGCTACCTCGACAAATTGGAAGACTTTGAACACCAGGGCGAAACCATCTCGGCGAGCCGTCTCGGTTATCGGATAAACCTGAACTTTGTACGTCGCTTTTTCGGTCGAGTGTTTAATGAACCCAGCACCGTCTTCACCCCCGAAATGCTGCGGCCCGAGGAACAGGGAATAGAGGCCTATGTGGATGGTATCAAGAACATCTCTGAAACCCAGAAGCGAGTCGCTCTCGACTACTTCAAGGATGGCAGTATCGATTTGGCGATTCCTCCCTTAAAAGCTCTGCTTCACATTATGGCATACGGGAATTGGGAAGGGAAATCCATAACCCATCCCGAAGTTCGTGAACTCTTTAATCGGGAGAAAGTAATTAGTAGTGACTGGTATCGAGATCGCCTGGTCGCCAAAGTAGCATTTCGCAAACGAGCGGTGAAAAATCACATCGAGGAACTCGAAAAATTCCTCGAAAAAGAGCACTACCAGGTCGAGGCGGATCGACTCGGGCTGCGCGCTCGTCTGGAATCCACCCAGAATTTATACGAGTCAATCACCCGCGATCCCGATTCTTATTTAAAAACCCTCTATGGAACCATAGGTCTCCAAGCCGGTTTGTATCCTGAAGATAAATGATCAGCAGATTATTGACCCGCGTTGATATTGACTCCAACTCCTCCAGAGCTTCCCACGCTTGATAAGCCGCCCTGCACGGCGAGAGCCTGACCTGCGGTTAAAAGGATCGATTCCGTGTAGTTGCGGATGTCTGTCCAGTGGCTGAGTGGCAGCCAGACGATATCTCCACCCTTCAGCTTCAAATTTGGCGTCTGCCCCCTCATGAGTTGCTGAAGGTCGACGATGCTGACCTCCGGTTCATGATTACCCCCGCGGATGATAGTGGCCTTGGTCACAATCGCATCCGGACGGGGACCACCAGCTGCGGCAACGGCTGAAAGCAACGTGGTATTGTTATCGTAGAATACCGGTCCGGGATTGTTTACTCGACCAAAAACATAGACCATGTTGTTCAAGCGCGATGGCAGGTAGATATAGTCATTGGGATGCACATAGACGTTTTGCGACATGTCACCACGCTCGATAAGCGCCTCGAAATCAATCGGTACCAGCTTTTTTCCACGAATCAATATGGCACGGGATAGATCAACGGTTTCTTCAGATTCATTGCCGAAATTGGAAACGCCAAGTCCCTCACTTTGGGAAAGGGCGGCTATCAGAGTGGTGGGCTTTTGTAAGGGAAAGGTGCCTGGATTTTTAACCTGACCAAGGATCCAGAATCGCTGACTATCAGCCTTTGCGACATTAACGGTGACGATCGGAGCAACGTAGTCATAAGAGAGGGCTTCTGAGAGAGCCGCAGACACTTCGCGAATCGTTTTTCCCTTTACATTAATTCCGTTGGCCACATTGAAATACAACATGCCATCGGGCATCACTTTGGCAGTGGTCCGGCTGGCTAGGTCTTCGGCGATTTCGATATCCAGTTCATCACCCGGCCCAATTCTATATTCACCAGCTGGAGGCTGAAGCAGACTTGGGGCAATTTGATTCTCGATTTTTACACACTCAAATTTCGGTTCGGCGAAGGCTTCTTTTTTGCTGACCTCTTCGCAATTTTTTTTTAGTCCGAACCAGGAAGACCGGGCCTGACTGTCGCTGGTGTAGTCGGTTTGCTCGGTAGTCGTGCAGGAACTCAGTGCGAAGCCAAATATGGAAGCACGGAACAAGCCCCAGGTTAAATGATGAAATGAAGCGGCAGTCATGGACGAACAATTGTTCACGGTGGATTTGGAGCAGCCTCCAAATAAGTTTTTGCAAATTACCATAAACTCTATTGTTTTAAAGCCATTATTTTTAACTTTAGTTAAATACTTTTAAAAATCCCGTGAATGAGGTTTGGTGGAGGCAACAGGGTTGAATCAGCGAGGCAACAGGGTTGAATCGGGAGTACGTCATTGATTTCACTCAAAAGATGAGGGTTATTAAACGGTGAGAAATTTTACTTCAGACCGCCCCTATGTGGTGGCAACCGTGACTCAGGAGGATGATCTGCATTGGCTCGCCCACCAATCGAACCGTGCCCTGCCAGATTTTTTGGAGCTACGGATCGATAATCTGCGGAATCATCTCGATCTGATTGAAAAAATGATTCCGAAACTCTCGTATCGGGTGAGATTTTTGACTACGGTCCGGCATCCCGATGAGGGCGGGGTCAACCACTGTGATCTCGCCACCCGCTGCGCCTTATATCAACGATATTTGGCGATTAGTGATCTGATCGATACCGAACTGCGATCCATCAATGCGCCCGCGATTCGCGAAGTGATGGCAATGGCCCAAAGCAGCGGAAAGGGCGTTGTGATCTCCCATCATGATTTTAACCAGTGCCCGGGCCGGAGTGAGCTTTTCTCAATTGCGGATCGGGCTTATGAGGCAGGAGCTGATATCGCTAAAATCGCGGTGGTGGTGAACACTTTCTCCGAACTAAATCATTTGATTAAACTGGTCGAAACCCAGAAGGCTCAGGGCCGGGCCATCAGTGCCATGGGGATGGGCAAACTTGGAAAAATTTCCCGACTGGTACTGGCCCAGGCTGGTTCCTGTCTGAATTACGGCTATCTCCAGAAGCCAAATGCCCCCGGCCAATGGTCAGCTGAAAAGCTCCAGAGTTTGGTGAAAGAGCTTGTCTCAAACTGATTCCCTAACACCTCGCCCAGGCGTGCCGATGGTTAGATTAGAGTGCATTTGCAATGCAGCATTTTTTATATTTCTTTCCACTACCACAAGGGCAGGGGTCGTTGCGGCCAACTTTGGGCTCGCCCCTCACAATTGGAATTGGCAAGGAGCGAAAGCCTGTTGTCATCAGATTTTTCACGTCGTCATCCTCATCCTCAAAATCATATTCATCCTCGTCGCCATCAAATGGGATATCGAGTTCGCCCGCTATCATCTTTAATGTGATTTCGTGGATTTCAGTGAGAATTTCCCGCCATTCAACCAATTCCGAAGGGGATTTTCCACGGATGACATGAATGGCGTAAAGGATCTCCATGATGTCAGGAGCTTCAATTTCCCCGGACAAATCCATCAGCGTTTCTTCTGCATACTTAATCCCTTGATCGCTGCCATAAACCGCCAAGATGATGCCCAGATTCGCCCGCATCCCGATGTCATTTTCAAGCAACGATAAATCGCGGATTTTTTCCTCCAGTCCCGGAATCTGGACTTTTTCGAAAACTCTCAGCAGTTCTTCCTGTACTTCTTTAGTCGATTGAGGATATTCCTTGATCAACGAATTCATGAGCGCCCCGTCCGCATTGGCCACCAGGATGTCGACGATGCAATCTGAAAGAAATCCGATTTGTAGCTCTAAAAATGGCAGGCATACGTTAATCGGAATGTTTTTCCCCAGTTGTTTGATCATTTCAAATCCCACGCAGGCTTGAATCTCCTCCACGGTAAAAATCTCGTCCAAGTCGGAAAAACTGGTCTTGCCATTGATCCATGCCCGGGCCTCTGCCTCATCAAGGGCTCCCAAATCTCCGAGGCGCTTGACCAGAGCTTGAATAAAGGCAAAATCATCGTCCAGTGATCCCTCGCCACTTGCCGCGATCTGGATATTCTGATCCAGAAGTTGCCTACATTTTTCTGCATCGTAACTCTCCAGAGAGATGCGAAACTCTGCCAGGTTCATGAGATGCTCCACAGTCTCTTCATCGTTTGCGAGCGACTCAAACTCTTCGCGAAGCGCCAGGCAGGTGGCGGGCGGTGCATTCACCAGCCAGTCAAAAAACACACCGCCGACCATGAGTTTGCCCCACGTGGTATCAAACCGCTTTTCAACCTGCGGCAGGAAACGAAGCGCTCGCTTAGCGATTTCGTCATCGATTGGCAACGCGATGATGCCGCCGTGTTGGCAAAAAGCATTCTCCCAGCCATACTTTTCCAGTGTGTCCATCACTGCGCGGGAGGCCTCGATTCCCCTCTGGAAACCTGCTTCCGCAAGGATGAGGAGCGCCCCATTGCGAACCAGAATATCCTCGTGTCTGATCGCGGCGATTAAAGACTGTGTATTGACCAGATTCATGTGATGATTCTTAATAGGTCAGCAAAGATTCCACCCGGATCCCCTCGGGAAGGTTGGCCCGGCCTCCGAGAAACTCCAGCTCGATCAGAAATGTGGCGCATACCACATCTCCACCCAGTTTTTGCACGAGATTCAGCGCCGCACCAGCCGTTCCCCCTGTGGCAAGTAGATCGTCCACCATCATGACTTTTTCACCGGGATGGATCGCATCCTGATGCACTTCCACCTCGGAACTGCCGTATTCCAGATCATAAGAAACGCCCTCGCAGAGCCAGGGGAGTTTGCCCTTTTTCCGAATCGGCACAAAGCCAACTCCCAGGCGGTCAGCCACTGCTGCTCCGAAAATAAAACCCCGGGCATCAATCCCGATGATCTTGGTCACCTCGGCAGCACCTGCTGTTTCAATAAATCCATCGATCGCGAGACGGAACAATGCACCATCACTCAAAACCGGAGTGATATCTTTAAAAAGGATTCCCGGTTTTGGAAAATCCGGAACATCGCGGATTCCCGCCCTGAGCCTTTGCAAATCGGAGTCTTTCATAATCTAAATTTCAATCTTAATTAAACCGCCACTTTTACCACCACTTTAAAGACTTGCTCGGGCTTGTCCCATTCCAGACTTGGCGAATGGGTATCCTGCGGCCAGAAAATGGTAAAATGACCGGCGTTGAGGTGCAGCGATGTGAAATCCGTCGGCTGCATCCACTTGGCAACGTCTTTTTCAGCGCTGTAGGCCAGGGTTTCCTCCGTCATGGATGCTAGAGGTGCCCACAGAATGGTCTCCCGCCCGCTGTAGATAAACTGCACGTCGATATACTTTCGGTGCGCCTCAAAAAGGGCCGTTTCGATTAGCTTCGTCTCGTAAGTCTGGACCAGGGAAAAGCAGTTATCGCCATCCAGATCAATGCGGCCCGGCTCCTCGGTGCCATTCACGGTCCGAAGAAAGGCAAAGGCCTTGCCGAAGCGTGGGTTTAGAGTTTCATAGCGCGCAGCGTTTTCGAGTGTATCCAGGATCATGGCAGTGCTTTAATGCATTTCGATCATTCAGGCAACTTCTTCGCAATTAAAAGCCACGCAATCCTGATAGCGAATCAGCTTGCCTCCAAAGAGATCAAGGGCGCTTCCAATGGTCAAATCAACTTTCCCGCCGCTTAATCGATTCACTTCCATCAGGTCATTGATACTTTGGGCCCCGCCTGCATAGGTGATGGGAATTTTCCCCCAGGCTCCCAGCATGGTGACCAGCTCCCGATCGATCCCCTGGCAGAGTCCCTCAACATCAGCCGCGTGGATAAGAAATTCATCACAATAACCGGAGAGATAGTCCAGGGTCGGGCTATCAACCCACATTTCCGTAAGAGTTTGCCATCGATTCATGGCTACAATCCATCCGGCGTCTTTTTGACGACAGCTAAGATCGATGATGAGTTTTTCCCGTCCGACTTCCTTTAAAATAGCATCGAGGTTGGCTTCCAGAAAACTTCCCTCCTTGCTGAAAAGATAAGAGGTTACGATGACGTGGGATGCGCCCGCCTCCAACCAACCTCCCGCATTTTCGGCGTTGATCCCGCCACCGATTTGGAGTCCGCCGGGGTATGCAGCCAGGGCGGTTTTGGCCGCTGCCTCGTTTCCGGGACCGAGTTTGATGACATGCCCGCCGGTGAGCGCGTCTTTCCGATAAAGTTCCGCAAACCAAGCCGCTGAATGATCGCTTTCAAAATTGGTTTTTGGTCCTGGTCCAGAATCAGTTAAAGTCCCCCCGACAATTTGCTTGACCCGGCCCTCGTGCAGATCAATACAGGGGCGGAATTTGGTGCGTTTGCCAAGTGGAGTCATATTGGTTTTAAATTCTCTTTTCCGTGTCATCGGGCAAGTGATTTTAATACGCAACTTTATTGAGCGGGAACCCTACGGGTTTTCATTCCTCCCATTCCTCCCATTCCTCCCATCAACTTCGAGTTCCGGGAGAGAAACTCGGAGTTCCGAGAGAGAAACTCGGAGTTCCGAAAGAGAAACTCGGAGTTCCGAAAGAGAATTTAGACGGTCCGACCGACATTCCTGACGGTCCGATCGACTTTCACGACGGTCCGACCGACTTTCCCGACGGTCAAACCGACTTTCCCGACGGTCCGACCGACTTCACCGATGGTCCGACCGACTTCACCGACGCTCTTATTGACTTTCCCGACGGTCAAACCGTTAAAAATGACGGTATGACCGTCCTATTCGGCGGGTTCAGAGTCCGCAGGCGGGTTCGGACCTTTTTTCGGGCGGCCCGGGAAACGGGTTTTTAGGTCATCGAAGATCGTGTCCGCGCCCGACACGCCGCGCTTGGCGGCCTGGCGCACGCTTTGGTAGAAGGCCAGGTCGGTCACCATGAGGTCGGAGTTGGCCAGCATGATGGTGTCTATTAATCCCTCGCACAGCGGAGCCAACTCGCGCAGGGTGGGCTGCAGGACGGCGACCACCTTGCGATCCTTCGCAATTTCGACGGGATCGAGGAAGCCCGGCATCAAGTCAGCCCGGTTTGCCATGTAGGCGGCGCACTTCTGGTCAAAGGCCAGCGAGTTGTCACCGATGCGCGGGAGGCTTTGCTTTTCCTCGGGAGTGAGATTAATGAGCAACCCTTCGAGAGCCTTTTTCAGCGCAGCGACGGCTTTGTCGATGGCGTCTTCTTGCTCCGCCGTGATTTCAAGTGAGATCCGATTGTCTGAGGCCATAGGTAAATTTGCGAACTATAAACTGGTGATTTTACTTCGAGGAGGATAAGCCCGCTCAAAATTTTTGCCAAGTGACCAAGTTTTCCTGCGGACTTAGTGGGAGGTCGGCATCCTCTTGAACAAATTTCACCTTTCACCAGCGTTTTACCCGGTCTATGCTGACGGACAATGGCTGCGATGTGGCGGAAATGGAAGCGGATTCCGTGGGAATGGCGTTGGACGATCATCGTAGTATCGGTGATCGCGGGTTTTTATTTGTTCGAAAATACCCGTGGGACAATCGCCTGGGAAAGATTCCAAGACGAGATCCGCAAGAACGGAGGTGTAATCTACCCCGAGGAATTTGTGATCGAACCGGTTCCCGACGAAGAGAATTTCGCCATGCACCCGGAAATAGTTAGATGGAATGATCGCGAATTCAGAATTGAATTTCCCCCCGAGAGTGGATTCGAAACAGCCTTATGGCAGCCTGAGCTGCAAACGGGCGCATGGCAACCAAATTGGCAAACAGGCAACCGTGTCAACACTGCTCCATATTTCCCCCAAAAAAACTACTCCGAGCCAGAAGCGTGCGAAATCTTTTTGTCCCTGACCAAGGAAATAGAACCCCATAACAATTTCCTTCGCGAGGCGGCGGCGCAGCGAACCCGAAACCTGTGGATTTTGAAAGACACGGCTGACGGTCCACACCCGGATTATCCTGATCTCTTGGCGTTCTCGAATATAAACCTCAATCCAAGCCATCGCGATGACCAACCTGGAAAAAAATGATGACGCGCTTCAGATGGTTTTCCTCTTTCTCGATCTGGGGCGGCTCTATTTGATCGAACCGCGTTCGTCATGGATGCCTATTATGACCGGGTTGATGCTTGGAGGATCGGCAATCCAGCCGATCTGGCAAAACCTGGAAGGGAATAATTGGAACGAGTCCCAGCTCGAAGTGCTGTCCCAAAAACTTCGCACCCTCATCTATGTCCGCGATTCGGACAGGATCGTCCAGCGATACCGGGCCGAGGGCTTTGTCACCCTAAGAAAGCTCTATACACTCCAGGGGCGGCTCGAACTGGCAGAAACTCGACTCTTTCATGTATAAATCATTGAACCTTGGATTGATTTCCCTGCCGAGGTTCCCTTGTCAGAAGGTCTCGAGGACTGGACCATCCGGATGATCTACTACGCGGTGCCAAACGGCTGGATCAAAATGAACCAGGTCAATCTCGGTCGCCATATGTCGGGCCGGTTGCCCGCAGCCTCCCACCGGACTTTTCTCTCACCGATTGATCACGTTTTTTATAAATCCTTCTGCGCTCCACAAGAGCTTGAAACAATCCCGATAGTCCTGGAACAGAGTTCTGCGGAACTCAAACTCGCCACTGTGGCCGTGGAAGTGGAAAAATATTTCCTCAAGCACGGTCATTACCCGGAAACGCTTCAGGGGCTCGCTCCGTTTCTGGATCCCTATTCACCCAATGGCCAATGGTGCTATCTTCCCCCTTCCGGGAACCGGCTCCGACCCGTGATCTACTCGATCGGACCAGACCGCGTTGACGACGGAGGGGTTCCCGAACCCAAAAAGAAAAATCAGGGCGATATAGTCTGGCAGTACACCCCGGTGCCGGTTCCCCAGTGAAAAGGCTGCCTCGTGTCGGAGTAACACCAAACAAGCCAGCCTCATGTTAAAAGGCCAGCCAAAAACACCCGTCTTCAGTTGTAAAGATGAAGACTCAAGTATGCAGCGTCAGCCTGTCGCGGCTCAGTTCCACGAAGCTACCTTGTTGAAGCATGGCTAATACGGTCTGCCAGTTGGTTTTCAGCAACGCGATCAATTCATGGTTTGAAATGTTGCCCGTGGTGATGAATATCAACTTCTCCGGCTCACTGCGCAACCAGAAGCTGTCCACGAAGTCACTGTCTTTCGTCACCACGACCCTCGATTCTTTCCCAGCCACAACAATGATGGCGGAGTCCGTGGTGAAATTTTTGGCGGGCAGATCAAGCGTGTGGAGCGCATCGCCGCCCCAGTTGTTAATCTCGAAAGCCAGACTTCTCGGAAGCTGGGCGTCGATGAGAAACTTCATTTCATCACGACTTCAATCCGTTTGGTGCGTACCAGTTTCGCCGCCCAGGCCGTCGCGGCGCGGAGATCCGCTTCTTCCAGGTCCTCATAGTCGGCCAGAATCTCCGCATGGGTCATTCCACTGCTCAACCATTCCAGCACTGTTTCCACCGGATAGCGCAGCCCACGAAGGCACGGCTTCCCGTGGCAGATGTCAGGGCTGCTTGTGATCCGCAAAAGCAAAGTTTGTTCACTCATGATGCCTTTACTCTTACACCATCGTCAGCTCTCGTGCAATTCGAGCCCGATCATGACCTCCATTATTCTAAATTGCTTTTTCGACGCCCATGAGTACTGTTCGGAAGTCCATTTTTTGATGTCGTCTGCCAACCATTCTTCAAAAGTGATCCGTGATCCTCACGAGGCTTTGGAGCATCATTTCGGGTTTCGGGAATTTTTGTCCGGGCAGGATACCCTCGCCGTGATGCCCACCGGCGGCGGCAAATCGCTTTGTTACCAGCTACCCGCCCTGGTCATGGATGGAGTCACCCTGGTGATCAGCCCCCTGATCGCTTTGATGAAAGATCAGGTTGATGCGTTGATCCGAAAAGGCATTCCCGCCACCCTGATCAACAGCACCCTGTCTTTG
>JBGSJM010000006.1:0-22666 GCA_041742015.1 Verrucomicrobiales bacterium | reverse complement strand
GGGCAGCGGCTATCAGTTTGATCATTGCTAGCCACAAAATACAGATGAAAACTGACGAGACCACCTTTCCTTCAAAAATCGACTGGTGGGTGTGGCTGGTTCTCATCGGCACACCCGTAATTCATTTACCTTTGGGCATTCTGGTGATGATCAGGGGATTTCACCTGTTTGGATTTGGTTTGATTTTCTGGGGATTGATCATCGCCCTGGTTATTGCGACTTTTTCGTTTCCCTGCCGTTATACCCTCAGCGGATCAACCTTGACGATTCGATCTGGGATTATCACCGACTCATTTTCGCTGGCGCGAATCTCGGCCATCAAACCAATTCAGTGCCTAAACCCTGCGCCAGCGCTTTCCCGGGATCGGCTCGAATTGACATTAAACGATGGAACCAGACGCCTTATCTCCCCGGTCCGGCAGGAGGAATTTATTCAGAAAATCGAGAGCCGCAGGACTGACTAAAGGCGGTTTCCGGACTGCCAGTTCAATTATCAGTGCCCAAAAAACAAAAGACCGCTCAGTTAATGCCTGAGCGGTCTGTTGAAAAAACCTGTTTAACAGGTCCGAAACAAGTAGGAACTACTTGCAGCAAGAAACTGGAGATTCGCAAGAAGTTTTGCAGCAGCAAGAGGTTCCGGCAACAGCAACGGCAACAAGAGCGATAGCAAGAATGATTTTCTTCATATTTTTTGTAATTGGTTTATTTTTTATAAAAAAGGAATCTAAGATTCGCTTTCCAGCCCCGTATATCCCACATTTTTATTTTTTTGGCAATCATTTTTATTTCGTTTATTTAGTTTGTCTTAACGAAATTGTGGCGTTTGCATTTGTTTTGCCTGCGACTAGTATTTGCGCCGCCGGGGCGCTGCCCTGACATTTAAAAACTACGATGAGCGAATCAAAACATGTGGCCATAGCCGGGGCTACCGGTGCAGTTGGAGTCGAGATTATGAAATGCCTTGAGCAACGTGACTTTCCCGTCACAAAGCTTACCCTGCTGGCATCTTCCCGCTCTGCAGGGAAGACCCTGCCGTTTCGGGGAAAGGAAATCGAGATCAAAGAGCTGACCAAAGATTCCTTCAAAGGGGTGGATGTGGCGCTTTTCAGTGCCGGGGGGAGTATTTCCAAAGAATTTTGCCCGGCTGCGGTGGCGGCAGGTGCGGTAGTGGTCGACAACTCCAGTGCCTTTCGGATGGACCAGGATGTGCCACTCGTTGTGCCGGAAGTGAACCCGGCAGACGTGGCAAAACACAAGGGAATCATTGCAAACCCGAACTGTACCACCATCGTAACCCTGATGGGACTGCACCCGATGCATCTGGCCTTCGGCGGTGTCACCGGGATCATCGCCGCCAGTTATCAAGCAGTGTCAGGGAGCGGGGCTCAGGGTATTGAAGAACTCAAGGCGCAGATCGAAGCCCTCGCCAGCGGAAAAGAAATCCCACCCAGAAAAGTCTATCCCCACCAGATCGCCTTTAATGTCATCCCCCAGGTTGATGTTTTTCTGGATAATGGCTATACCAAAGAGGAAATGAAAATGCACTTTGAAGGAGCGAAAATACTCGGGTTGCCGAACTTAAAAGCCTCGGTCACCTGTGTGCGGGTTCCAGTTTATCGTTCCCACTCCGTGGCGGTTACTGCAATTTTCAAGAACAAGCCATCCGTCGAAGTCGCTCGTGAAGCCATCAGAAACGCACCCGGCGTGCAGTTGTGCGACGATCCGAAAGCCACGCCGGCTCTCTATCCGACCCCGCTGGATTCGACCAATCAGGATGATTGTATCGTGGGGAGGATTCGCCTGGACAATGTTCTGGACCACGCCCTGACTTTCTGGGTGGTCGGTGATCAGGTCCGCAAAGGGGCGGCGCTCAATGCCGTCCAGATCGCAGAACTGCTTTAATCCCTCAATTATATGGACGAGGATCTGGCAAAGCACCTGAAAGACAAATGTGCCATTGTCGATGCGGCACTGCATCGCTATTTACCTCCCGCAGAGACTCGGCCGCCCACAATCCATGAGGCGATGCGTTATTCCATGTTTGCCGGTGGAAAACGGCTTCGCCCGATCCTTTGTCTGGAAGCGGCGGAGGCTTGCGGCAGCCCCGGAAATCATATCGAAGCTGCCATCGTTCCAGGAGTGGCCGTGGAGTGTATTCACACGTATTCGCTGATTCACGACGATCTTCCCTGCATGGATGATGATGATTTGCGTCGCGGTCTGCCCACCTGCCATGTAAAATATGGCGAAGGCATCGCCGTACTGGCTGGAGATGCACTCTTGACCCTCGCCTTTGATGTCCTTGCGGATACGAAACTCCCGAATGGGTGCCGCTACGGGATTAGCGATCTGATCAAAGAACTTGCCGTGTCGGCAGGCAGCCGCCACCTCGTCGGTGGTCAGGTTCTCGATTTGGAAGGTGAAGGTGAAAACGCCACAATCACCGCCGAAGATCTCAAATACATCCACCTAAGCAAGACAGCCGCGCTTTTGACCACCTCGCTCCGGCTTGGGGCAATGACGGCCAATGCCGATGCCAGCCAACTCGCTGCACTTAGCGAATTCGGCACCAATCTGGGGCTCGCCTTTCAAGTCATCGACGACATTCTTGACGTGACCCAAAGTTCCGAACACCTTGGGAAAAGTGCCGGGAAAGACGCTGCCGTCGCCAAATCGACCTACCCCGCTCTTTTTGGCCTCGAAAAATCCAAAGAGGAAGCCACCCGCCTTACCACCATGGCCCATGATGCCCTCACTCCCTTCGGGAAAAAAGGAGATCGCCTCCACCAGATCGCCGATTATCTCCTGGCCCGGGACTTTTGAATAAGTATAAAAGTGGCATCGTTTTGAAAATTACCGCTCCGACAATTATTCTTTGACTAAACTTAATAAATCAGAGAGTATCCGCCGTAGTCTTCAATTTAAATCACACATAAATTATGCAACCACATCGGGGAACCACTATACTTGTTTTAGGAATATTAGGAATCGTACTCTGCCAAATCTGCGGCATTATTGCCTGGGTTATGGCCAACAAAGACCTGGCTGAAATGGCTGCCGGTCGCATGGACATATCTGGCGAGGGCACAACCAAAGCAGGAAAGGTCTGCGGTATTATTTCGGTGGTGTTATTAATTGTCGGCGTGATCGCGGGCATTCTGATGGCAGTTCTTGGGATAAGTTTTGCAGCCATTGAAGGAATGCCGACACCGACTCCAAACTAATATCGGAGTTCAAAACAGATCCAATACTAAATTTAAAAAGGGCCACACCGCATTTGGTGTGGCCCTTTTTGTTTGAATATCTTTCGATAAAACCAAAGATTACATCGCCTTTTTGACGAGTTTGTTGATTCTTCCACTCTTGTTCCACTCGAGGATGTAGAGGTTGCCATCTTTGTCGTAAGACAGACCATGTGGAGCGGTGAAATAACCTTCCTTCATATTCACGAGTTCAGCACCAAAGTTTGCCCACTGGGTTTTGTCGGGGTTATCACCGAGACGGGTGACAAATTTTCCCTCTTTATCGTAGATCGCCACTCCCCCTTGAAGCTCGGCGGATGCCGTAAACTCTCCGTGAATCGAAGCCGCACAGGGACGGCGCAGGCCCGTTGCGTGAACAGCAATGAACTTGCCATCCAGGTCAAAATGTTGGAGCCGCCCGTTTTCGCGGTCACTAACAAGGAGGCGGGGAGAATCAAATCGATTATCCAGAGCGATTCCGTGGCAGGTTGAGAACTGTCCGTCACCTTTGCCTTTTTCCCCAAAGGCTTTGATGAATTTGCCAGTCTTGTCGAATTTGTAACAGAGATTGTTCCCGTAACCACAAACCCCGTAAAGATTGCCTTCCGCATCCGCTGTGATGCTGGTGGTTCCCTTAAACGTATTGCCCATCACCGTGCCAGTTGCATCCACCGGGAATTCCCCGGTATTTTCATTGGGAATGGATAGTAGGACTTTTCCGCTGCTGTCGAATTTGACGAATTTGTTGCCCTGAGCTGCGGCGTAGAAAACATCCTCACCATTTTCGACCAAGTGGGTCAACGAATGGCAGCGGGCCAGATCCGCTCCCCCGATGGTTTTGACCTCTTTGCCTTCAGCAGAAAAGACGCGGACTCCATCATTCGTATCGGTGGAGAAGTAGATCAAACCTGCACGGTCCACCGCCACCCCGCCGTGTAGTGGTCCCAGCAATTTGCCGTCGGGCAGAGTTCCCCAGCCGGGGATATTTTCGTAGGTATGCGCCCCGCTTCCCGTGATGATCGGTCCAAGTGCCGCTGGCGCGGAAGTGGGATCGGAAGAAGCGTGGGAATGGCTCCCGTCGTCATGGGCAACGCTGAAAGAGGTTGCCAGAAGTGTCAATACAGCAGTGGTTAGGAATGAATGTTTCATAGTACAGAGGGCTCAACTTGAATGAAAAAAATCCAATGTCAAAACGAACCCTCTGTTTGGAACCCGCAGAATCGTGGTAGGTTTTAAAATGGCTTGTCAAACTTTGGATTGGATTCGCGGACAGCTTCCGGCTTCGGCAGGGGAGCGCCTCATGGGAACCTTGATCGATTGGTGTGAAATCAATTCGGGTTCTCAAAACCTGTCCGGGCTTGCCCGGATGCACGACCGGCTCAAAATTGATTTCGCCCCTCTCGGTGATACCTGCGAGTCGATCCCGCTTCAGCCTTGCCAGAAATACGACGAATCCGGCGAGCCCTTTGATCAGGAGCTGGGAGCCGTGCTGCGATTGCGCTGCCGCCCCACCGCTCCCATCCAGATCCTGTTTAGCGGTCACTACGACACGGTTTACGGTGCCAGCCATCCCTTCCAGAAGTGCGAAGTTATCAACGGCGGCAAAGCCCTGCGCGGCCCCGGCACAGCGGATATGAAAGGGGGGCTTTTGGTTATGCACGAGGCCCTCCGCCTCTTTGAATCCTTCCCGGGCAAAGAAACGGTGGGCTGGGAAATTTTGCTAAATCCCGAGGAAGAAATCGGAACTCCCGGGGCCCGTGACTTGCTGCGGGAGGCAGCGGCCCGCCATCATTTCGGCCTCGTTTTTGAGCCCTCGACCATGAAGGGAGCCTTGGTTCATCGCCGCCTCGGGACCGGATTTTTCCGGGCAGTGGTCCACGGGAAAACTGCCCATGCCGGTCGGGATGTGTCGGAAGGGCGCAATGCCATCGAGGCTCTTTCGGCAGTGATTGTGGCATTCCGACAGCGTTTCCGCTCCATGCCTGGGGTGATTGTCAATGTGGCGAGGATCCACTCGGCTTTCCCGTTGAATGCCGTTCCTGACCGGGCGGTCGCTCAGTTTAATATCCGGGCCGCTGACGATGCCACTATAGCAACGCTGGATCTCGAGGTTCAGCAAATCCTCCGGGAGACCGAAGCGGAATATGAAGTCAAAATCGAGTGGGACGGAGGGTTCGACCGCCCACCCCGCACCCCGGACAGTCGCGTAGGAGCGATGGAAAATGCCATGGAGAGCTGCCTCCGCGATCTCGACCAGCCTTTTTCCTGGCGCGACACTGGGGGCGGAACAGACGGCTCTCTATTACTTTCCTACGGGCTGCCCAATCTCGACAGCCTCGGGGTTCGGGGCGATTTTCTACACTCTGATCAGGAATCGATCGATTTGGACAGTCTGGTCGAACGGGTCCATCTTACGACACTCTTTCTCACCCGGATCGCGAAAGGAGAGATCGAGTTTCACACCTTTTCCCGATCATGAATTCCACTGAAAAACCAGTTCTTTTAGCCGATCTCTTTCACGCTGATCCCGCCGTGGTCGAGGCAAAGCGCGTCCTGCTGGAGCGGCTCGCTGAGCATCAGAAATCCATCACCGGCGTCCGCCCGCCTCATCCCGCCCTGGCTCAGAGTTACGAGGAAATGGTCGCCAGCTATGGGCGGATCCGCGGGGGCAGTTTGTTTTTCCCTTATCTCGGCAGTGGCATCGGTAACGGGGCCCTCGTGGAGTTGGCTGATGGCAGTGTGAAATACGATTTTATCTCCGGGATCGGGGTTCATCACTTTGGGCACTCCCATCCGGCTTTGGTGGCGGCGTGTATGGATGCTGCCCTGGGCGATACCGTGATGCAGGGCAATCTCCAGCAAAATCGCGACAGCGTCGAGTTAAGCGAGCGTTTACTGGCTGCTGCATCCGACATTGGAGCCGGATTTGATCATTGTTTCCTTAGCAGCACCGGGGTCATGGCCGGGGAAAATGCGCTGAAGGTGGCCTTTCAGAAAAAAGCCCCCGCCAATCGCGTCCTCGCCTTTGAGCACTGTTTTGCAGGGCGAACCATCACTTTTTCTCAAATTACCGACAAACCCGCCTACCGTCAGGGGGTACCGGTTACCCTTCCGGTTGATTATGTGCCCTTTTACGATCCGGAAAATCCGGGAGCAGCTCTTCAGGTACTCAACGAACACCTGAGTCGCTACCCCAATCAGCACGCGGCGATGATCTTTGAACTCGTTCAGGGCGAGGGCGGATTTCACGTTGGGGACCGGGATTTTTTCCGGGAATTAATGGAGCGCTGCCGCGCCGCCGGGGTTGCTGTGCTAGTGGACGAAGTCCAGACCTTTGCCCGGACGCCATCGCTTTTCGCCACCCAGCATTTTGGAGTGGGCGACCTCATCGACATCATTTGGATCGGAAAAGCCTCCCAGGTCTGTGCGACCCTGTTTCGGAAAGATTGGGCACCCGCTCCCGGTCTCCTCAGCCAGACTTTCACGGCCAGCTCGGCGGCGATCGCCGCAGGAAATGTCATCATTCGGGAGTTGCTGGAGGGCGAATACTTCGGTCCCAAGGGCAAAATTGCCCGCTGGCATCATTGGCTGGTCGAGCGACTGGAAAAACTCGCCGCCGAAGATCCCGGGCTCGTCAGCGGCCCCTATGGCCTGGGCGCGATGGTCGCCTTCACCCCCTATGGCGGGGATCCAAAAAAGGTCACCCATCTGGTGAAAACCCTCTTCCAACGTGGCGTCATGACCTTCATCGCCGGCAGTTTCCCGATGCGGGTCCGCTTTCTCCTGCCAATTGGCGGTTTGAAGGATGCAGATTTGGAAAACGCCTGGAAAATCATCGAGCAAACCCTGCGGGACTGCAGGTAATCCGATGAGATGCGGTCAGTCATGAACCCAGCGAAACCGTGATAACAGAAAACCACACTCCAAGCCGTTGAAATCAAAGGGTCCAGTGATGCCAACCAGAAGGACGCCGGGAACACCGCCTTGCGTGTAAAGTTCGCGAACGCAGTAAATCTGACCTTCCACGACTGGTCCGGGAATATAGTTTCGAAGGAGGTTTTTGTCGTTGATGCAAATCAACTTTGCTCCGTGCGTAACTTCCTGTTTCGTGCGTTCGCGCGGCTCGGATGTGGGAAACTCAATTGCAAATGATTGCGGGTCCATAGTTTAAGTGGATGATTGCTCCTCTAAATGCGAAGGCTCAGTGATAACGATAACTGCACCCACGTCGGACTGTTCGATCATCGCCTTCGCCGCCTATCCAGTCGATAGATGACTTGCGCCCAGCCAACAAAACAATCTCAAGTGGCCACTAAACGGGATGACAGGCAAGAAAAAACTTTTTGTTGGCACTTCATTTCCTTTTGTTGGCACTTCATTTCCTTTTGTTGGCACTTCATTTCCTTTTGTTGGCACTTCATTTCCTTTTGTTGGCACTTCATTTCCTTTTGTTGGCACTTCATTTCATTTTCTTTGGACTTCATTTCATTTTCTTTGCTCTTCGTTTTGTTTTCCTTGCCCCTGTTGATGGGTACCGAGCCCTCCGGCTCTGGCTAAAGCGCTATCATTCCCGTTTCCGCGCTAGAATTCGCCTTTGTGCATGGCTAAAAGCTGCGAGACGCCGCTGCTGCGTGGACGGCTTGCGAAGGCCGATTAAACAGGGTACAGTCGGCGATGGTACCCTGTTTAATCGACGATCATACTGGGTACAATCTGCACATCGAGTGAACTGACAGCGAGAGAAAATGGAAACAAATCCAGAGCATATGGTGATTCGTCCGGTCCGGGAATCGGATCTGGATGAGTTGATGAACCTTTTAAAATCGATCCCGCACTCGATCACCTCGTTGCAGCCCAATCGCGCTTATTTGCAGACGAAAATCGAAGATTCGCTGCGGTCTTTTTACCCGGTGGTGCGCAGGCCGGGGCCGGAAAAATACTTTTTTGTGTTGGAGGATTCGGCACTTGGACGCCTCGCCGGGACTTGTTGGATCGCTGCCCGGACCGGCGGCTACGAGCCCAGCTATACCTACGAGATTGTAAAAAATGTCTTCCGGCACGAGGCTCTGGACATCACCTCTCACATCGACGAGTTGCATCTCCACAAGGAGTACGAGGGGCCCAGCGAGCTGGGTGGCCTTTATCTCCATCCCGACTACCGGGGTGGGGGAATCGGCGGGGCTTTATCCCGTTGTCGCTTTCTGTTTGCCCGGCTCTTTCCAGAGCGCTTTACCCGGGAGGTCATGACTGAGTTTCGCGGTGTGGTCACGGAATCGGGCGAGGTTCCTTTTTGGGAGGCAATAGGCCGACACTTTTTCATTCACGATTTTTTCACTCTGGATCAATACAGCGCCCTGGCCCGAAAGGATTTTATCCGGGATTTGATGCCCCGGCACCCCATCTACATCCAGCTCCTCCCGCAAAGTGCTCGCGATGTCATCGGGAAACCCCATGCTGCGGCGGTTCCAGCCGTAAAGGTGGTAGAGAACGAGGGCTTCCGATTTATCAATCAAGTTGATATCTTTGATGCTGGTCCGGTTTATCGGGCCACGTTGAGTGAGACCAGCACGCATCAGCGAAGTCGAATGGCCCGAGTGGCTGAGGTCGTGGAATCTTTACCTGGTCCGTCAGTTCTAGCGGGCAGCACTGCTTTGGATTTCCGGGTTTCCCTGGGGGCCGTTACGGTCAATGAAGATGAATCGGTCAACATCTCCCAAACTCTGGCCAAAAACCTGGGGCTGGAATCGGGCGACAACCTAATCTACCTACCGCGACATGACTGAGCAGGCACACTTTATCAACGGGCAATGGCTTCCGGGGGATGGGGCGGAAATCTGCAAAATCAACCCCGCCAGCGGCTTGGCGATTTTTACCTGTCGGTCCGCGTCGTCTGAAATGGTGGAGCAGGCGGTGGTGTCGGCGCGGGGAGCCTTTGTTGATTGGTCGCAGCGCCACTCCTTGAGCGAGCGGCGGGAAATCCTGCAGCGATTCGCCGAAACGGTGACGAAAGAGGCCAAATCACTCGCCGGGGTAATTTCTGCGGAGACGGGGAAACCCCAGTGGGAGGCTGCGACCGAGGTCCAGGCGATCATCGGAAAAATCGCCCTTTCGATCGAAGCTTTTGAGCGGCGCTGCGGGGAGTTTCCTGGAGGCGCGGCCATAACTCGCTTCCGCCCGCACGGAGTGGTGGCGGTGCCGGGGCCGTTCAATTTTCCCGGCCATCTTCCGAATGGACATATCGTACCGGCTTTGTTGGCAGGTAACACGGTGGTATTTAAACCCAGTGAACATGCCCCCCAGACCGGGATCCGCATGGCTGAGCTGTGGGCGGAAAGTGGTCTGCCCCCTGGAGTTTTAAATTTGATTCAGGGAGCGGGTGAAACTGGCCGGGCCCTGGTGGAACATCCCGACATAAACGGGGTCTTTTTTACCGGGAGTGCCGGAGTCGGCGAAAAACTTCGCCTGAACTTTGCGAAGCACCCCGGCAAGATCCTGGCACTGGAGATGGGCGGAAACAATCCCCTGGTGGTGGATGAGGTCGATAATCGGGCCGCCGCTGTTTTGATCACCCTGCAATCGGCTTTTCTGAGCGCCGGCCAGCGCTGAACCTGCGCCCGCCGACTCATCGTGCCCGCCGGTGCCTGGGGCGATGAATTTGTGGCCGCCCTGGGGGCCGCGATCGACTCGCTGGTGGTGGGGCCGCCGGAACAAAGCCCGGAGCCATTTATGGGGCCGGTGATTTCCGAAGTGGCCGCACGCGGAATTCTCGCCGCTCAGGATTCGCTGATCCGCCGGGGAGGCCTCGCAATCCGGGGGGCCACGCTCATCGCGCCGGGGACGGGGTTGCTCCGGCCTGGGTTGATCGATGTGACCGCAGTCGCCGAGCGCGAAGATGAGGAGATTTTTGGGCCATTGCTACAATTGATCTGGGTCCCGGACTTTTCAGCGGCCATTGCTGAAGCGAATCGGACCCGATACGGGCTGGCTGCAGGGTTGATCAGTGATCAGCGCCCGCGCTGGGAAACCTTCCGCGCGGAGGTGAGGGCTGGGATCATGAACTGGAACCAACCAACCGTGGGAGCAAGCAGCGCGGCCCCCATTTGGAGGAATCGGGAGGAGTGGGAATTTCCGGCCCAGCGCTTTTTTTGCGGCCGACTATTGTTCCTGGCCAACGGCATCAATCGAGGTCGAGAAGCTGGAATTGCCGTGCAAATTACCGCCTGGATTAACGTTGTGACCAGGAGAGCCTCAATCAACACAGGTAACTAAAAAAGAAACGACTGCGGTTTGAGTTCACTTCTGGTGTCCCACCTGACCAGATGGGAGCAGGTGCCACAATTCAGTTATGCATGATGGTCCGCTTCAAGGTCGCCATGGCGATTTCATTCATTCGTTCCGCGACAAGGTTAGCGACGTCTTCCGGGTATTCATCAACAATGAACTCGAATCTTTCGTGCTCGCTGACGAGCAGACCAATCAATCCATCCATCTGGCGCTGATTCATCCGGGAGACGGCTCCGAGAATCTCCAGTTTTTCATCCAGGCAAAGGGTGTAAGACCTGCGCAGCAAATTCAGGAAATTGATTTCGTCAAATTCAGATCTGGGGTGGTGCAGGGCCAGAGGTAACATTGCCTCGATCCCAAGAATCGGATGATTCTCAGGAATCTCAATCGCAATGGGAACTTGATGAATAGACATGGTCGAGTTTATTGTTGGGAATTTGCAATAATGTGACGCTTTTTCCTAAACATTTTTTATGCCAATTCACGCCAGACCTGTAGGGAACGCTGCGGGACCTGAACTGGATCCTCTGGAGCAACATCTTCGTGGGTGCTATTTCCCTCGGCATCAAACGTATCAATCACACACCGCCAGCCAATGGCCGGGTCTTTGGGAAACTTAAATTTCACGCTTTCATGACGGGCATTAAAAATAAAAAGCAAAAAACCCGACTGAGGATCCCTACAGAAATTTGCCTCCCGGTGAATCATCATGGCAAAAGATCCTGACTTTTCGACGCCCCAGTCGGACATTTCCTTGATTTCTCCCTTCAGGTTCAGCCAGGTTACATCTGCCAGTCCGGTGCCGTTCATCTGGTTGCCGGTAAAAAACCGGGTCTTGCGTAGCGAAGGATTCTCCTTCCGAAAGGCGAGCAATTTCCGCACAAATCGGTACATCGCCTCGGCATCAGCGTTTTTGCGATTCCAGTCAAGCCAGTTAAGATCGTTGTCCTGACAGTACGCGTTGTTGTTGCCCAACTGGGAGCGGAGCCTTTCATCGCCAGAAGTGATAAAAGGCACGCCCTGCGAACAGATCAAGGTGACCAGAAAGTTCCGGACCTGCCGCTTTCGCAATTCATTGATCTCTGGATTGTCAGTTTTTCCCTCGACCCCCAGATTATAAGACAGATTGTGCGAATCTCCGTCCCGGTTAAGTTCGCCGTTGGCCTCATTGTGTTTGTGGTTGTAACTGACAAGATCGTTCAGGGTAAACCCGTCGTGCGAGGTGATCATGTTTAAACTGGCTGTGGGGAGGCGGCCATTGTGGGCGAACAAATCAGCGCTGCCGGTGATTCGGGTGGCAAATTCTCCAACCACATAAGGATCCCCCCGCCAGAACTGGCGGACCGTGTCCCGGAATTTTCCGTTTAGCTCAGACCAGATCACGGGGAAATTACCCTGCTGATAACCACCCAGACCGATGTCCCAGGGTTCGGCGATCAGTTTGACCTCGCTCAGAACCGGATCCTGGTGAATGGCCCGGAAAAAGGCTGATTGATTGTTAAACTCTTTGGGATCCCGGCCCAGAGTGGCGGCCAGATCGAAACGAAACCCGTCTACTCCCATCTCAGTTACCCAGTAACGGAGGCTGTCGAGCACGAGTTTCATCGAGTCCCGGTTGGAAATATCGACGCTGTTCCCACATCCGGTGACATCGTCATAGTGGGCCGGATCGCTCGAAAGGGTCCGGTAATAAGCTGCGTTATCAAATCCCCGGAACAGACACGTTGGCCCGTTGATGCCCCCTTCACAAGTGTGGTTGTACACCACATCGAGAATCACCTCCATACCCTCACGATGAATGGCCACCACCATTTCTTTAAACTCTTTTACCGGATCCTTGGTCGCTGCGTAGCGATGTTCCGGGGCAAAAAAAGCCAGCGTATTATACCCCCAATAGTTGACCAGACCCCTGTTCAAAAGAAATCCATCATCCATGTGGTGATGGACCGGCAGCAATTGAATGGAGGTGATGCCCAGCCCCTTTAGATAGGTCAGGCTCGCAGGGTGGGCCAGACCGGCGTAAGTGCCGCGCAATCCCACCGGGATGGCCTTGTTTAATGCAGAAAATCCTTTGACATGCGCTTCATAAAATACGCAGTCACTCATTGGGATTCTGGGAGGCCGGGTATTCTGCCAGTTAAATGGCTCGGAACCAATCACCACAGCTTTGGGCGCAAACTCACCACTGTCGGTCAAGTCGGTCTTTCCACCGGGAAGATGACAACGCATCGAATTGTGGTGATGGGTTATCCCGTCAACCCGCCTTGCGTAGGGATCCAGCAACAGTTTTTGATGATTAAAAAGGAGTCCTTCCGAAGGCTTCCACGGCCCCTGGACCCGATAGCCATAGCGACAGCCTTTTGGAATCCCATCGATCTCGACATGCCAAACGCCGTGGGTACATCCCGGTAGCCTGACCCGGGCCGATTCTTTACCCGGCTCCTTGTCGTCCCAAAAAAGACACAAATCCACCGAATCCGCCCGAGGAGCTGTCACCGCAAAATTCACAGACCCGCCTGAAAGCATGGTCGAGCCCAGGGGAGACGGTTTTCCATCTGATATTGACAAGTGCAACATCTGCGATGTTAATTTGTTGGTCTTTTTCAAACCGAATGATCCTAGGCTAAATTTGCGGTTCTTCATCCCGAAAAAAAGAAATAAAAGGTTTGATGATTTTAAAAATTACAGTAAAATTTAATTTATAATTAATTTTAAACTTATGAAAAGCACGATAAAACTTATTTTGGCGGTTATTGCAATCATTTTTTGTGGAAGTGCGACCGAAGCCGCTGCCCAAACGCTTTCAGCTCGTGTCAAAAACACGACTAACGGTGTCACCTACAGACAACCCTATCCAAAATACATGGTTACGGACTGTGGTAAACCACTGATAAAATGGAATCAGCAAGTGATCTACCGGGCGACCAATGACACTTTTGTGTACCGCTCTGAAGGCAAAGCCACTGCCCGGCAAGATGAAATTTCCAGCCCGGTCGTCATTTTCCACACCTCAGGTGGAAACATTCAACCCGGACACGTTTATCAGGAACGAGGAAACTAATTTCCGATTTTTCCTTACTGTTGCTCTCAACATCAAAAGTCCCGTTTCGGTTTCTACCTGAAACGGGTTTTTTTATTCTGAAGAAAGGCAAGTTTTTTTCAGGGACTTATCATAACCTGATATTCTTCCTCGCAAATCAGGTCGACATGGCCATCTGAAAATCCCACGATCCGTTTCCCTTTTGATGGATGGGGGGAAACAATCATGATTATCGAATCCCCTGCAAAATATAGAAATTTGGCTGGTTCAACCTGCCCGTCATCGTAAGAGAAGAGTTCCCTCGTATCCACATAATCCGGGTAAAGCGCATCCAGGCTGACTGGGAATTTGCCCTCGTATTCCGAAGCGTAAGTCCGGCATACGAGGATGAGCGATTTGACGATTCCGACATTTTTGACCAATCGACTGGCGTCCAATTTTCCAGAATATTGGACTCCTCCAAGGATAATTCCCAAGATGGCGAAACATGCAATCAGGAGGAGAATCGCATCTTTTAAAGGCAATGAGAAATGTCTCATAGCTCATTGAGATAGCGAATCTCCGCTGCAAAAGCAAGCATCCAGTTCCAAATGGCGGATCAATTCTCCCTCTAGGTTTGCGTTTCCCGATCTGCCATGCCACGTTTCGCAATATGATCCGGTTCATTTGCCTTCTTTTCTTCGCCACAGCATCGTTTTTGGCCGCTGCAGACCTCCCGCTTGCGCCCGGCAACCTCGCCGCCGTGCTCGAACAAGCCCGGCGGGCACCCAAACCGGTCCGAATCGTTGTGGAAGATGGTGTGCACCCGATTACGGAAACGATCACGCTCGGCCCGGACGACTCGCAGGTGACGTGGAGCGGAAAAAACGCCGTTTTTATGGCCGGAAGAAAGATCACCGGCTGGCAGAAAGCTGAGGGAGGCTTGTGGAAAGCAACCCTCCCGGACAAATCATGGAAATTTGAGCAACTGTGGGTCAATGGGCACCGCGCCACACTGGCCCGTTCGCCGAACAGAGGCTACCATCACATCACCGAGGCGGTCGGAGCTGGCATGTTCCCGGATTTGAAGGAAAACATGAATTTCCACGCCTTCAGCATTCCAGCGACACAGTTCGACGTGCTCAAAAGCATCCCGCAGGCCGAGCGCGACGCCGTTTTGCTCACCGTGACACATGCCTGGGCCGTGGGGCAGTGCCGCATCAAGGCGCTGAACGGGGAAGCGCTCGCCGTGCAGATCAAAGGCCGCGCGAGGTATCCCTTCGTCGAGTTCGAGCCGGATCAGCGCTTCTGGACGGAGAACTACCGCGCCGCGCTCGATGCACCAGGCGAGTGGTTTCTCGATAAGGCCAAAGGCGAGGTGCTCTACCTGCCGCTGCCCGGCGAGGACATGACGAAGGCCGAAGTCATCGCGCCGGTGGTGACAAAGTTCATTGTCATGAAAGGCGCTCACGATGTACGCTTTGAAGGCATCTCGTTTCAATACAGCCAGCATTTGTATCCCGCCGATGGACTGCACGACGGTCAGGCTGCCACGACGAGCGATGGCTGCATCGAGATCGAAGACTGTCGCGGCATTCATTTCGAAAACTGCGAGATCGCGCACACCGGCCTGCACGGTATTTGGTTCAAAAACGGCTGCACTGAGTCCTCGGTGAAGCATTGCCACCTGCACCACCTTGGCGGCGGTGGCGTGTATGTCGGCGAAACGGGGCGACCAGAGGACGAGCGCGTCAATCATCACATCGTCGTCGATGACTGCATCATCCAGCATGGCGGCCGACTGCATCCGAGTGCGTGTGGCGTGGTCTTCACTCACACCCAGCACTGCGCGGTCACGCATTGCGACATCGGTGACTTCTACTACACCGGAGTCAGCGCCGGATGGAACTGGGGCTATGGCGACACCGCGTCGCGTGAGACGCTGGTGGAGAACAATCACATCCATCACCTCGGCTGGGCTTACCTCAGCGACATGGGCGGCTTTTACGGCCTCGGCACCTCGCCCGGCACCATCATCCGCGGCAATCATGTGCATCACATCGCCAGTCATCGCTACGGTGGTTGGGGTCTGTATAACGACGAAGGCGCAAGCGACACGCTGATGGAAAACAACCTCGTTCACGACACCTGGAACGCCGGTTTTCACCAACACTACGGCTACTTCAACACCGTGCGGAACAACATCTTCGCCTTTGGCAACTCCGCGCAAATCCAGGCCAGTCGCAACGAAGCCCGCCTGCGGTTCCGCTACCTGAACAACATCGTCGTCTGGGATCTCGCGTCGCCGCTGCTTGATGGCGGTGAGTGGAACTGGAAATTTTTCGACAAGACCGAGCGCGGCGATCCCAAGGACAGCCTCGTCTTCCGCAAAAACCTCTACTGGCCCACCGATGGCAAAATCCCCGCGCTGCTGACAAAAACGAAGTTCACCTGGGATGAATGGCGCAAAATGGGCCGCGACTCCGGCAGCCAGTTTGGCGACCCGATGTTCGAAAACCTCGCCGCACGCGACTTTCGCTTGAAACCCGGCTCACCCGCCGAAAAACTCGGTTTCAAGCCCTGGGATCTCACTTTGGCTGGCGTGCGCAAAACTGATGCAGCATGGCTTTCACTCGCCGCGAAGGGCCACAACTACCCCACCTGGCAAACCGACGCCAAACCCTGGCCAGCGCCGCCCTACAAGGTCGATCAAACCTTCGAGCGCTCATCTCTCGGCACCATCGGGATACGCAACGCCAAATACGAACGCGAGAACAAAGGCGAAAGCATCGGCGTGACCGACGAAACCGGCTCACCCATCGGTGGAGTTTCCAAACGCAGTCTCAAAGTGCAGGACGCCCCAGGCTTGAAACACAGCTACGATCCCGTGCTCGACATCTACCCAAAGTGGCCCGAGTCCGGCCCCTACCACGTCAGCTTTGACATCATGGCCCAGCCCGGAGCCGACTGGTTCTTCGAAATGCGCAACCAAGCCGGTGAGTTCGCTGCCGGGCCGTATGTGCGCTGGCAGAATGGCAAGATCGCTCCATGCTTGCAGAGCGGCCCTGTGCCCTTTGAAGTTGCTCCGAACCAATGGGTGCATGTGGAAATCACTGCCAAGCCCGAAGTCGCCGCCACGTCCAACTCACCCGCCAGACCTGGCACATGGACCGTCTCCTTTACCCGCCAGGACGGCGAAAAAAACGGCTATCTTACCTTCGAAACTAAACCCGGCTGGACTGACGCCAGCTACCTCCTCTTCAGCGGCCTCGGCACCACCAAAACCGCCTTTTTCATCGACAATTTGAAGTTGGAGTAAAAGATTTGGCTCCATGTGGCTCCGCTATTTCTTAAAATTTAACAGACAATTGTCTAATTTAATGCAGGCCTATTCGCCACCAGTGCCTAATCTTCTATGTCTGCCCCGATATCTTGAAGTGGTCTGTTACGATCGGGCTCATTTTCGTAAAAGTCCAAAATCAGCCCCACATTAGACTTGGAAAGAATGTATAAAACAAACGGTTCGATAACCAATCCGTGATTCTTTTTCTCAGCAAAAGTAGCCACATCGAGATTACATCTAGCCGAATGAGTTTTTAAGCTATTAAACCACTCCTTCGCCAGCTTCATCTGGCTAGCGATTTCAATCAAAGTAGTTTCAATAGGGGAGCTGGCAGAATCGAGCTCGCAAAAACGACATCGTAAATACGACCCGGAAGGAATTTTTTTTATTTTAAATTGAAACCACTCATTATTAGCCAATCGTTCTAAATCTTCTAGAGAAACTTCGGGAAGCAAAACTCTTAATGTAATTTTATATTTGAATGAATTCATTGGTAATCAGACACATTGCCATTTCCATCTTGCACATTACCCTCGGCATCGCCAGTAATTATGTTTCCCTCTGGGTCCGCGCCCACCCAATCGTTCGGCTCGGCACCAATACCGTCTTTAAGACCATGGATTACATCAGAAGGTAACCCTACTTCATCTATAGGCTTAGTACCCGGTGGGCAATTTTTTGGTTTGGGTCTCCCTTGTGGGGTAGGTGGTGGAACGTCGAATTCGTCGTCGTCATCCTCCCACCACGAAGCCAGATAGTCGAGTGCGTCCTGCGCCCATTCTACACCTAGCCAAGCCAATCCAACCAAAACGCCAGTTACGATAATTTCATCCACTGGTCCCGTGACGATATCATCAACTCCAGCCCAACCGTCGTTTTGATTGTTAGCGATATGACTATCATCTAAATTGTCGAACTGAAAGTGGTTCTGATCAAATAAATCATCGTAGTCAGACCGTCCGTTGCCATTGGTGTCCCAATTTTCCGGGTCTGTGCTATGGACGTATCTCTCATCAAAGTTTGTTAGTTGGTCATTGTCCCAATCTCCGAAAGGATCCACATCTGCGGGAGATTGTGAAATGCCTGTGTCTACGATCATAAGCGGAGTTGATAGCTCAAGATCAGCTGGTTGTGAAGCGCTGCCTACCAATGTATCTGGGGAGGACTCCGTATAGGTCGGAGAAGTTTCAGGTACCACATAAGAATTATCTGGAACAAAGGTAGCTGCATTGACTTGCGCCTGGTAAGAGGCATCTAACTGAGTCTGGTAGGCAGCTTGGCTCTGCATTTGTTCGTAAGCATATGTCATGGCGGCAGACGCTTCCGCATCCGCTAGAGCCTGGAGGAGTCTGGCTGCTTCATTTTGAGCGTTCATCAACTCTGTGGTGGCGTTAATTATTGCGTTTTGCTCTGCCGCCCAATCATGGGACGCTAAAGCAGCTGCCGCTTCCGCTGCCGCCTGAGCGTCTGACGCAGCCATCGCTGCTGCAAGCGCAGAGGCTTCTGCAGCTGCCAACGCATCGGCGACAGTTTGGGCATCGGCAGCAGCTTGGGCATCGGCGGCTGCTTGTGCCGCAGCTTCGGCTGCGGCATGTGCTTCCGCAGCAGCTTGAAGAGCCAAGTCTGCTTCTATTTGGGCAGCCTGCGCTGCCTCAGCATCAGCAAGGAATTGGGCCATGGCTTGTTCGGAATAATCATCGATAATATTGGCTGCTGAATTATTCGCTGCTTCAATCACATCATTTGCATTGACTTGCGCCGCATCCGCAGCGATTGCCGCCTCATTAGCAGACTATTCTGCGTTTTCACTATAGGTGATCGTAGCGTCCAGATTTGATAATTGATCGTCGGCTCTTAGTTGAATTAAACAACTCCCAAATAACAGGAGTGCCGGAACAATAATCGCACGAAACTTAGGTTTGATCAGGGGCTGGGCGGTAGTGTACTGTGATTTCATTGTTTTAATGGTGATTTTTGTTGGAGACTTCAGCAAATTGCTTAAGAACTGGTAGTCAGGGGGAATTGTTTTTTCAACTCATATTTTAAAAAATTTTGGCCCACAGGCCAACCCTCATCAATAATCTGAAGCTGGAGTGCCCGTTTGCTTGAATTATACCCTGTTGACTCGGGAACTGTACCCTGTACAGTCCCCGACTGTACCCTATTAAATTGTGAAATCTGTATCAACCTGGAGTGAGATCCCCGATTTTGGGGACGATGAAAAAGCGGAAGCCGCCTTCTGGCTGTCCCACCAACTTGACGCGAGGTTGATGAATGGGGCGATTCACCGTGCCAACGTCCGGGAATCCACCACGATTACTTTGCGCTTTGATCCCCAAATGCTTAGCCGGATCAAGCGCGTTGCCAGACATCGGTACATGAACTACCAGAGCATGATCAAACAGTGGCTCAGCGAACGCCTCGAGGAGGAAGTCAAAAAACAGGATGAACCGCCCCGCCCGCCGAAGTAAAACTCTCAACTCTCAACCAAGGACTCTCAACTAATTCTCCGCATGAATTCGGATCAGGCCCGCCTTGAGATCGCCCGGCTCACCGCCGAGTTGGAGCGCCACAATCAGCTTTATTACGTAGATGCCGCTCCGGAGATTTCGGATGTTGATTACGACAAAATGTTCCGCGATTTGGAGCTGCTAGAAATCGCTTGGCCCGACGTCGCCTCGCCGAATTCGCCAACCAAACGGGTCGGGGGAAAACCAATCGACGGCTTTGTCCAGCAGACCCACGCAGTCCGGATGTTGAGCATCGACGATGTCTTTTCCGAGGCGGAGGTGCACGATTTTTTCACCCGGATGATCAAAAATCTCGGGATCCCGAAAATCCCCATGCTTATCGAGCCAAAGATTGATGGTGTCGCCGCGTCCCTCATTTACCGAAATGGCGAGCTGGAGGCGGCGATCACCCGGGGCGATGGAACCACGGGTGATGTCATCACCGAAAATGTGCGCACGATCCGCACCGTCCCTTTGAAACTCAATGATCAGGCTCCGCCGGTCCTGGAAGTGCGCGGCGAAATCTACATGCCGAGCGAGGGCTTTGCCCAAATGAACGTGGAACGGGATGAGGCCGGTCTGCCCGCCTTCGCCAACCCGCGCAATGCCACCGCCGGCACCCTGAAACTGCTCGACTCCCGTGAAGTCGCCAAGCGTCCCCTCGCCTTTATCGCCCACGGTTTTGGCCTGTTGGAGGGCCGGGTTTTTGGTTCATTTTCGGAGTTCCGGGAATTGCTGAAAAAACTCAACCTGCCGACCAATGAACCCGTCTGGTTTACGGATACGGTTGATGGCGTGCTCAACGCGATTCGCGAGCTGGATGTGAAACGGCACGGACTCGCTTACGGGACCGATGGTGCCGTGGTCAAGGTTGACAATATCACCTTTCAGACTCAGCTCGGCACCACCGCGAGAGCACCGCGCTGGGCGATCGCCTTCAAATATCCTCCCGAGCAGAAAGAAACAGTCCTGCACGACATCACCATCCAGGTCGGGCGGACCGGCACCCTAACACCCGTCGCTGAGCTGGAGCCCGTTCTGGTCTCTGGAACTACGGTGCGCCGCGCCACCCTGCACAATCAGGATGAAATTGACCGAAAAGATGTCAGGATTGGCGATACCGTGGTGATTGAGAAAGCAGGGGAGATCATACCCGCCGTGGTCAAAGTGGTGCTCGCGAAGCGCCCGCCCCACACCGTTCCTTTTAATCTCTACGAGTATGTCAGCGGAAAATGTCCCCGCTGCGATTCGCCAATCGAAAAGGCAGAGGGTTTTGTGGCCTGGAAATGCACGAATTTCAGTTGCCCAGCCCAAGCTGCGAATCGGGTGAAGCAATTTGTGAGCCGAAAAGCGCTTGATATCGATGGAGTTGGGGGCAAGGTCGCCGAAAAGCTGGTCGAGCGAGGACTGATCGAAGATATCCTCGATTTGTTTGCTCTCCACGTTGATCAACTTTCCGATTTTAACATCGGAACGGCAGCGGAACCCCGTATGTTGGGCGAAAAAAACGGCACCAAAATTGTGGAAACCGCAAAACGAGCCAGAACCGCCCCACTGGCCAAATGGCTTTACGGCCTGGGTATTCCTCAGGTGGGCGAATCCGCCGCACTGGAGGCATCCCGCCTCGTGGAATCGATTTTTGACATCCCCAATTCCGAAATCATCGAAATGATTCGCGAAAAGGGCGAAAAAGAGACCTGGCTGAAGGAAAATTCCAGCCGGTCCGTGTCGGGGGACGTCTCCGTCGAGGAATTTGCCAAGCGCAAAGCCACCGCAGAGCAATACAAAAGCGACATTAAAAAACTGACCGAAAAACTGGCGACTTTCTGTGTGAACCCGGAACTGGGCGGCGTGGCATCCGCCAGTCTACTGGGATTTTTCCGCAGTCCGAGTGGTGAAAAAATGCTGGCGCGAATGAGAGCGATGGGAATTGAGCCGCGCTCAACCAACTACCTGCCCGATCCCTCGCAGTCGGCAGCAAATGGCTCGTCCCCAGTGGCGGGCAAGACTTTCGTCATCACCGGGACGCTGTCCGCCCCGCGCAATGAAATCCAGGATCGGATTCAAAACGCCGGGGGTAAAGTTTCGGGATCGATCAGCGCGAAAACCCATTACCTCCTCGCCGGTGAGGGCGGCGGGTCAAAGCTGGATAAAGCTCGCAGCCTAGGCGTAACCGTCATCTCCGAAGAGGATCTCAACGAACTGTTGGAGTAATCTTAAGGGTCACTTTCGCCCCCGAAAGGATCCCCTCATTGCCAATCGGAGGATATGTGTTTAAGGTTGCTTAACAAACACACTCCGCATGCAGAGCATCCCAAACGAAATGATCCTGGCTTCGGCCGGGTCGGGTAAGACCTGGCAACTGACCAACCGTTACATTGGCCTGATGGCAACTCAACTCCGTGCGGGTGGTCCCGTCCTGCCGGAACGAATTGTGGCTGTGACTTTTACGAGGAAAGCCGCCGGGGAGTTTTTTGACTCCATCATCGAAAAGCTCGCCAAAGCGGCGTCCAATCCCAAAGAGGGAAAAAAACTCGCTGCGGATGGCACCGATCCACTCTCCATGGTACTCGGAGATTTGACCCAGTCGGAGTATCGTCAGTTGCTGCGAGTCTTTATCCAGAAAATGCCCCAACTCTTTCTGGGGACTCTGGACAGCTTTTTCTCAAATATTCTTCGGGCTTTTCCTGCGGAATTTGGCATCGCGGGTGATTTCGAAATCATCGACAATCACATGGCCGGGGTGGTGCGCGAAGAGGTCTATCGCTCTGTTTTTAAACGCCAACCGGAACATGCAAGGGGCAGTGGCGACTCGCAGAAAGAGTTTATGGAGGCATTTCGTCGGGCGACTTTTGGTCGCGAAGAATCCCGGATTCGTTCGGAGCTGGATCAATACATCGATACTCTGCACGAGGTTTATCTACATGCCTCCCCAGAGGAACTATGGGGAAATCCCCGGGCAATTTGGGGCAACAAATGCGAGTGGCTGGGCATGCAAATTAATCTCCACGAATCGTTTGATCGGCTTTTCGAGATATTTTGCCGTGACGATGTCTCGGATAGTCAAATGGAAGTCTGGCAAAATTTCCGGGACCAGATGGAGGAGCATGTGCCCGGCACCTGGTTTGAGACCAAGGCTGGATATCTATTGGAAAAGCTGCTCAAGCAGTGGACCGATATCATCAACGAAGAGGCCACCATCATCGTGGCCAGATCGGGTCAGAAACTTTCGCCGGAGGCATGTAATTTGCTTTATCAAATCGTCACC
>JBGSJM010000005.1:0-8782 GCA_041742015.1 Verrucomicrobiales bacterium | reverse complement strand
GACGAAATCGTCGCCAAAGCCCGGGAAAAGAATTTCTCCATGCGCGAGTTTGTGTATGTATTAACCAGCAGCAAAGCATTTAAGACCAAATGATATGAATCTAAAGACCCTAAAAACACGCCGTCATTTCCTTCGCAGTTCCTCCGCATTAATCACCCTGCCCGCTCTGGAGTCCATTTCCTTCCAGGCTTTTGCGGCTCCCAAAGTGGCGACACCGCCAAAGCGCATAGTGTTTCTCGGCTTTGGCTGGGGCGTAACCAATGAGACGTGGTTCCCGGACAAAACCAAAGTCGGTGCCGGGTGGGAACTGTCCGAAGGGCTCAAACCTCTCGCCCGGCATCACCGGGACATCACCGTGGTGCAGGGCTGCTCGAACAAGTTTGCCAATGAAGCACACTGGGGCAGCACCTTCTGGCTCACGGGGGCGAATCGCCATGCCGAGCCGGGCCAGAGCTTTCACAACAGCATCAGTGCGGATCAGGTCGCCGCCGCTCACCTGGGCAGGGACACCCGTTTTGCCTCCATCCAGCTCAATTCGCCGGATGTGCAGAATTCCGGCCACGGCCCCGGTTTGTCCATGGCCTGGGACCAGCGTGGTAAACCGATGGCTGGCCTGGAGAATCCGGTGATCGCCTTCCACCGCCTCTTTTCCACCGACACCAAGCCGCTCAGCGAAAGGCAGGCCATGCTCGCGCAGAAGCGCAGCGTGCTGGATGCCGTGCTGGAGGACGCCAATCGCGTGCAGAAGGGCCTAACCAAGACCGACCTCGACAAACTCGACGAATACTTTCAAAGCATCCGCGATATCGAGGTGCGCCTGGGCAAAGACGAGCAATGGCTCAGCGTGCCGAAGTCTAAAGCACCCGTCTCCGAGCCGAAACCGGGCCTCGCTGGCAAAGAGGAGATCCAGGTGATGTATGACCTCATTGTCGCCGCCTTGCAGACCGACAGCACCCGCGTCATCACCTACCGCCAGCCCGTCGGCACGTTGCTCCAGAGCCTCGGCACCAAGGTCGCCCCGCACGACATGAGCCACTACACCCCCGGCGACCGCATGGCCGCCTCCCAGCAGCGCGATGCCACGCAGAGCGAGCTGCTCGCCGGACTCATCGACAAGCTCAAAGCCACGAAGGAAGCGGATGGCAGCACCTTGTTTGATCACATCGCCCTCGCCTACGGCAGCAATATCCGCACGATCCACTACCTCGACAACTGCCCCACCCTCCTCACCGGCGGAGCCGCGAATCTCAAACTCGGCCACCACTTGGTCCTGCCCAAGGACACACCGCTCTGCAACGTCTGGTTGACGATGCTCAACGGCCTCGGCATCCAAGCCGAGCGCCATGGCGATAGCACGGGGGTGGTGAAGGAACTGAAAGGAAATACTTAAATCGGAATCACAATTTTTTTAGTTTGGGATAAACCGTCTGGGTTTTCTTATTTAGATTTAGAAAGAGGTGCAGAATAACTGAAAAGAAAAACGCCATCCGAACGGATTCGGATGGCGTTTGGATTTTGAGGTGATGATTTGGAGAATTAGTTTGATCCTGGACTACCGAAATTTTTAAGTAAATTCAATTGGCGGGCGAACTCATTGGCATCAGCATTTGGAGCCAGGACCATGTTGCGTTCTAGAAATTCTGCCAACTGCTGGTGCGGAGTTGCGGTGGGCTCTGCTGCGGAAACCAATGCCTGAGGCTGTGGTGCCTGTAGCTGTGTTGCCTGAGGTTGAGCTTGCTGTGGTGCTTCGGATGCCTGAGGCATAATCTGTTGCGGAGCCTGTGGCAGATCTTGCTGTGGCAGATTCTGTTGTGGTGCTTGTGGTATAATCCGTTGTGGTGCTTGTGGCAGATTCTGTTGTTGTGGAGCCTGTGGGAGATTCTGTTGTGGAGCCTGTTGCATCATCTGTTCTGGACCTTGAGGCAGAGCCAAACCCTGAAGTGTTTGTGGTAAAACGACTTGCGATTGGGACGGAGCCTGGATAATCGAGTTTTCAGTGACGAACGGTTGTGGGGGGAACGCTCCCACCTGACTTGGGGCCGGGCCCTGGAGGAGATGAGTGGCAGGGGGGGCGAAATTGACGACCTGTCCCACGGGCCTGGCCAAGTTTAACATCCATACTTCAGCGACCCTGTTGTGACCAAAGTGGTAGGCGCAAAACTCGATTTCTTCGCCCATGGCTACGGTGGTGGTTTGGATGCCCAAGCGGTGGACCCAGTTAAGATGATCAATGTGATTTTTAACGCTGCCAGCCCGTTTCTCGCTCAAGCGAACATTCACATCCGGGCAACCGGTGCGGTCGGCATAGCCTAATACGACAATCAAGGTGTCAGGTCCAAGTGGCATTCCAGATTGAAAAATCATCCTGTCGATCTCTTCTTTTTGATGGTAATCCAACCAGCTGGATCCGGAGCAATACGCGATTTTGCCCAACATTCTCACAGTTGTGGCAGCGGCGGCGGCATTTCTGATGGAGGGGACATGGGAAGCGCAGTGATAGGGTATCGGGGCGATTGCAAGGCGACTGAAGAACGATTCCTTTGATCCGGTCTCGATGTGACCACCATGCTGGATGTAGCTGACAACGGGTTGATTGTGATAGTCTCCCCCGAAACTTGCGGAAAGAGAGAGGCCAAATAGTGCGGCAGTTAGAGAGGCTATTTTCATGATTTTTTAAATTAAATGTTTTTAGTAAACTTTGTTCGAATGGGTTTTACCCACCCCGCCGGGAAGGTTACAGATTTCAGAAGTATTTTTCGAAACCTGACCGGGGCAGACGGAGTAACCAGCCCAAAATCGAAACGGTGATTGCAACTTGCCGGGGGATCGCTAGATTAAAACCATGGTAGAAGTCAGCGTTACATACACAGGAGATCTCCACACCACTGCTGTCCATGGTCCATCTGGAGCCAAACTGGAAACCGATGCACCGGTTGATAACTGTGGCAGGGGAGAAGAATTTTCGCCCACTGATCTGGTGGGGACGGCAATGGCGACCTGCATGCTCACCATCATGGGAATCTACGCCCAGAAAAAGGGGCTTAATATCAATGGAGCAACTGCGGTCATTCAAAAGGAGATGACGCCAACTCTCCCCCGCATGATTGCCCGATTAAGCACGGTGATTGAGGTGCCTATTTCAGAGAATCATCCCGATATCGAGGGCCTGAAGAACGCAGCGATGGGTTGTCCCGTGCACCGCAGTTTACATCCAGATGTCGAAAAACCAGTGGTTTTCCGGTGGATTGGGTAAAAGTCATTTGGGTGGAATCCAGATGTTCTGGGAACAAGTTCTTAAAAAAGATCGCGGCCCGGGCACCTGCCAATGACCCGGACCGCGACTACCCTCAACTCGGGAAATGCTGCATTCGAAATACCAGCAAGGCGATTTCAAATAACAGTCATCCCCCAATCCTTACTGACAAATTATTGCGAGATATTTTAAGAATAATGGCCAACTCCACTATTCAATAATTAACTTTACTAAGAAACAGGGACTTCGCAAATTAAATTTTAAAATTTTCTTAACAATTGCGTCACGTTTCTAATAAATAGTTAGTGATAATTACAAAAATATTAATTAAGATGGCTTTTCTTCTTTTTTCGAGGAGTTGCCCAGTGATCAACGGCAGCGTCAACCAGAAAATCGTTGGCCAAAGCTTCCCGGCCCAGCAACATTCGGTGAATCATTCGCTTGCGGCTGGTCAAACTGATTAGGATGCGTTTCTGTCTTCCTGCCAAAAGCAGGGTAGTCTCAACGAAAAGTCGATCCCGAGTCAATCCATTGCTGCTTCGGACCCGTTTCCGCATAGCGATGGGTTCCTCCAGGGTTATGTTTCGTTTGGATTTTTTGGAAAGCCGCACCACGAAACGAACCCTTCCCTCGGGTAACTCTTCAATTTTCATGCAATCGATCGCGCTGCTTCGCGCTCCAGTATCAGCTTTGGCCCGCAGTTCCAATTTCCAATCGGGGAGGCTTGCCCATTCACGCCAGCCTATGGTGACCATTTCACTGGAGTGGCGCACTTGTTTGGTACTATCGGGGTCCGCACCGTTTTGGGGGCTCTTCTCTGGATTCACCGGTTCATTCATCCCGTCAGGTCATCATTTTTTGGTTAAAATTCTCGTCACCAGGTGGCAGAGAACGATGTGCTCGTTTAACTGGGTGGTCACGAGGCGAAGATCTGCCTCCAGGCAGGCTTCTAGGGCATTGACAAGCTCGTGGACTGAGAAATTTCTGGCTGCCTGGGCGCTCAGGAAAATCGGGTAGGCGTTGATACCACCCTCTTTTTTCTGGCTGAGGTGGCCGGTGTCGGAGGCCGGCAGGGCATTTAGTTTTGATTCAAAGGCCCGGTAATTGTTGCCGACGCTTAAATTGTGCCGGGCGATCAGATCTTTGGCGTGGAGCAGCCCCCGCACTTTGGGGATGATTGCCGCCCGCAAAATTCCGACAGCCCCCTCGCCGTTATGTAGTTGAGTCTCGATCAGCTTAAGTGTCCGGGGCAGATCCCGGCGGGAAAGAGAGTCCCCGATTTCAAAAATCACTCCGGCGTGGGTTGTGGTGACCAATTCCGAGATGGCTTCCGGACAGATTTCTCGGCTGCCGAAGTAAAGCGACAATTTTTCGAGTTCATTTTGAAGAGTCCGGGTGTCAGCTCCTGCGGTAAGGATGAAGCGCTCCAGGGCACCCTGGCCAAAATTGAGACCAAGTCTTTGTACTTCTTTTTGCGCCCAGCCCATTACCTTGGTTTCCCAGCCGTCTTTGGTGATGTCCACTTTGTCAAAAGCTTCGACATTTGCGATTTTTGAGATGTGCTTGAAAAAGGTGCGTTTTTTATCCATCTCCGTGGCGGTGATGATAAGTTTGACATCGTCGGGAAGGCCCTTTTTTAGCAGATCCAGAAATGCCTCCACCGAGTGCAGGGTTCTTTCAGATTTGCCGATGATGTTATCCCCGAACAAGTTGGTCCCCTGGAGCCAGACCAGTTTGTCGCCGCCGAAAAATGGCAGGGTCTGGATGGCTTCCGTGGTTTGTGCCAGGATTCGGGCGGCATGGTCGCTATTTTCCGCAGTGCCGTTGACGATCTCCAAACCGAATTCGAGGTCTTTGGGGGCGATTTTCCGGGACAGCTTGAGACTGGCCTCCTTGGCTTTGGATTCATCCGAGCCGTAGTAGAGAAAAATCCGGTCATTTGTGGTGTCAGTTTTGGCAGGCATAACAGATGGGATCTCAGAAAATAGAGGCCTTCGAGCCAACCCTCAAGGACTGGTTGCGATAATTTTCCGCAATCACTGACCTTTCACTTGAAACCAGCCCGAGATATCGTAAAAGACAGCCCGCATTGTCTCTGGATCTTTGGACCATCACCTCATTTCCCGGTCGATGCGGGAAAATGTAAATCATCTTCTGTTATGAGTCAGATCGCCAGCAAATTCGAAAACATCGCGCCATCATTTACCCTAGCCATCAACGCCGCTGCAAAAAAAATGCAGGAGGAAGGCCAGGATGTTACCAGTTTCGGAGCCGGAGAACCCGATTTTGATACTCCGCAACACATCAAAGATGCCTGTATCAAGGCTTTGATGGAAGGAAAAACCAAGTACACACCCGAAACTGGTATTCCTGAACTGAAAAATGCCATTAAAGACAAGTTCTTGAAGGAAAATGGTCTTGAATACGATGTTTCTCAAATTTCCGTAAACTGCGGGGCAAAACACTCCTGTTACAACGCCATTCTTGCCTGCTGTGACCCAGAGGACGAGGTGATTATTCCCGCTCCATACTGGACCAGCTATCCGGATATGGTCCGCCTCGCCGGAGCGACCCCGTTTATTGTGCATACCAAAAAGGAAAACGGATGGAAACTGACTCCCAAGGAGCTGGAAGCTGCCATCGGCGGACGCACCAGGATGTTGATCATCAACTCTCCGAACAATCCGACCGGAGCGGTTTACTCCGAAAAGGAACTCAAAGCACTGGTCGAAATCGCTCTTTCCGAGGACATCATCATCCTTTCTGACGAGATCTATGAAAAACTGATCTACAATGGCAAAAAGCACTTTAGCACTGCGGCAGTCAGTGATGCGGCCCGTGCTGCGACGATTACCATTAATGGATTTAGCAAAGCCTACTCCATGACTGGCTGGCGTTTGGGATATACCGCCGCCCCTCCTGAGATTGCCTCTGCGATTTCAAGAATTCAGAGCCACACCACTTCCAACCCCACCAGCTTCGCCCAGTATGGTGCGGTGGCTGCTCTGAAGGGTGATCAGTCAATCATCTCAGAAATGGTCGAAGAATACGATATGCGCCGCCAGTATATGTTGAAGCGTTTTGCGGCGATGAACACCAAAGTTCAAATTGTAGAGCCAGACGGCGCTTTTTACTTCCTGGTTGACACCTCCAAAATGGGGCTGACTTCCGAGAATTTGGTTCAAAAGCTTCTCTCTCGTTACAAAGTTGCCGTAGTTCCCGGGATTGCATTTGGCCATGACAAATCAGTGCGTTTCAGCTACGCAACCAGTTTGGATGTGATCAAAAAAGGTCTTGATCGCTTCGAAGAGTTCTGCAAATCTCACTAATCGATCACGAGATATATTCTTTTGAAAAACCGGGAATCGGATCGATTCCCGGTTTTTTTGCGAGGTGACTAAACCCAGCCTGTAGCGGCGTTTGGCCAGTGAGCGGTGGTCATTCCCATCCCAAAAATGATAAGTGAACCGGATTGACGGGACGCAATTTTTTTGAGTTTGGCATATCCGACCCTTGGGACATTCTCGCTTTCCCTTTGGACACCAGCGTAGCTTTTACCAAAGATCAATTGCTGACATCATATCATTGGAGACCACTTCGTTCAGTTGATGGTGGGGATTTCTTTGCCGTGGGGATCGACCCCGGTATCCGCCAGAGCGGCTTCCATCTCACGGACCAACTCTTCGCCGAGGATATGCTCGATTTTCTCGGCATCATCATGAACGTGGTCGGGGGCGATATTGGCTTCGTTGGTGAGGTATAGTTCCCAGAGCCGATGATTTCGGACAATTTCCTTGGCGCGATGGAGCCCGGCTTCTTGAAAGCGGAGTTTCTCACCCGCCCGATCCCACTCGATAAGGTCTTTTTGATCCAACAAGGCTATTTCGTGGAGGACCTGGGTCTGGCGCTTTTTGCGTTTCCCGATCAATTCTCCCAGGCCCACCCATTCGTTGGTGAATTTTTCGGCCTCCTGAAGGTGGTAGATGGCTTTGAGCAGGTTTTCCCGGCGAATCTGGTGGGTTTGTTTCCGCCGCGCCCACCACTTGGCGACCCAGCCATGTCTCGGGGCGGCTAAAAAGGCCAGGGAGAACACGGCGGCGGCGGTGAGCACAATAAATGGCCCGGTGGGAAGACGGGGACCGAGGAAAGAGATAAAAACTCCCACCGTGGAAACCACCATCCCGATCAGGACCGCGATAATGACCATCCAATGAAGGCGATCAGCCAGCAAATAGGCGGTGGACGCGGGGATCACCAGCATGGCAGAGATCAAAACCACGCCCACGGCCTGGAGAGCGGAGACCACGGCCCAGGCCAGCAGGACCATCAAGAGGTAGTGAAAAAATCGCTCCGGGATACCGATGGAACGGGCAAAGGTCACATCGAAACTGATGACTTTGAGCTGGCCAAAAAACAGTAGAAAGATCACCAAAGAAAGCCCGGTGATCGCAGCGATCAGGGCCAGATCCATTTCAGTCATGGCGGCAGCTTTGCCGAAGAGGAAGGATTCCAGGCCGGAGGAATTGCCCGGCATGTATTTCTGGACCAGGGAGATCAGCACGATCCCAAGGGCATAAAATCCCCCGAGGACAACCCCGAGTGAGGTATCCCGCTTCAAAGAGGTGGTTTGCTGAATGAGACTGACGATAAATGATCCGATGAGACCGGCGATGACCGCACCGATAAAGAGGTGGATGGGTGATTTGTGCTCCGCCCAGAGGTAACCGAGGGCGATGCCGGGTAAAACGGCGTGGGCGAGCGTGTCTCCAGCGAGGGCAAACTGCCGCACCACCAGGATCGACCCGAGCAGGCCGCAGCAGATACCCAAAAGGGCGCAGCCCAGCAGCGCGATCCGAACCGAGGGATCCCGGAGACTGAGGATGCGCCGGGTCTGCTCCCACAATGAGTTATCAACCAGATCAGAAATGCGCTCAGCCCAAGCCAGCCCGGGTAAGCCGACCAGAATCAAAATCAGAAAGCCAAGGAGCACGGCGCTGGAGTGATTTCTCATAAAACGATTGTACCCTGTTAGGTCTGGGACTGTACCCTGTTGAGTCCTCGATTATACCCTGTTGAATGACCGGGTGCATTCTCGATCAGCCAGTCTTCCAGAATAATGTGTTTTAATTTCGGAGCCCTGAGGAGTCGGGCATTTTGGGGTAACATCCGCCTCAGCCAGGAACGCTCAGCGGCACTGGAAAGAGCCTTTACCCCGCGATTTCTCACGATCTGGGCCTCCACATTCTTGGTGAGTCGATCAAAGGTGGCGGGGAAAATATTCGGGGCGGGGCCGACATGGATGACGGTCTCGACATCGGAATCGAGCACCGCACACACCGCGTCCCACAGTTTTTGCGGGTGATCGACCCAGCGGGTCATCATTTCGCGGGTGTTATAGTCATCGTAGCTCATTTTCCCAGTCACCAGGGAGAAGACATTGGGTTTCGGCTTCTTTCCGGTCGGAATGGTATGGAGATAACGTCCGGCGCGGGAATTGAGGTTCTTTTCCCAGACCACCGGGGTGTGCAG
>JBGSJM010000004.1:0-15968 GCA_041742015.1 Verrucomicrobiales bacterium | reverse complement strand
AGGGAAGATGGAAAACCCGAAATGGCCATCCTCGTCGCGGTGATGAGAAAGCTGGTCCACTGCATTTTCGGCATCCTCAAAAATAATCAGCCTTTTAACCCAAATATTCCTTGCCAAATTTAACACCACATCTGTTGCATCGGAGATGAAGGAGGGTACCGTTGAATCTTGTGACCTTTTTGGCGGCCATTCGATCTGGAATAAGAAAAACTAAGGTCACTCGTAAAGCTTAAACAGCCCAGAGTGGTCGAGATTTCCCCAGCCTTTTTCCTCGACAAACTTGACCCATTGGTGAAGTGAGTTTTGCAGGGTGGGAGAGTCCAGACCGACATCACTGGCCAGTTCGCAGATCAGGCGGACATCCTTGAGTTGCAAAGTGGAACGTCCACCGGGGGCAAAATCACGGCGGACCATGCGGTCACCGTGAAGGTCGAGGATGCGGCTTTCAGCAAAACCACCACGGAGGGCTTCGCGGACTTTTCCGGAATCCACTCCGGCCAGTTCAGCCAACCGCAGGGCCTGAGCGACGGCATCAATCGTCTGGGCCACAATCAGTTGGTTGGCGAGTTTGGTGACCTGGCCAGCCCCGGAAGATCCCAGGTGGGTGATTTTCTGACCGAGCACCTCCAGTATCACCATGGCGCGCTGGACATCTTTTTCAGCGCCCCCGACCATGATCGTAAGATTCGCGGCCTCTGCCCCGACCTGCCCGCCGGAAACCGGGGCATCAACCCATCCGCAGCGGAGCGAGGTGAGACGGGCGGCAAATTCTGTGGTTTTGCTCACTCCAGTGGTGCCGAAATCGATGATCAAAGTTCCCGGGGCGAGGGAATCACTGACCATGCCATTTTTTCCGAAAGCGACTTCTTCAACTGTTTCCGTGGTGGTTAGGTTGATACCGATGATGCCTCCACCCAACTGCCTTGCCAGTTCTCCCAGGGTTTCGGCTCGTTTCAGGCCATTTTTTTCCGCCGCGATCATGGCGGGTTCGCTTCGGTTCCATATCGTGACATCGGCCCCGGCTGCGTGGAGGTGGCGTGCCATCGGGGCGCCCATGTTGCCAAGGCCGACAAAGCCGATTTTCTGTTCGGAGAGAGATGGTTTCATATCGCTGTTTTGTAGCATAGTTCCAGAAAAGAATCTTGGTGAATTCGCTTTCGGCATGTGGTATTGGCCCTTGCATGAAAGTAGTCATCACAGGTGGAGGTGGATTTCTCGGGTTTCAGCTCTCTCAGGCCTTACAAAAACTTGGTCAATTGACAGGGCCAGATGGGTCGCTGCAGCCAATTGATGAAATTTGCCTGTTTGATCGTTTTTTTTCCGATGTGATCTGGGAGCGGGCCAGCGGGATTGTCACGACCAAGGAGGGGGATATCTCCAATCGAGACTGCGTTTTTTCAGCGGTGGACCGGGATGATATCTCGATTTTTCACCTTGCTTCGATGGTATCGGGTGAATGTGAAAAGCAGTTTGATCAGGCTCTGGCTGTGAATTTGATGGGCGGCTGGCATCTCTTTGAGGCAGCCCGGGCCCGGATTGGCAGACCCCGGGTGGTTTTCGCCAGCAGTATCGCTTGTTTTGGGGGAGAGGTGATGCCCGAGAGAATGGACGACACCACCAAGCGGACGCCGCAAACCACCTACGGGATGACCAAGGTGATCGGAGAACTGATGGTGAATGACTACACTCGAAAAGGATTTTTCGATGGCAGATCAGCTAGGCTGCCAACTGTGATCGTGAGGCCGGGAAAACCCAATGCGGCAGCCTCCAGTTGGGCCAGCGGAATGTTCCGGGAACCTCTCAATGGTGAGGTTTGCCTGTTGCCGGTGCGGCGGGATCAACGCCATCCGATGACGGGATATCGTGAGGTGATCGCTTCGCTGATTGCGATACACGAAATGGCGGAAAGCCATTTTGGCGATGATCGGGCGCTGCAGTTGCCCGCTCACGACGTGACGCCGAATGATGCGGTGAAAATCATCACAGAAGTCGCTGCGGAAAAGGGGATAAGACTCGGAGCTGTCGTGGATGCGTTTGATCCGGTTATACAAGGAATTGTCGATCAATGGCCAACCAGTGTTGACGGGAGTCGGGCTGTAAAAATGGGGATTCCCCCAGTGGTACCGCTTCGGCAAATCGTGGAACAGTATATTGAAGACTTCTGTTAATCATGGATTTGAAACTTTCCAACAGCCGGGTGGTGGTTTTCGGAGCGGCCAATGGCATCGGCAAAGCAGTCGTTGCCGCATTTCGATCTGAGGGGGCGCAGGTGTTCCAGGTGGATTTGAAGCCGCTGGATGAAGCCTATTCCGCCGCTGTTGATATATCCGACTCTGAGGCGGTGAAATCTCTAGTGGATCAGGTTGGGGCAGATTGGGGAGGAATTGATCATGTAATATGCACTGCCGCGGTGGGTTCGGGGAAATTTGGATTTCCTTTTTGGAATCTCGGTGCGGAGGATTGGCGGCGGGTCCTGGATGTGACGCTGATTGGCTCGGTTAATGTTGCTCTGGCGGTTCAACCCTGGTTGTGTGCCGGGGATTCGGTAGAGAAAACCCTGCTTTTGTTTACTTCGGTAGCCGGGCAGATTGGTTCACAGACCGATCCTCCCTATAGTGCTGCGAAGGCCGGGATTATTAATTTCACCCAGTGTGCGGCAAAGGATTTTGCATCGTATGGGGTGCGGGTAAACGCCCTGTCTCCGGGAATGGTCAGGACTCATTTGAATGAATCGGTCTGGGCGGCCGGGCAGGCAAAACTTCCGCTCGCCGAGCAGAAATCCTATCAGGAATGGGCAGAGGCTAAAATAGCTAATACGGCACCTCTGAAACGATGGCAGGAAGTCGAAGAATTTGCTGCCATGGCGGTATATCTTGCATCGCCCTGTGCGAGGAACATCACGGGGCAAACCATCAATATCGATGGGGGCCAGGTGATGCATAGTTGAGGAAAATTGAAATACGGACAGTTAAGAAAGTTGACCTTCTGACGATTCCCGTGATGGTTCGCCGATTATGAGAATAGGTGTCACTGGTGCCAGCGGATTTATAGGTGGAGCCGTTGTGGCCGAAATTCTGGCCAATAACAATGGAGTGGTTGGGTTCAGCCGTTCTCCGAATCGTTCGATTCCGGGGTGCCGGGAGGTGCGGGTTTTCTCGGACGAGGTGAGTCTGGATCTCACCGGGTTGGATGCTTTGATTCACCTAGTCGGAGAGCCTCTCATCGGAAACTGGAGTGGGAAAAAAAAGGAGGAAATTCTCAACAGCCGGATTCACTCGACCGAGCGAATCGTGAAAACTTTGTGGAGTATGAAGCCACAGGACCGTCCCAAAACCTTTGCCTGCGCTTCTGCGGTGGGAATTTACGGAGATCGGGGTGATGAATGGCTTGATGAAGAGTCTGATGCCGGTTTTGGCTTCCTCGTTGATGTGACCCGGCAGTGGGAGGCTGCGGCCCTGAAAGCCCGCGATTTTGGAATCCGGACGGTGCTGCTTCGCACAGGTTTTGTGGTTGGTTCGCGGGGCGGGGCGCTACCCATCATGAAGAAAATTTTTAGTCTCAATCTGGGGGGAAACCTGGGAAACGGCAAACAATGGATGCCCTGGATTCATATTGATGATGTGGTGCACATCATCCAACAATGCTTGGACAATCGCCTGATCAGCGGGGCCGTTAATTTGACCGCTCCAGAGCCAGTTCGCAACCGCGACTTTACCCGGATACTGGCTGATTGTCTCGGGAAACGGGCTTTTTTGCCGGCACCCAGCTTTGTGCTAAGGGCTTTACCTGGCGGGGTACATGAGATGTTTTTGAACAGTCTTCGAGTTGATCCAACGGTGATGAAAAGTCACGGATATAAGTGGGAGTTCCCCAGCCTGGATTTGGCGCTCAAAGATTGCCTAAATATCCGTTAGATTCGCGGGTTAGCTTCACCGCTGACACCCCCGTTGTCGAAACCATTGGAAATTTTGGTGAATTTAAACGATGCTGCGATTAAACCGAACATGATTGCAGACGTAAACGACAGGATTAACGCTTTCGGACCGAGGGCGGCATTCGATCAGTTGATCGCGGAAAACAACGCACTGATTCAGTTGCCGGATTTGGATAACGGTCGGTACATCGTGGAATCCCGTTGTGCCATTTACCACGGCCTGATGGCTCACTGGGCCGCTGAACAGGTTAAAAAGTTTGACTACACCCGTCCCTTTGCAGTGGTGGCCCTGGGTGGAACCGGGCGCGATGAAATGACGCCCTGTTCGGATACTGATTTCGCTTTGTTGTTCGATGATGCGATTGTAGGGAACAAATTTGTTGAAGTCCTTCAAGAACAGACTATTCAGTCCCCGACCTTTCGGAAACTTTATGGCTTCGATGGTGGTGCATCGCCGTTTAATTTCGATGATGTCCCCAGCTTGAAGGATAAACAGCTCAATGCTTTTCTCGATATGAAGGCGATATATGATCCCCAGGGACTGACCGAACAGTTTCGGGAGAGAATTCGCGGCACCTATGATCGGTTTGAGCACTTTCTGCATGTCAGTCAAGCCTGGCGGGAAAACTGGGGGACTGCCGCCTCGAAAAACGAGCAACTTGACGAGTATGACATCAAAACAGACGGTTTGCGGGTTTTTCAGGCAGGTATCTGGACCCTGGCGGGCAAGGAATTCCGCCATAGCCATGAAATTTACCAGGAATTGGCTGATCCACGCGACCTCGCTGCTTACTACTTCCTTCTGCGAATCCGCAGTTTTATACATCTTCACAAAAACACCAGAACCCGGCCAACCGCAACCGGGTTACACAAGGAAGATCTTTTTGGGTTTTCCGATTTTATGGCGCTCGGGGAACTGGCCGGTGCTGATGCTGATGAACGAACCAAGTATGAATTTGGTAATGAGGTTCGGTCGCGTTTTCTTTCCGAGCGGCGCAGGGTGGGGCAATTTACCTGGGGGGTGATCGGAGGTGCCTTAAAACAGGGGCGGACAATTCGCCCGGGCAGTGCCATCGTCTACGGAACTGGCGGTTTGCGAGATACCGCCACCGATCGGCAAACAAATGAGGAAAAGAGCCGCGCCGCTTTTGCGGTCATCCTCGCTTCCCAGCGCTACGGCCTGCCCATCGATCCCGCCGGGATGGAGACTACCTTCCGGGATGCCGGGGACTGGATGATACCGGTGCCTGAACTCGCGGATCTTTTTAACGAATCGCGGGGCAGTCTCGCTGATTCCATGAAATTTCTGGCTCAGTTGCCGGGGGCGCTTGACCGTGTTTTCCCTGGTTTTGCCAAATTGGAATCTTCAATCGATGCCCGGGTCATGGCCCAGATGAAATGTCTCCGTGGAGCCCTACTGAGAGAGAAATTAAGGGCTCTGGAACGCGATTTGAAAGTCGGCCATGATGCGTTGGAAGCCGCAGTAGATCCAGACCATTTCAAACAAACTGAGTTCAATTTTCGCAATGAAGTGGAGGCTGCGCTGCTGGATGATGATCATTTAGCCGCGATCAGACTGGCTCTTTTTACCAAACGGCTTCCCCAGACTTCAGAAGATGTCGCTGTCCGCGACAATGCTTATCTGCCGTTGTATCAGAGATTTTCGGGTGGCTTCTCGGGAGTTGATTTGGACCGATATTACGAGGACAATTTTCTGGCGTGTGGCTTCCCGCCTGAAATTCTGGAGATTGCCAAATTTCTCGTTGTAAATCGGCGTGTTTTCAAAGAATCCGCAGCCATTGACCTGATGAATGAGACGACCGTCGCAAGAATTGTGAAGCTTTGTTCGAATGAGTCTCGATTGCGGGCGCTGTATATTTTTACCAGCGCCGACCGAACCGAGTGGGAATCGGAGAACAGTTTCCCAGAACGCTGGTTTACCATTCGGGAGCTATATGTGAAGGCTGCGAGGCAGATGAGTGGAAACGCTCACGATCCAGAAGAAAAACTCACCAAATTAGGGTTTGATCGCGGCCAGTTGACTGTGCTGCGGGACTTTGGTAAAGATTTCTTCGGAGGAATTTACTGGCAATCTGCAGGTCGCTTTGGTGGTTACCTGTTAAATTTGCTTCAGGACTCCCGTCTCAATCCGTATGTCAGCCGGATACGCATTGGCTCTTCTGATATCTTCGGTGTTGCCACAAAAGACGATCCTGGAATCGCCGCTTCAATTAGCGGCGCTTTTTGGAAAATCGGTGTCCAGATCAGCAGGGCGCACCTCTTTTCTGCAAGCAACCACGGGTTGGCCCTCGATTTTTTCCACCTCGCCCCGCCTGTGCCAGGCGTCGTTTATCCTTCATCCGCAGAAATCTCCAAGGAGGTTGCGGCAGCGGTGGTGGAAAAAAAATACATCAGTTTGGATGACGAAATCAACCTTCCAGATGTAGCCATCAATGTCACTCTTAGTGAGACTGGATCAGAACTTTATCAACTTCGCGCTGAAACCGATGGAGATGTCGGTGCCTTGATTTACTACCTGGCCTGTAAAGCCTTCCGCCGTCTTCGGGCAAACATCTACGGTCTCGCCGCTCATACCGGAAAAGACCAGGCCTGGGTATCGGTATACCTTCGCCTTCCCTCTAATATGTCGTTTGAAGATGCCACATGCGAAGTGGAGGGGTGGAGCCGTAAATAAAAAATGAGACTCAGCGTCCCCGTGGAGTGGTGGGCGATGCAGACACGCTGCGAATCACTGTTGGAGCCACTACTGAGTGTTGGCCATTAAGTAGGTCGGCAGAGGATGGAATATGATACACAGAAGAGGTGAATTCGATTTTGTCAGGCGTGACTTCAGGTGTTTTCTTTTCTTTCACGATGGGGTTGAGCAAACTGACCATCGGTTTTTCGGAGAGAGAATCTTTGATTACTATCGGATCAACTGAAGGTGCCGTGACAATCTCGTCGTTTTGATCCTGATGACCTGCGTCATCCAAGGTGGTGATGGCCACCTTATCATCGGTTAGATTCAATCTGAAGGTTTCGATTTTTTGTGATTCACCTAACAGATTTTCGGTCGGCTCAACGGCGATAGGCGTTTCCGATTTTCCTGCCTCCGGATGTTTGAGTTTGGTAAGCAGTTCGTCAATGGTCCGCATCGCCTTTTCAGCGACATCTTGAGGGTCGTATTGAGAAGTTTTGAACTCAAGCGGTGGAGTGCTAATTGGTTGCTGGAGAGATGTGTAATCCAGATCTACAGGGATTGGAACGGCAGGTACAGGATGAGCCTGAATCGGAGCGTCCTTGGCAATAAAATTCTCGATTGGCGAGGGTTCAAGTTCGTCTTCAAGAACGGGCGTGGCGATAATCGGCTTAACTTGTGGCTGGAACGCTTTGCGAATGACGTCAACATTTTCCGGGGAGGCCAGAACGGCAGCTTCGGCAATGGTGCCGACTTCATCTGGGTATTGGGTGACCGCCAGTCGAATTATTTGGGTAAGGGTATCCGGGGAGGGTTTTGCTGCAATAATGGCGGTTTCGATAAAATCACTCATGCAATTCGGTTGCAGGGTCATGGCATCACCAAGTGCGTAAAGAACCGAATCTGGATTGGCCTCTATTTTTGATCTGAGGGTATTGACCGCGTCCTTGCAGGATTGTGCCAGAGACAATTGATTGATCCCGTTTAATAAAAATGTAATTAACAAGAGCCTTTTCATAACAAACAGTGAAAATTTGGAGCGGGTAGTGGGAATCGAACCCACGTAGCCAGCTTGGAAGGCTGGAGCTTTACCACTAAGCTATACCCGCGACTCTTGTAATATTCGCCAAATTTATTAAATAACCAATAAATTTAACTTAAATTAATTAACTACTTCTTGAAAAGCACCCTTGTCGTGTCGCGCACGCTTCCGGGCGATTAAATTAAGCGAAGAATAAAAAATGCCAACTCGAAAAAGTGAGTTTTCGGGATGAAACATTCGATTTTTCGTGGGGAGGACAGGGAATTGGCCTCCATCTAGAAAGTTGTGATGGCTGTCCTAAGAACTCACAAAAGAAGGCGTATTAGACTTGCAAAAAGGTAGCAACGCAAATCCCCGATACGCTATTGGTTCAAAGGTTGAAAGTCAAAATAAGTGGGGATGCAGCGGTTGGTGTAAAAAATAGTGACCCCATAAAACTTTTGCTATGTCCCCAGTGAAAATCCGATTCCTGCTACTCAGAGCCTCATTTGGTTGTGGGATTTTTTTACTTTTAGTTTCCTGCAAATCCCTTGAAGTGTTAGAGGGACAGGATGGCGATTGTGGCGGAGGGAAGGAGCCGATTTCCACTCATCGCAGCCATGAGAAAACGCTCACAAAGGCGAATTCAAAGTCCAAAGTCAATAAACCGGCTGAACCAGAAAAGCCAAAAATTGAAGTGGTTCCCGCAGTAGTGAAAGAGGTGGATCAAAGCCTGCCAGAACTCAAGGAGGTGGATAAATTAGTTCCTGTGGCCAAGGCAAATGAGATCGAAAGCGAGACCAAAGTGATGATAGAAGCTCCGAAAGTTGCTGATACCAAATCCGAGGTGGCAACAGCAGCGGCACCAGTTTCAGAAGTTGTCAGAAAGGACCCAGACGAAACGGCCCCAATCAATGTCAAGGCGGACAGTGCCAACCGGATTATAGAGGCCAAGGGGCGTGATGTGGTTATCACTGGTAACCAGGGAGTTTTCGTGATTACAGGCGGATGTGGCATCCTGACCCTGAATGGTGGGAAAAACCAGATCCAGTGTGACTCGGTGGCCCAAATTGAGATTACCGGCGACGGCAACATCCTGATTCTGGGTTCCATTGGGGGAGGTCGGATTCGTGGCAGCGGGAACAACCTTTCGTGGGGCCGGGGGTTGGATGGTTTTAGTCCGATTGTGGAGTCTTTCGGAACAAACAACTCAATGAAGCGACTTGAGTAGAAAGGGATAAAGTTTTCCCGATTAAACAGGGTACGATCATCGACTGTACCCTGTCTAATCCAATTTAAAGATCCGAGACCACACTGCGGGCCAGCGTGGAACAACCGATGATTCCGGCGGTGTTGCCGAAGCGGGCAGGAGTTAGGACCAAGTCATCAAAACACTCGCGGGTCAGGCAATTCTTGAGTTTTTCCCGAAGTGGATCAAATAAAATTCCTCCGGCATGTGCCACCCCCCCCCCAATGACAATGGCATCAGGATTGAGAAGATAGATCGTGTTCATCAGGCAGGCTGCCAAGTAGGTAGCCACCTTATCCCAGACTTGGATCGCGACTTTGTCACCTTGATTGGCTAAATTGCAGAGATTTTCAGGGGTAAGATCCGCAGGAGCATCCTCTCCAGCATCGAAATATTTTTGTGCAGCCATTTCCTCAATTTGCCGATTCCCGATGTATCTTTCGAGGGCACCAGAGTTGCCGTAGGGACCATCAACCCCGTTGAGATCTACACTCATCTGGCCGATTTCCCCGGCGGCAAAGCGACTGCCCCGGTAGAGTTCACCATTGAGAATCAGCCCCCCGCCGACCCCGGTTCCAAGCGTGACACAGACCACATTTTTGAACCCCTGTCCCGCGCCGTGTTTAAATTCGGCATAGGCCATGCAGTTGGCGTCGTTTTCCAAAACAGTGGGTAACCCCAGTTCGTCCTTGATGATGTCACGAAGGGGGACATTGGTCCAACCTCTTACATTGGTCAGGTTGTAGGTGATTCCCTTCTCAAAATCAATAGCACCGGGAACTCCAATTCCGACGGCAGCTATGTTTGGGAACTGCTTTTTCAGCTTCTCAACCTTCGCTTTGATTTCTCGAATCAGTTCCGTAGGTCCGTCGTGTTTCTGGGTTGGGATTCGGATTAGGTCGCTGACCAGATCAGCTCCTTGCGCAACCGCCATTTTGACGGAGGTGCCGCCAAAATCGATGCCCAGAGTAGGTATTTCGCTCATAGTGGAAAGTTCAAATTTGCGATCTTAAGGAGTCCTGACATCGTCAAAAAGGGAACCACTTCATCAATCACCGTAAGATCGCGCGATATCAAATCAGCATATCCGCCTGTGGCAACCACTTTTGCACGCGCTCCCAGTTCTTTTTCGATTTGATTGATGATTTCAATGACTAGGCCCCGATAGCCATGGAATGCTCCCGACAGCATGGCGTGCTCTGTGGATTTGCCGATCGCAGAGGGCGGAGGGTCTTTGATGTCGATTTGTGGGAGCAGGGCAGTCCGTTGGTGGAGGTAGCGGGTCATCGAGTCCAGGCCCGGAGCAATCACCCCGCCGACATAAGCCGGGCGGGTATCCACGATGTCAAAGGTGACTGCCGTGCCGAAATCCACCACAATAATCGGGGTGTCTGTCACTGAATCGGCCACCGCAGCGGCGTTGGCAAGTCGATCAGCGCCGATGCTTTGGGGGCGGGGAAAATCAACATCAACCCCTAGCTTGATCTCGTGCCCGACGAGCAGACTGGGGTAATCCGATTGAGATTCCAGGAGGGTCGGGATATCTCGTGGCACCACGGAAGCAATCAAGACTTGCTTGTACCTCCAGCCTTTTACCGTTTCGGCCACCGTTTCCAGCGAGACCTGGGAAGTCGGAATCGCCCGGTGCTCAATCAAATTTTCCCTGGTGGCAAGGGCAAACTTCGTCCGGGTGTTGTTGTTGTTGATAAACAGATAGTCCCCAATAGACGACCGCAGAGGGGTGCCAGCGTTTTCAACCAATTTCTCCATGGGTGTAAATTTTAGATGGACGTATTGGGGATCTCGACCTTTACAGTCTGGTCCCGATAAGTGAGCCAGAGGACTTCAACCGGGGTGTGAAGCCAGTATTTCAAGGTTACGAGAGATTTTTCATCGGACGCCAGCATCGGATCAGGGTCAAAAGGGGCGAAAAATCGATGAACCCCTTCGCCATCGGTGGTCAATAACTCCACATTATCGCTGCCCAAAGCCACGGGTTGATCTGTGCCTGAGCGACCCAGCAGGGTCAGCTCAACAATAGTCCCATGGTCCAGAGTGGTCAGGTTGACTTTTCGGACCTCCAACAGAGTGGAGTCAATTGGGACGGTCTCAACCTGGAGTGTTGGAGTGACGGAAGGATGGAGGGAAAGGGATGGAGGGTCGATCACTTTGGCTTGAAATGACCACCAAAGGCTGGCTGCGATTATGGAAAACAGCAGCCAGATTTCAAATCGTTTTAGAATGGTTTGCATCGTAGCGGAATTTGCAAAAAATTCCGATGTTCGAAGATCACAGTATCAATCAAAAATCCGGACGTTGGAATCGCGCCGTAGCTTGTTCAGCCATCCATCCATATTGGATTGGCGTTTTTTAACCGCGAGACGCTTTTCGATTTCGTCTTCGAGTTCCTTCTGGCTGGGGACTTTTTGTCCTACCTTGCCATCCACATACATGAGACGCCAGGATGGACCATCGTCAATAACCTCAGAAACCTGCCCAACCGGCAGACTGTAGGCGATCTGCGTAAGCCGTTGATTCAAAGTAGAACGGTCGATTGTCCCTACGGCACCACCTTTTTCCTGGAAACTGTCTCTGGAATGCTCCTTCGCCATCGCTTCGAAGCTTTTGCCCTTCAAAATCTCAGACCGGATCGACTTGATCCAGGCCTCCTGTTCAGTGAGACCTTTTTCCGGCGTGATTTTTGGGACCGATAACATCCGGAGCTTTAGTTTCCCCTCGGAGGCATACTCGTGTTTGATCTCGTCATAGATTTCCTTACGCTCCACTGGCAGACTGAGCATGCCCGAGCCCATGTTCCGTTCAGTGTGTTTTGCCCTGAGCGCCTGGACTGCAATTTGGTCGCGCTGAATATCCCTAAACTGATTCAAGGTGATGCCCTGCTTGGCGAGTTGCTGGAGAAACTTATCCCGGTCGCCTTCGAAACGGCCCTGAACGAACCGATCCACAGATTGATCCACGAACTTGTCGTCGATCTTTCCACCCATGGTTTTGAATTCGCTAAGAATTAGTTTCCGATCAATAAGATCGTTGAGAGCATTTTCCTCCATTTTTTGAATATCCCGCTGGGCCTGGGTGGCGGTGACCATCCCTTTATTCTCCATGAGATACATCTGGACCTGGGTTCTTACCGCTTCATCCACTTCGACCTGGGTGATTGGTTCACCGTTTACCACAGCCTTCAGGCTGTTTATCTGGGTGGGAGCCCCGAATCCGTACTGCCCAGCCAGCAACAAGATGGGAAAAAATCTTTGATACATCTTCATAATTCCTAAAGTTCTCTAAGTCATCAATACTCCTATCTTGCGTTGACTCAAGTAGCACTTATTACTTACGTGAATAGGAACGGTAAAAATTAGCCAATTATTGGGCCGAATAAGCGTTTAAATCCTTCATTTCATGTCAAAATGAGGAGAAATTAAGGCAACTTGAATATTTTCGACGGTTCTCTCGTCAACTTCTTAGAACTTATTCTAAGATATTTAATGAACACATCCGCAAAACACACACTCATTTTTGCTTTTGTAGTTGCACTCGGCCTTTGCAGCATTCCTTCCATCACTCTGGCTCAGGCAATGCGATCTGGGGGAGATTTTTTACAAACCCAGGGAATCTCCAACAACTTGAACCAAAACGTTTACACGCTCGATACTCTCGCCGATCAAATGGTGTTCCGCTTTGGTTGGGAAATGCGCTCAAAAAAGAAGCTGGACTCCAGTGATCAGGAGTTGCACAGCCAGATGAAGGCTCACGCTGTCTTGACCAATGATTTGGTTAAGGCCAGTCGGGGTAAATCCACCGAGACCTTCGAAAAAGCTGCTCGATTAGTGCGGGATTCCGCCAATCGCCTCCACCAACTTCAGAAAAAGGCCGAAGTCAGTAACGGCGTGGCCAAATTGATTGACCACTCGTTGCCCCTCGCGAGTTTTGTCCACAGCAATGCGCGTTCCTTCCCTCAGGCCCCATCCGGCAAAATTTTCGGGATCCCAATTCCCAAACCGACTCGAACCTATCCATTGTCAGCTTCAATCTAAGGAAGATATTAATTGGAGTGATGGAGTGATGGAAACTCGCTGGTGAGCATGGTATATTTAAGCAATGCACCACCAGCGATTTCTTTCTTTGTTTCGAAAAATTCTTTCCACACCAACCGCACCCTTTCACGAATACCATGTCGCCGCACTTCTGAAAGAACTGCTGGTGCCGCTGTCAAATGTCACCGTTGAGTGTGATAACTACGGAAATCTGATCGCCCGATACCAAAAGGGAAAGAAAAAGCCCCAACTCGCTTTTGCCGCCCATATGGATCATCCCGGCTGGGTGAAACACAAAAACAATGAGCAATTCCTCGGCGGCGTGCCCAAGGATCGGCTGGATCAACATCCGGTAGAGTGGTTTGGCCCCTTTGGGATGTGGAAACTCAATCCCTTTGAGGTCAAAGATGGCATGATTCGCGCCCGGGTTTGTGATGATTTGATTGGTTGCGCGTCGATCGTGGCACTGTTTCAGCAGCTTGAAGAAAATCAGGTTGAAGCCACCGTCTATGGCCTCTTTACCCGGGCCGAGGAAGTGGGATTTAATGGTGCGGTAGCCATGGCGAAAAATTGGACGCTTCCCGGGGGGGTGCGTTTTGTGTCTCTGGAAACCAGCTCGCCCCGATGGGGCGCGGAAATCGGAAAAGGCCCCGTGATCCGGGTTGGGGATCGTTCCAGCGTGTTTGACGATGCCATTACCTCTGAGTTGGTTGATGCAGCGACCTTTTCCAAAATCCCCCACCAACGCTCTTTGCTCGATGGAGGAAGTTGCGAAGCTACCGCCATGAACCTATACGGCATTCCTGCGGCTGGAATCTCCGTCTTGCTCGGGAACTACCACAATGTGGCTGAAGAAAAGGGGATTACCGAAGAGTATGTATCTCTCGAAGATACGAAAAATCTCGTAAAACTTATCTACGCGACGACCTGCCGCATGGCGGAACCGGGTGCCGAGTCGTCCAAAAAAGCCATGAAAAAGCGAATCGAAAAGCGCTTCGCAGAACATGCTGTCTATTTCAAAGAAGCCGCAGAGTTCTGGCCAAAGGGCTGATCAAGCTGTTCCATTCAAGAGTCTCTAACCAACAAAATCCTGCGCAAAAAACGCAGGATTTTCAAGTCGAAATAGCTGGGATCAGGATCCGGGTTTTGAATTTCAACAAAGGGGCGAGGATTCGTTCGCAAAGGTCGGTGGCGTAATATTTGTAAGTGTTGGCGATTTTTTTAGGGATTAATTTGACTCTCCAGTGATAGTGACGAGGAAGTCGGCGCTCCCAGGTGAGTCGCTTCCAGCACTTGGTGAATCAAACGATTAACTTCCACGCTGTTGCGATAAGAAATGACGTGACCGCCACCAGTGATCACGTGAGCCGCCTTCACATATTTGATGCTGAGAACCAGATCCCGGTCGCCGTGGATGTGAATGACCGGCGCGTAATCAGTTGCTTGGTCGATTTTTCGCCACTTCAATAAAGCCGGGATGGCCCACCTAAAAAAAGAGGCAGTGCTATGCTGCGCCTGGTTAAAAATGAATCGGAAATAGGGGCCCAGGAAACCTCCAAACAAACGGTTGACGATTCGACAGGCAAATTGGACGAGGCCGTAGGGAATAAAAACGGTTGATGGTCCCAATGGTCGCGCCCAGCGGACGTAGGGTGGCAATTGATCGGGATGACTCACGCTGCCAACCAGAATACAGGCCTTGCACTGGAGATGGGGCAACATCTCAATCGCCACCATCCCGCCAAAAGAAGCCCCACCAATGACACAGGGAACTCCGGGATCGATCACTTTGGCGAAACGTTTGGCGTACTCCGGCAGCGATTCACCTTTGATTGGTGGCAGCCAGTCAGGAACAATGAGATGCGGAAACTCTTCCTTTTGTTTGCAGAAAACCTTTTCATCAGCTCCCATTCCTGAGAGCAAGAAGAAAGGACATGAGTCACGTTCGGAAGGCTTAATCAATCAGGGTATCGATTCGCTTCGCCAATTCAAAATCGGTTTCAGTCAGCCCACCCTGATCGTGAGTGGTCAGGCGTAGTGTCACCGTTCCATAGCGAATATCAATATCCGGATGATGCCCCAATTCCTCAGCGATTTCTGCCACTCCGTCAACAAAGTCTATCCCATCCATAAATTCACTGAATTCGACCACTCTGATGATGGATTTTTTTTCGAGATCCCATTCGGGAATCTTTTTCAAAAGTTTTTCGACTTCCTTCGGGTCAATTAGGTCGGACATGGTGATTAGTAATTCGCGGTGAAGTTGAACTGGTTTTCTCGGGGCGCTTCGCCTGATTGTGTTTCCGTATTGCTATAGGCCAATTAAAAATCCGCAAGTGTAAAAGTGGGGTTTTTTTCAGAATCTTAAATTCTGCGGGATTATTGAATTGCAACACCGCTGATTTCTGCTTAATCATGTCGGAAAATCAAACCACTACGAATCAAATGGCACACGGAAAAATCTACGACTCTATTATCGACACCATCGGAAACACTCCCTTGGTAAAATTAAACCGCGTCACCGCCGGGTTGGATGCCACCATTGCCCTGAAGTGCGAGTTTTTCAATCCACTGGGATCAGTTAAAGACCGGATTGGCAGGGCCATGATCGAAGCGGGCGAAGCCGCCGGGAAAATCACGGCTGATACTGTGATCATTGAGCCGACCAGCGGCAATACAGGGATCGCTCTGGCGTTTGTCTGCGCCGCCAAGGGTTACCGTCTGATTTTGACCATGCCGGAAACGATGAGTAAAGAGCGCCGCACCCTGCTGGCTCTGCTTGGGGCGGAACTGGTCCTAACCGAAGGAGCCAAGGGAATGAAGGGGGCCATAGCCAAAGCCGAGGAACTCGCCGCCCAGACTCCGAATTCATATATCCCGCAGCAATTCAACAACCCAGCCAACCCCGAAATACACCGCAACACGACGGCTGAGGAAATCTGGGCAGATACTGGAGGCAAGGTTGATTTTGTCGTTTCTGCAGTGGGAACCGGTGGTACCGCGACTGGCTGTGT
>JBGSJM010000003.1:0-4328 GCA_041742015.1 Verrucomicrobiales bacterium | reverse complement strand
CTCCCCGATCGTTTTGAATATCGCCGGGAAAGACCAGCTCATCATGACCGGCACGGATAAAGTGACGAGCTATAACCCCGAAACTGGCATAAAACTATGGGAATGTCCCGGCTCCACGGTGGAGTGTGTGACCTCCGCCGTCACCGATGGAAAACATGTCTTCACCAGTGGCGGTTATCCGAAAAACCACGTCTCTGCGGTGCTTGGAGATGGCTCTGGCACAGTCGTTTGGGAAAACCCCAGCCGGGTCTACGTGCCGTCCATGATTGTGAGTGGGGAGAACCTTTTTGCGGTGATGGATGGAGGTGTCGCGGTGTGCTGGAATTGTGCCACAGGTGAGGAAAGATGGAAAGCGCGCCTGGGCGGAGACTTCAGCGCCTCACCGGTCATGGTCGGGAATCGTATCTATGCGGCCAATGAGCAGGGCAGCCTGTTTGTCTATCAAGCCACTCCGGAGAAATTTGAGCTACTGGCGCAAAATGATATTGCCAATGAGATATTTGCCACCCCGACCATTTGCAGTGGCGAAATCTATATGAGAGTGGCTTTTTACCAGGGCGAAGTACGCAAAGAGAAAATCGTTTGTTACAGTCGGTAGAGGCGATTCTCAACATCTATTTCGGCAGGAAAACCACGCGGGGCACGGTGAGCGCTTTCCCATCCGGCAGGTAGATGATTTCTTCATTCTCCTGATCGATCAGGTGTTGACCTTCCTTGGCGAGGCGAATGTAGCCAATCACCTCGACCGCTCCGGCCTTCGGGGGGCAGCGGTCGAGCAATTCCCGCATCGGCACCTGGACACCGCGCTGGGTGAGTTTGCTGATCGAAGATCTCATTCCGTCCCAATCGAGCCGGGACATGGCTGCATAGCGGCGAAAAGCCTTTTCCTGGGCGCTATCGTCCTGTTCACTGACGTGGAACTCCTGGACTTCGATTTCCCGGGGAACTTGGAAAAATTCCTTAAAAATCGGGGATCGAAACGGGAGAGATGCCTCGTCAAATACCAGACCAATCGCTTTTTCATCCGGTGGGGCATCTGATAAATCAGTTGCCAGGTCGCGGATTTCTCCCATTATTTTGCGGATCAGGCGCTGATCGGTGGAGGCTTTTTCATCCAGCAGGATCCGTAGGGAACGGCTGAGTCGCTGGGTGGTTTCCATGACCTTTTGGGCCTCCGCAAGAAGGAGGCTGGGCATTTTTTCCAGCGTTTTTAAGCCCTGGCGCTGGGAATTGAGTTCTTCTAGATTTTGAGCCTTCTCAATCAGTTCGCTAAACTCATTCTGGCTCTGGTGGGAAAAAATCAAGTGAGTAAAGGCTTCGAAGCTCCGGCCCTGATCGCCATTTTTTAATTCATCCTCCGCTGCCAGGGCGTAACTGACCAATTCACCATAGTCAGCATCACCCAGTTGGCGGCGTTGCAACTCCCGTGTGATTTCTTTGAAGCTTTCTTCGACATGGCGAAAGTCGCCCTGGACCTGCTTCATCATTTCCACAATGACGCCGAAGCGCTCCCGAATTTCCACTTCACTGAGCCGGGAGGCGATGCCCTGTTGTTTGATGAGATTAATTTCGGACTGGATCCGCTGTTTCTCAGCTTCCAGGTGGGTGATCCGCTCGTCAGGATCCGCTGAGGCTTGGATGACCAGACCTTTGAGTGACTCCATGACCAGACGGATCCGGGATTCGGTCCCGACAAATCCCACCTCGTCGGTAATCATACCTTCCAAGAACTGGATGACCGACTCTGAGAAGGAAGTGAGCTGAAAGGTGGAGTCTCCCCCGGTTTCACCGCGCTGAAAAAAGCGGCTCAGGTAATTTTTTTCGGTCCAGTCAGTGAGATATTTGGAGGCTTTTTCCGGCAAAGCATCTGGATCGAGCTGTCGAATGGTGCGTTGATAGTCCGACAAAGCAGCCCGGAGATCTGGATCAGAAATCGTCAAGCGATGCGCGCTTTTGAACTGGGAGTACAGGAAATCAATCACATACGCCGCATTGGTCGATCGCAGGATCGAAATGGCGGGCGAAGATCGGAAAGCGGATTGGATTTGCGGTAATTTCACGGAACTGCTTTTTATAGCCGAAAGTCAGTTGAGATTCAAATTATTGCTAACCAGTGCGGCAACGCGCCCCAAAAACCTTTGAAAAAACTCATCTGTAAATCTTTTCCAAATCATGTATCCTGGGAAGATGCAAACAGTCAAAGAACAAGTGCTTCGCCTAATCGAACGGCTGCCAGAGGATGCAGATTTCCGTGATATCTACGAGGAAATCGCCCTGCTTTCGGCAGTGGCCGAAGCCGAAGATGACATCCAGCAAGGCAACGTGATTCGGAACGTGGAAATGGCATCGCGTCTTGATGAGTGGCTGAATGGATAAACCCAAAGAGATTCTCTGGACCGAAAGGGCTTCAGCAGATCTTGAGGCCATCGTTCGCTATATCGCCCGGCGCAATCCCGAGGCTGCCGGGCGAATCGGTCGCGGCATCTATAATCGAGTTCAGATACTTCTTGAAAACCCTGAAGCTGGGAGCGGCCTCGATGAACTCCGTGACGGAGGATGGCGCAAGTTGATCTACCAACGTTGGAAGATCATCTTTACTGTCCGTGAAAAAGCTGTGATCGTTGGCCGCGTCTGGCCCGCCGCAATGGGCGAGGCCGATTTGACAACGCCTTTGCCGGAGTAAGGCCAGTCACAGACAAAAGGCACCTAGGATTTTGCCCAAAAGGCAGGGGCAATGGCCGTCCGAAAATTTCACAGATTTGCATCCCAGCACCGAAAGTCAGTTGAGATTCAAATTATTGCATCGTAAACTGACGCCGCCGATGTCCTCGTAGTTCAATGGATAGAACGAGAGTTTCCTAAACTTTAAATACAGGTTCGATTCCTGTCGGGGATATCTATTCACAATCAGTTGATTACAAAACATCCCGTTTCAACACCGGGTAAAATGCTAACAAGGCGCTAGCAAACGGACTCACAAAAAACCCGGTCTGAAAGTATCCAGCCGGGCTCTTGAGTCAATTAATGGAAATCCCCAAAATCAGGCGATCTCGGCTTTGTGGAATTCATGCCAGTCCTCAAGGTTGTTGAGGTTGACAGCGTCTTTGATATTGGCTCCGGGAAGCCCCACCAGATTTAGGATGCTTTCGCGAGTCTCATCTGCGTGGTTGTAGCCTTCCACCACGGCGTTGAAGCCCTGTGCTCCGGCGAGGTTTTTGGCGTTGGCTTTGACCCATTTTTCAAATTGCACGTAGTTTGGCTTGTCGGCTTTGATGTAGGCCAGGGTGGCGTCTTTATCGAGGCCAATGGCTTCGAGCATCATCTGGTCGTAGCCGGCTCCGCAGGCGGGGTAGTCCCCGTGCAGTTTACCGACGGCATCCAGTGAAACTTTCTGCCAGAAACGAGGCATGTGAAGAACGCCAAGAGGCCCTTTGATACCTGAGCTAATGGTTGGAATAATCATATCTGTGTAATTCAGTGTAGTGTTGTTTTGGTTTTATCTAGCTATGCAATTGGTTTAGAGGGCGCGTCCGGGGAAAGTCAATTCAGCGATCCCGGATTTATCCAGATTCCCGAGGCCGAGTGCGACCATTTTCTGGTACTGGGCCACCGTTGCCTCATTGAGCGGAGCCTTGACTCCGGCAGATTTGGCAAGAGCCGCAGCGATCGCAGAATCCTTGGCTGCATGTTCGGCGGAAAACCAGCAGTCGTGCTCACGGTTGCGCATATCCGCAGAATCGGTTTCGAGCACCCGGCTGTTGGCCCCGGTCTGGGAAAAGACTTCCCGCAGCATATCGACATCCAGCCCAAGCGCTGCACCGATCCCGAGCCCCTCGGCAAGGCCTGCGGTATTGATATTCATGACCATGTTGACAAGCGCCTTGACTTCGGCGGCTTTTCCAGTGCCTCCGGGCACGAAGCGCATGTTGGCACTTAATTCCTCAAGCAGCGCTTTTTGCTCCTGGAAAACGGATTCATCCCCGGCGAGCATGAGGTATAACTTGCCTTCGCGGGCATGGCTGATGCTTGATGCCATGCAGGCCTCCAGAGTCTTGGCCCCCACTTGGTGCGCGGCGATTTCGATTTCCCGATGAATGCCCGGGGAAAGAGTCGCGCAGTTGATGAAGGTTTTGCCAGCGGCTCCGGCGAGCAGTTTGTCTTCTTCAAAAATGGCGCGCATCGCAGCATCGTCCGTCACCACGGTAATAATCGTATCCGATGCGGCGGTGACTTCGGACGGGGAGGAGGCATTTAAAGCACTCAGCTCCGCGGCGAGGCTGGCGGCGGCCTGCTGGTTGATGTCGTAAACGGAGCTAATCGTCCAGCCC
>JBGSJM010000002.1:0-4594 GCA_041742015.1 Verrucomicrobiales bacterium | reverse complement strand
CTGACCAATACCGAAGGTGGAGCGGACAAGGAGGAATTCCGCACTGAAGCGGTCTTCGATCGCACTGAGACCACTGCCAAGATCTGGCTTGGGTTGACGATGAATTGTGCACGTTGTCACAATCACAAATATGATTCAGTCAGTCAGTCCGAGTATTATCAGCTCTTCGATTTCTTTAACAATGGGGATGAAACCTCCTTTATGCAGCCTCACTCTGATCAGGCAATTGAGGAGTACGAAAAGAAATTAAAGCTCCATCAAGCTAACTTGGAAGCTCTGGACCGCGAGTTTGCAGCGGCAAAGGTCGGTCACGAAGAACCCTTTGCCCAATGGGTGCAAAAAGTCAGTGAAGAAAAAACCGAAGCCGCCCTGCGACAGAAATTTTTGGAGACCGAATACCCTCCCACCAAGTTGATTTTTGCAAAAAAGGAAAAGGAAAAGAAACAAGCTCCCAAAGAACCCGCCGACCAGATTGCCACGATCACTCAAGCTGCTAAACCACGGGAACCCAGGGTGTTCGAGAGGGGGGTGGTTCTTACTCCAGGAGATAAGGTCTCAGCGGGAGGACTTGCCGTGCTGCCGCCAATGATTGGGAGGGAAAAGGGCAAACTGGATCGACTTGATTTGGCTACCTGGCTTATGGATGAATCAAATCCGCTTCCGCCGAGGGTTCTTGCCAATCATGTCTGGGCGAAGCTTTTTGGAGAAGGTCTGGTTCGCACCGTTAACGATTTTGGGGTGCGCGGCGAGAAGCCAGTGTATCCCGAATTGCTGGATTGGCTGGGTGGAGAATATCGCCGTCTCAAGTGGAGTCGAAAGGCCCTCATCAAGACCATAGTAAATTCGGCGACGTATCGGCAGTCTTCGATCCACCGGAATGACCTGATTGAGATAGATCCAAACAACCACCTATTGGCCCGGCAAAACCGGTTCCGGGTTGAGGGTGAAATCCTGCGCGACCTTTGCCTCTCCGTTTCAGGACTTCTCACCCAAAAAGTGGGTGGCCCCAGTGTCTTTCCGCCAATGCCGCCGGAAGTGGCCGCCTTGAGCTACGCCAACAATTTCACCTGGCGTAACAGCACCGGACCGGATCGCTATCGGCGGGGAATGTACACCTATTTCAAACGCACTGCACCCGATCCCAATCTGATGACTTTTGATTGTCCGGATTCAAATACGTCAACTGTGAAGCGCCAGACCTCAAACACCCCCATTCAGGCACTGACCTTGTTAAATAACGAGGTGTTTGCGGAGGGGGCTCAGGCTTTTGCGAAGCGGATGTTGGCCAGAGACTCAGGTAGCGATCAGGAACGGATCGCTTTCGGGCTTCAGTTGTGCGTTGGCCGCCCTCCGCGCGAAGGTGAAATTGACAAATTTCATGTTTTGCTTGGCGAAAGCCGAAAATGGTATCAAGCCAACCCGGCAGACGCCGCGAAACTAGCGGGGAATAAAGAGGCCGTTGAGCTGGCGGCCTGGACTGCGGTGGGCCGGATCATCCTGAATCTGGATGAGTTCATTACAAGAGAGTAGACAAAATATGAAGTGGAATCGTGATATCGACCTGCCGAGTGAGCTAAATCACACTCGGCGATCCTTTTTTAACACCTCCGCGAGCGGTTTGGGCGGTATTGCGCTGGCTTCCCTCTTGCAGAATGACGGATTGCTGGCCGCTGATTCAATGGCTGAGAAGCAGACTCATTTTCCGGCCAAAGTGAAAAATTGTATTTTCATCTTCATGGCCGGGGCTCCATCGCACCTAGACCTGTTTGACCCAAAACCGAAGCTCATCGATTTACACGGTCAGCCTCTCCCAGAATCATTGACCAAAAATGTCAGGTTTGCCTTTATCAAAAAGGAAACCGCCACGGTAATGGGTTCCAACCGGATATTTACCAAACATGGTCAGTCCGGGATGGATTTTTCTGATCTGACTCCAAACATCGCCACCTGTGCCGATGACATTTTGATGGTTCGGTCGTTGCACTCCGAGCAGTTTAATCATCACCCGGGTCAACTCATGATGCAGTGTGGTCGGGGTGTTTTTGGCCTTCCCTCCATGGGCAGTTGGTTGACTTATGGTTTGGGCAGCCCATCACAGAACCTTCCGGGGTATGTGGTTCTAAACAGTGGTCGAGGCTCCAGTGGAGGAACGACGCTTTGGCAGTCCGGTTTTCTGCCAAGCAACTATGCCGGAGTCTTGTTCCGGGATCAGGGGGAGCCGGTCCTAAATCTGAGTAATCCGGCCGGCCTGCCTTCCCATCTTCAGAGAGCAGGGCTCGACACCCTGAGGGATGTCAACCAGATGCATTATGAAAAGATGCGCGATCCCGAAATCGCCAGCCGGATCGCGAGTTATGAACTGGCTTATCGGATGCAGTCGGCTGCGCCAGAATTGATTGATTTGTCGCAAGAATCCAAAGCCACTCTCGATGCTTACGGAATTGACCGGGCTGACCCTCCCAATGGCACTCGGGGCAAGTCCCCCAGCGGTAACACGGCCCAGAGTTTTTCCCGAAATTGCCTATTGGCCCGGAGACTGGTTGAAAGGGGCGTGCGTTTTGTGAACTTGATTTATGCCTCCTGGGATCACCACAGCAACCTTGATAAAGAGTTAAGATACAATGCAACCGTTGTAGATCAGCCGATTGCCGCCTTGATCAAGGATCTCAAAGAACGGGGGATGTTGGATGAGACTTTGGTGGTCTGGGGGACTGAATTTGGGCGGACCCCGCTTGGGGAAAATAGAGGTGGGCGCCCGGATGTAACTGGACGAGATCATCACCCTTTTAGTTTTTCCATGTTTATGGCCGGGGGCGGATTTAAGGGTGGTTTAACTTATGGACAGACTGATGAGATTGGATGGGGAATCGTCGATAAACCTGTTCACATCAATGATTTTCATGCCACCCTGCTGCACCAATTCGGGATTGATCATGAAGCTCTAACCTATCGATTCCAAGGGCGCGATTTTCGACTAACCGATGTGGGCGGCAAAGTTGTCTACGATTGGCTGGCGTGATCGATGTAGCATTTCTTTCAGTTCTGGCTTGTCACTTCCAATGGTACGCTTACGATTGATGATCGTATGAAGTTGATTCGTTTTGGAAGTGATGGTGCCGAAATTCCCGGTCTGCAAACAAGTGATGGTTCCCGGATTGATGCCTCCGGGTTTGGGATGGATTGGAATGAAAGATTTTTTTCCGATCCCTCAAATCTTAGCCGCCTCAAGCAGTGGGCCGACGCTAATGCGGCCACCGCACCCAAAGTCGGTGAAGATGTCCGTCTGGGGCCATGTGTGGCTCGCCCGGGTAAGTTGATTTGCATCGGTCTAAATTACTCTGACCATGCCGCTGAGTCGGGAATGGCCATACCAGAGCAACCGATCGTATTCTTCAAAGCAACCAGTGCCATCTGTGGGCCAAATGACAATTTAGTGATTCCCCGTGACAGTGTAAAAACCGATTGGGAAGTCGAGCTGGCCTTTGTAATCGGCAAGCGGGCCAATTATGTGACAGAAGAGAAGGCGCTTGAACATGTTGCCGGGTATTTGCTGCACAATGATTACAGCGAGCGAGCCTACCAACTGGAGATGGGTGGTCAATGGGTCAAGGGCAAGAGCTGTGACACCTTTGCTCCTCTCGGGCCTTTTGTGGCGACGCCGGACGAATTGGGCGATATCAATAATCTCGGGATGTGGCTGAAAGTGAATGGAGAAATCAAACAGAAAGGCAATTCCGGGACCATGATCTTTAATGTGCCACAACTCGTTAGTTATCTGAGCCGGTTTATGAGCTTGATGCCCGGGGATGTCGTTACCACCGGGACACCTCCTGGAGTTGGTTTGGGCTTCAAGCCTCCACAATTTTTAAAAGCGGGTGATGTGGTCGAACTAGGGATCGATGGCTTGGGGGAATCCTGTCAGAAAGTAGTTAATTATGTGGGCTAAGTCCGCTACGGCAGCATTTGCACTGGTTGGTTTTTTGTTTTTGGCAGCTTGTTCGAATCCTAAGTTGGTCGAGGAACAGGTGGCCTTTTTAAATTCGAGAATCGACGAACTGGAGGTGACCGAAGAAGACATTCTGGAGCGGGCAACCTCCATGAATGAACTGGAACTGGTGGTGACTGCCATGGAAAAGCGCCAGGCTTCCCGGCTTGAGAATATTGCCGCCCGCGTAGGCCGCGCCCAAAAAAGGATCTTGCAGTTGGAATCCGAGCTATTCGAGAAGGAGGAAAAGATGAGGCTGATGGAAAAAAAAGCCGAAAATTATCCGAAAACCCTGGAAGCCAAAGAGAAAGCACTTGATGCCCGGCTGCAAAAATTGTTGGCCGAGCTTGAACACATTAGTTTAAAACCGAGACCCGGGGAGGAGAAAGTCGTCCTGATTGAGCGGCTTCTCGAGGAAGTTAAAGCCCTCCGAACCGAAAACGAAACCCTCCGTAAACAATTGAAAAAGTAGTGATCATACCCTTATACTTTGAAAAGTTGAGGTTTTGGAACATTAAACGAAAGTTAAACAACTTTGTTTGGAGGAGGGAGAGGTAACCTGATCTTACCCTTAGGCCTTAGAGTCCGTGCAACAGATTAGCCCTCTCC
>JBGSJM010000001.1:0-13090 GCA_041742015.1 Verrucomicrobiales bacterium | reverse complement strand
GCTCTATCATTGTAACTTATGTCAACTGAAACATTACTAATCATTGTAGTTGTTGTCCTATTGTTGGGCGGCGGCGGCTTCTTCTACAACAGACGGGGACGCTGAATGCAAAACCACTTCCACCTAACTCTATGAGATTTTTCGCTTTTATCTTCGGCATTTTGATTTTTATCGGTGGACTTGCTTGGGGCGCGATCGAATTGGGAGCGCCTCAACTGTGGGTGACGATCGGATCCGTGATCTTGCTTGGACTTGGGATTATCATGGGCGCAAGTCGCACCCGGGTTCATCGGCCATCCGGCGATGTGACGGTGGTTCGGGCCGACGATGAAATTTGAAATGAATGAATGATAGGAATTTGCTTTTGCAAGCCCTTTTGTTCAAGCCGTCGGTCCGATTGGGATTGAAGGGGTGCGGAGAAAGGGATAAAAATGCTTTCATTGGCTGTCTTTCAGTGTCGGGTTCATCAAAAATGAGCTGGGATTTTGGAAAAATCAAGATTTTCCAGACTGTATTTTGTATTTTACACGAAAAATCATGGCTTGCGGGCACGGAAGGGCCTTCGCTTGCTTGCGGGGATTGCAAACGATTCGTGGTGACCAACCGCCAACCGAACTAATCGATCGAAAAGACCGGGAGTTCGTCGTATGTCACGGAGTTGTCAGCATCGAGCACGAGGGTGTGGCCATCATCCAGCGGCAGCTCGGGAGCGTGCCAGGCGGTATCCCCCTCGGTCCACCATTCCTGAGGCGGAGGACCGATCTGATCGGTCCAGCTCCAATTAATTGGTATATCAATGGGTTCCATGGTCTCGATGTTATACGGTGGATCGGGCGGAGGGGGTAGAGCGATGACGCCTTCCCAGAGACTCCAGAGTCTCAGGAAAAACTCGATTTCGACTCGGCGCAGGATCATCCCGGCGTTTTTCATGGTGCCGCGACAGCAGGGGCAACGCAGCGGATCTTCGCCCCAGGTTTTCAGGATGAGATCGCGCCAGAGGGGTTTGAGGGCGCGGTTGCTCTGGTGTTCCGGGGCGGGAAGGATGAAGAGGGTTTCGGGGTGGGATGAAGGTTCTGCCCCGGAGTCATGGAGTGTTGGAGCAATGGAGTGTTGGAGCAATGGTTCGCGAACGCGGTTTTTGCGATCCCAACCCCGGCGCTTGTTGGAGTAGCGACCGTAGTATCTCACGGTTTGCTGGCCCTTCGGTGGGATGTGCTCCACCACGGCGGCGATGAAGTCGGGTGCGGTGAAAACCTGGAAGTTCTGCTTGGTGTGCCAGCTGCGCTTCGAGCGGTAGATGACTTTTTGAGCTGATTCATTCCAGACTACCTTTTCCAGCGAGAATGGGGCACGGAGCAGGTATTCGGCGAGGCGACGGCGGGCATCGACGTCGTGGGCGGCGACGGGTTTGTCTCCGGCATCCAGGGAGAAACCGCTGTGTTTCCAGGTGAGCATCTGGTCGGCTTTGGCCGGGGTGAGGAGCTTTTCCCGGACGAGCGTTTCCAGAAAGCGGTGGCGGAAAAGCTCTGCGAGGGCGGCAATGCCGTCCTCCGGCATCATGTGAAACCGGTTTTGTGAATCGATCAGGCCGGTGGCGCAGAGGACGTGGAGATGGGGATGAAAGCCGAGGTAATCCCCAAAGGTCTGCACGGCGGCGATGGCGGCGAGCTGTCCGTGAGGAAGATCGAGGCGGGCGCGCATTCAGTCGCGGAGGGAGTCGATGGAGACTTGAAAGAGGAGGCTGAGAAGTTTGCGGCGTTTCCGGAAAATGCCCCGAAGGGCTTTGGGGATGGTGAAGACAAACTGGCGGTGCGGGACATCGAAACACACGCTGGTGGAGATCCAATCGGCAGTTTGGATGGCTCTGCGCTGGTGGCAGGAGGGGCAGAACCCACGGGTTTTACAGGTAAAGGCGAGGAGTTTTTCGTGCCCGCAATCCGGGCACTGGAGGCGGGTGAAGCCCTGGGCGAGGTCGCCGCAGCGATAAAATTGCTCGACGACGGCGACGGTCTCTGCGCGGAGGGGGCCGTGGAATTTGTGGTAGATCTTTTCGTAGGCGGTCTGAAAAACATTCCAAGCCTGGTGGATGATTTGCCAGAGCGGAGAGGCGCGAGGTCGGCGAGGTCGATAAATGGATGGCATGATTGCTCATTTGAACAATCATTAAGATGAATTGGCAAGAGATAAGTGGTATTACGAACAGTTTTTTGTAACGTGCAGGAAAGTGGGGGAAAGTGTCGAGTTGCCCGAGGGAACCGCCCCTTCAGGCTCTCACAGAACCGTACGTGAGACTCTCATCTCACACGGCTCTTCTCCTTTTCTTGAAAACGCTCAGATTTTCAGGGTTCTGATTCATTCCACAATTCCTCTGAGATACCTATTGCTACACATCTTGTTGATCGTGGCTAAACCAGGTAAATGAGGCCACCCCTTCGCTCATTCCCTGTTTCCCGGGGATTCCCCCCACCGAATGACGGTTGCGGCCTCCTCTGGAGGCCAGTTTTCGCTTCAGTTTGGGCAGCCTGGGTTGCTCCGGGAGTCGGAGACTCCCGGAACTGGCAGGTCGGAGACCTGCCCCACTGGCCTCCACCAATTGGATATCGAGCATCCGGCTCTTTTGGTCCTTTTCCCCGTGATCTACCAATAAAGAAGGGGCGCTTTTGCGCCCCTTCTGGTTTCGGGTTCGAGCTGCGAGTTACGCCGAAGGGTTTATGGCTGGAGTGCTGCCAATTGCGCCTGCAGGTCGGCGATCTGGGCGTTCAACGAATTGATCTGGTTCCCGTAATCAGTCACCAGGTTGGAGTAGTTCTGATTGGCGGTCACCAATTGGGCGTTGACGCTGGCGAGGTCGTTTTGCAACGATGATTGGAAGTTGTTGAGCGACACAATTTGAGTGTTCAAGTCCGTGATAGTCGTTTCCAGCGTGGAGGTTGATGGGGTGGTGGCGATTTGATACTGCAAGGTGGCAATCTGGTTTTCCAAATTCACGGTTTGAGTTTGCAGGCTCAGAATCGTATTAGCTTGGGATTGCGTGGCAGCGGTTAGGTTCGCCACTTCACTTCGGAAGTGGGGCCAGACTAACTATTTGCAGTCAACAGTTGAATATCTATAGACTCAGATAATCCAGAATACGGAGTCCGGCGAAAGACAAATTTCAGTGAATTTCCGCTTGCGTGAATACTTGAAGCCTGAAACCGAAAGGCCCAGCGGTCTATTTCCCTGCCAAGCGAAGATGGGGAGAAAGTAGTGCTTATGGAAGCCTTTCATAGTCAATGAATTCGTTCATTTCCAGAGCAACAGCGGTCATTGAACTCGGGTGAGACGGCATTTTGATAAGGTGAGCCGGGATTCAGACGCCAATTGCACCCGTTTTGGGACAGGAATGCTCCATTTTGATGGATGATGGCGGGGTTTCTGGAGAGGCACAACCGATTCGGGAGATGTTCGCCTCCTTTCCAGCAAGCGCTTTCGGCGTTTGAGCAATGCGTTTGTCCATTTGGACGCGATGAGCGGTCATTTAGGGCGATTGAGCCCTTATTTGGGTGTTGGCAGCGACTATTTGTCCTCTACCTGCTTTTGGATTCGTTTACCTTGGTGATGGTGTCGGAACGCGTGGTGTGGCATTTTATGGGGCATGCTTACAATCGAAAGAGATGCGCTTAACGAATGGACTGGCAGAGCCCCCGAGGGCGATTAAACCCTGTTGAATGGCCAATTAAAACCTGTTCAATGGGAGTCTTTCCGCGCCAGGGTCACGACACATTCCAGGTGTCGGGTTTGAGGGAATAAGTCAAAAGGAGTGATTCTCTCGATATCATAATATTCCTGAAGCATCTCCAAATCACGGATTTGGGTCGCGGGATTACAGGAGACGTAAACAATCCGGGCTGGTCCGAAATTTAAGAGCTGTTTCAGAAACTCCGGCGTGCTGCCTTTTCGAGGGGGATCGATTACCACGGCGGTTTGCTCAGGTGGGAAGTTGACCTCCGCAAACAGGTTGGCGGCGTCTCCGGCGATGAACTGACAGTTTTCGATGTCATTGGCTGCGGCGTTGCGCCTGGCCCAGTCAATTGAGGATTCACTGATTTCGATTCCAACGGCAGCTTGAAAACTCGCCGCTGCTGAGAGACAGAAAAGTCCTGAACCACAGTAACAATCTGCCAGGTAGTTGATTGCGCCGTCGCCTTTGGCTTCACCTATAACATGGTTCACAAAGTCGGGTAGAATATGGGGATTATTCTGGAAAAACTCACCCGCATGGAAGGAGAAAATCAGGTCGCCGACTTTTTCTTCACAGGTTTCGGTATGCTCGGTGCAGACCCGGTCAATAGCATCCCGTAATAAGAGGGTAGCCCCGTTTTTGTAATGTTTGGCGTTGGCGGTGACGTTTTTGCGAACGCGTTTCAGAGTGGCATTGATAGTGGCAGAGGCAATTGGGCACTCGGTGATATCGAGAATCTGCTGGCGACGCCCCTGGAGGAGAAAGCCGATTGGCCCCATGACTCCGTTTTTCGGTTTTTGAAAATGGGGTGTTATCTTTGATCGGTAGCCATACTGAACGGGCGAACCAACCACTGGTTCCACCGGGAAATTGATTCCGGCCATTTTTTCGAGTAATTCAGAGACTTGCTGCTGTTTCCACTGAAGTTGGACCGGGTAGGTCAGGTTTTGGTACTGGCAGCCGCCGCACTGGCTGAAATAACGGCACACCGGTTCGATCCGATCTGGACTCCGTTCGATAATTTTGATCAAATCAGCCTCCGAAAAATTCGCATGGTTGCAGAAAATTCGGGCGAGAACCTTTTCTCCAGGCAGCGAATGGGGCACAAAAACCACCCAGTTTCCCTCGTAGCGCCCCACTCCGACCCCCTGATTCGTAAGGGAATCAATCGACAACTCGATCTCTTGATGATAAGCAAAAGGGGTTGCATTAAATTTTTTAGGTCTCTTTTCGCTCATGGCGATGATTTATCAGCGATTTTTTGCGATTTCAAAATGCTTACTGCGATTTATTACTTATAGTTACGCACATTTGATATGACATCTCGAAAACCATCTGAAACCACTACAAAAACTGAAAAAACGAGATCCTCTCTCCCGTCCGCAACCACTGATCCGGCGGGAATTCAGATGATCCTTGCTGCCCGGCATTCGGATCCTTATGGTTTTTTGGGGCTGCAAACATCGGGCACGGGAAAAGGTCTGGTGATTCGCAGTTTCCAGCCGCATGCGGAAAAAATTGCCGTTGTGGCGGGCGGACTTGAGCATGAAATGACCCGGATTCATCCCGATGGATTTTATGAAGTTTCCTTTCCAGACATTACAGAGCGTTTTGATTACGAGTTTAAAGTGACTCCCTATGGAGGACAGCCACATCTAACCCGGGATGTTTATCAATTTCCATCGACGATCGGGGATCAGGATATTTACTTTTTCTACGAGGGAACTCACCGCAAACTCTGGGAAATGCTCGGCGCGCATGTCATGTCCTGTCGCGCGGTGGATCAAGCCAGTGGCGAGGTCGCTGGGACCCGTTTTGCGGTCTGGGCACCCAATGCCTGGAGAGTCAGTGTGATTGGTGATTTTAATCAGTGGGATGGTCGGGTCAATCCCATGCGCAATCGAAATGGGGTCTGGGAAATTTTCATTCCCGAGGTGGGCGTTGGAACCCACTACAAATTCGAAATCATCGGGAAAGACGGCAGCCTTTTCAAAAAGAGCGATCCCATGGCTTTTTACTCTCAGCACGGGATCAATACCGCCAGTATGGTTTACGATCTGGATCGCTATCAGTGGAATGACACTGAATGGATGAAGCGCCGGGCTTCCTGCGATCTATATCACTCACCGATGGCAATTTACGAAGTCCATCTGGGTTCATGGAAACGAAAGCCGGAAGAAAATGATCGCTTCCTCACTTATCTCGAATACTGCACGGAACTGGTTGATTATGTGGTGGACATGGGATTTACCCACATCGAGCTGATGCCCGTCTCCGAGTTTCCCTTTGACGGCTCCTGGGGCTATCAGGTTTGCGGTTATTTTGCTCCGACCAGTCGCTTTGGTTCACCAGATGAATTTCGAACCCTCGTGGATACCTGCCATCAACGTGGTATTGGGGTCATTGTTGACTGGGTGCCGGCTCACTTTCCAAAAGACGCCCATGGTCTGGCCCGTTTTGATGGAACCGCTCTTTACGAGCATCAAGATCCCCGCCAGGGCGAGCACGAAGATTGGGGGACGCTTATTTATAACTACGGGCGCAACGAAGTCCGGAATTTCCTCGTCGCCAATGCCCTCTATTGGCTGAAGGAATTCCATATCGATGGCATCCGGGTGGATGCGGTTGCCTCCATGCTTTACCTGGACTATTCCCGGAAGGAAGGCCAGTGGATTCCCAACGAATTTGGAGGACGTGAAAATCTCGGGGCGATCAAGTTCATCAAACAGCTCAATCAAACCTGTTATGAGGAGTGCCCCGGCATCACCACGATTGCCGAGGAATCAACCGCTTTTGCCGGTGTGTCCCGACCGATTGATCTGGGTGGATTGGGCTTCGGTTTCAAATGGAATATGGGATGGATGAACGATTCTTTGCAGTATATGAGCAAAGAGCCGATTCATCGCAAACACCACCATGGAGAAGCCACTTTCTCCATGATTTATGCTTATGATGAAAATTTCATACTTGTGTTGAGTCACGACGAAGTGGTTCATGGCAAACGCGCCATGATCAATAAAATGCCCGGAGACAAGTGGCAGCAGCTCGCCAACCTTCGCATGTTTTACGGGTGGATGTATGCTCACCCCGGCAAAAAGCTCCTGTTCCAAAGCTGTGAATTTGGCCAGACCGATGAGTGGAATCATGACAAAAGTATCGACTGGCATTTTCTTGATTATCCGGAACATGCGGGGATTCACAAGCTGGTCAAAGACCTCAATCACCTCTATATATCGGAACCTTCTCTTCATCAGTTCGATCATGAATCGGCTGGTTTTGAATGGATCATGCATGACGATGCAGCCAATAGCGTTTTTGCTTTTGTTCGGAAAGGCAAGCAGGGCGAATGCCTAGTTGTCCTGGTAAATGCCACTCCGGTGGTTAGGCATCACTATCGAGTCGGAGTTCCTAGAAGCGGGTTTTATGAAGAAATTTTCAATTCCGATTCCTCGGTTTACGGCGGTGCCAATGTTCAAAATGTCGGCGGAATTCCCAGTGTAAGCGAGTCATCCCACGGGCGGAGTCATTCCATTTTGGTCGAGTTACCACCACTGGCAACCGTGTTTTTCAAACTTCGGGAAGTCTAACGTAAAGAAACCAGTGAAGAATGGTTAGATTCGGGGGCTTTCAACTGAATTTCTCTTTTTGACATCTCTCCTTTATTACGATTTGGTGGAACGTTATGCCATCGGTCGCTTTTTCGCCAAACATCCGCAGCCATGTTGAGATTGAATCATATCAAGTTTACGGAAAGACGGTGCAAGAAGTGCTGGAAGCCGTCTTCGAGCAGCACCCGAGATTGAGAAGTTATTTGTTTGATGACGACGGCTCGATTCGGAAGCACATCGCGATTATTCTCAACAGCGAACCAATCGCAGATCGGACCAGATTGTCGGACCACGTAGGGGAGACGGACGAAATCTTTGTGATGCAGGCCCTGTCCGGTGGTTAAAAAAACAAAGAATATTCCATATGAGTGATCGAATTTATGTTGGTACCCGAAAGGGGCTTTTCACCTTTCAAAGAAACCAGGCTGGCTGGTCCCAAACCGGGGCGGATTTCCTCGGTATCCCGGTCCCGATGCTTCTGCCGGATCACCGGGACGGCTCTCTTCTCATCGCCGCTGAACACGAACAGTTCGGAACCAAAATCCATCGTTTGAAGAGTAATTCGAGCATCTGGGAAGAGTTAAATTCCCCCGCGTACCCGAAAAAGCCGGAAAATGCCCCGGTGATTCGTGATCCCTGGCGACAGGTGGAGGTCCCCTGGTCGCTCAAAAAAGTCTGGAGCCTCGAACCCGGTGGAAATCCCGGTGAAATTTGGTGCGGGACAATTCCTGGAGGATTGTTCCATTCCACCGATCAGGGGGAAACCTGGAATTTGGTCGAATCCCTGTGGAATCATCCAGATCGTGAAAAATGGTGTGGCGGTGGCTATGATTTTCCGGGTATTCATTCCATTTGCGTTCATCCCCACGATCCGAAAAAAATCGCCGTGGCTATCTCCTGCGGCGGGGTCTGGCGGACGGAAGACAGTGGCGCTACCTGGTCTCAAAGTGCCCATGGCATGACCTTTAACTTTATCCCACTTGATCAGGGTGGGGGTGCCCCAGATGGCCAGGACCCCCACCGCATGGTGCAGTGCCCGGCTGCACCGGATCGCTTTTGGGTCCAGCACCATTGTTCCATCTATCGGTCGGACAATGGTGCGAAAAGCTGGATCGAAGTCAAAGACGTCCTGCCCTCGGGATTTGGTTTTGCGGTTGCTGTTCATCCCTCCGATCCAGATGTCGCCTGGTTTGTGCCCGCGAAAAAGGATGAGCATCGCTACCCAGTTGACGGCAAATTCGTCGTAACCCGAACCCGCGACGGCGGCAAAAGTTTTGAGGCACTGTCCCAAGGGCTGCCCGCAGCTCCCGCTTATGATCTCGTTTACCGGCACGCCCTCACGGTTGATGAAAGTGGCACCACCCTGGTGATGGGATCTACCACCGGATCACTTTGGGTAAGTGACGATCAGGGAGATTCGTGGGCTCATCTCTCCGCGCACCTTCCGCCGATATACTGTATCAAATTTGGGTGAAAAATCATGAAGCGGGGCGCATATTGGCATGCAACGCGCTATGGTTGGCTTGTATCGTGCTAATGTTTCAAGGCCGGGATTTGCGGATTTCGGATACGGTATTTCCTCGAATGACAAGAGATGCAGAGTAATGATCACCAATGCTGAGAATTTTCAAGCCAGCGAGACCACTACCTATGGAACCTACGCGGAAACCAAACCAAATCGCAGTTGCGCTCATTAGCGCCCTGGCGCTCATCCCAGCCCTTTCCCAGTCACAAGAACAACCCCCTCAATCCGACTGGCGCGAGAACTATGCTTACACCCTCGGGGTTCAGGCGTATGCCTTCGGCTTCCCTTACGTCTATCTACCCAGCCTGCGGTGGTCGTGGGTGACGGTGCCCAAGCCGGCAGGTGGCATGACGCCCTATGCTCCGCTGAACCATTTTCACCATGTGCGCAATCTGGCAGATGCCACCTATCGCGACGGTGGGTCGCCCAATAACGACACGCTTTATTCAATAGCCTGGGTGGATGTCAGCAAGGAGCCTGTTATCCTCTCGCACCCGAACATGGGCGACCGCTACTTCACGTTTGAGTTGGCGTGCCTGGACTCGGACAACTTCGCCTATGTCGGCAAGCGGACCACCGGCGGCAAAGCTGGCAGCTTCGCCCTCGTCGGGCCACAGTGGAAAGGGAAGTTGCCCAGGGGCGTAAAAAAACTGTCACCCTCACGCACTTCCTCGATCCTGATCCTTGGGCGGACCCTAGTGGATGGGAAAACCGACGTGCCAGCGGTCAATGCACTGCAAGATCAATACACTCTGACACCTCTGAGCTTCTGGGGAAAGAAAAACCCCAAGCTGCCAGAAAGCCGTGATGTCTGGGCACCCTTCAGCCCGGAATCAGATCCGCTCGCTGAATGGAAGACCATAAACCGGGCGATGACGGAAGACCCGCCCGAGGCGCGACTCGCGCAATTAGTAACCCTGTTCAGCAAGGTCGGGGTCGGTCCCGGTCAGGATGTGGACAAGCTGGACGAGGCCACCAAACGGGGCCTTGCGCGGGCGGCAGTGGATGGACGCAAGCTACTCAAGGACGCGATCGATTCGGGCGCGCTCGGCAAGCAAGTCAACAACTGGAACATTCCGCCGCGTACCTTCGGTCGGGCGGGACTCAACGACGATTTTCTCCTGAGGGGGAGTCTGCAATGTATGGGAGGTATAATAGCAAATGAACCGGAAGAGGCCGTTTACTACAACACCACCAAAGATGGAGCCGGCGAGCGCTTTGATGGCACCAAGAAATACACGATCCATTTCGCCCCCGGCCAGTTGCCCAAGGTAAACGGGTTCTGGTCCATCACGCTTTATGACACCACCTTTAACCTCACCCCCAACCCGATTGACCGCTACTCGCTCGGAGATCGCACTGCTGGACTGCAAAAAGACGCTGATGGCGGTCTGACGATATACATCCAAAGCACCTCACCCGGTAAGGACAAGGAATTCAACTGGCTGCCCTCCACCGCGGACGGCTCGTTCATTATGATAATGCGCACCTACATGCCGGGAGAGAAGATCGTGGAGCAATCATGGGCACCGCCGGCCGTAGTGAGAGCAGATGGTTAAATCAAAAAACACTATAACCAATAAAAAATTAAAAAATTGCTAAAGAACTTATCCGTTATCGTTCAAAAAGGGGTCTTCGATAATTTCGGATTTACATGAAAGCCATACTCACAGCTTTCTCCTGTTCCATGTCAATGTTATTCGCCAGTGCCGCTGAGCCGCCCGATTATATAATCGAAAGTCTTCAGCCCGGTAAAACGGTGCTTGATGATCGTGTCAGGGTGACGTCCCAGGAGGGAACAGTCGTGATAGACATTCATGATGAGCGGGGGACCGGCGGCGTCCGCATCACGCCGAAGACAGGGAACTGGCCCAAACCAGCAGTTGTCCGGCTGCATTTGCGGGGACTGGAGAGCCTCCAGTTGTCGGTTGGCAAAATCACACTCTTCGGTTCCGTCCTCAGTCACAGCGGACACAAGCAATTGCTGGAGATCGATGATGCAGGAAAAAAGAGGGAGGCAAGCAAAGACGACCCTCTTTGGATCGATATCCGGATGATGGACGGGCACGGCAAAGCCATCGATCATCTGCCCGAACCGGAGAAGGGCGGTTATTTCGAAGTCGCCCTGCCACCCGCCATGCTAAACGCGGACACGCCCGGAATGACCTTGCGCTGGATTGACTTTTACCGATAAGGAAGGACCATCAGGGACCGCAAACTCAACGAAACATGAAAACACTCTCAATCACTATTCTTACCTATCTATTGACCCTACTCACTATGCAAGGCGCTGACAACATGAAGGCATTTCCACCCGCCGACGCTGGCATGGTCCGCCATGTCCTAAATCTTCCCCAGCAGGATGACGAAACCGCATTCCAGGTCGAACTCATCGCCGGAAAGACCGTCCAGGTGGATGCAGTGAACCAGTATTTTTTCGGCGGCAAAATCGAGGAGGAAACGATCTCTGGCTGGGGCTTCCCGCGTTACAATGTTAGCAAACTTGGGCCGATGGCCGGCACGCTGATGGCGGTTGATCCGAATGCGCAGAAGGTGAACCGTTTTGTCACGCTAGGCGGTTCTCCCCTCCTGATCCGTTACAACAGCAAATTACCCATCGTGGTTTACGCACCTGATGGCGTTGAAGTGCGATATCGCATTTGGAGCGCCGGACCAGAATCAAAAGTGATTGAGCAGGGGTGAGCAGCGCTCACCCAGACTATTAGTGTCATTCCGGGACGTTTTCTTCCGCCAAGGTTTTACCGACTTGGACGCCGTCCAGCCGAAGGCCATGTGGGCATAAGTGTGGTCCGAGCCCCACACATCAGCGGAATTTGCCAAAAATTCCGAACGCGAAAAGGCAATCCAATGAATCGGAAGATATTGCATCTTCCACCACGTGGTGGGGCGGTCCGTAGCGGAATTTGCCAAAAATTCCGACTAGCGGGCGGGCGGGCGGGATCCGCCAGCCGGAGCAGTAGCCCTCGCAAATTAGAACCTTTTGAAGAGGCTGCCTGGTTGTTTCTTTCATGAAAGGAAGATAAACTGTTCTTCATGAAAACCGACGCGGCTTTTTTCGAGATTTTTGCCATCAACCCCGCTCGATTTGCGGAGTTAACCGCCCGTCCCCTGCCCACTTTCAAATCCGCCAAGTCCAACACCCTGAAACAGACCCTCCAGGTTACCTGCGACCTGCTTTTCGAACCGGTCAGTGAAACAGCCCCGTATTGGATCGCTGAATTGCAGATGTATTTTGATCACTCCATTTTTAATCGCACAGAACTGGCCCGGGCCATGGTCTGGCAACATTTAAACCAGCCAAGTGACTGTCTGAAAAAGAGCTACACCCCCAGGGACGTCCGGGGAATCGTGATTTTTGGTGACCGCACCATTTTACCGCCCGCGCCGAATCCCCATCCTCACATCGAATATCTTTTTCTGGATGAGTTAATCGAACAACTTCAGAAACATCATCCTGATTCTCCCCTGATCGCCGTATTCGCCCCGCTCATCGCGCCCGACAATCAACTTGCCAAGCAGGCCGCAGGCTATTACAATTCAATCAAAGATAATCCGAACCTTTCAGTCGATGAAAAGAAGGTTTTAGACAGTGTTTTCATCCATTTTATTTCGCAACGCTACAAACATCTCACCATTGGGGAAATTCGCAAAATGATCGCACAACTCACACCAATTGAAGAAACCCAGGTTGGCAAAGAACTCATCGCAAAAGGTATCGAACAGGGTATCGAACAGGGTATCGAACAGGGTATCGAGCAAGGCACCGAGAAAACAGCGACCAAGATTGCCTTGAAGATGATCAACGCAGGAAAAACCGATCTTGAAATTTCCGAGTTAACGGAATTACCTCTTAATACCATTCAGGATTTGCGAAAAAAGCTGAAGAGTTGAGAATGATAATTTTCGGATTTTTTTTTGCCGGGCCTATTTGATTCCTTCAGCAGCGGCGATGTCTTCGGCACGCGGGAGTTTTTGAAGAATAATTATCTCTACCGCTTCGCTGGTGCGAAGCTGGGGCTCTACGGCAACTCGCGCGAGGAGGCACTCTACCCCACTTACTTTGTGGACTCGGAGAAGCAAAACCCGGACACTTCGAAGCATCGCTATACACTGCGCTTTGAGAAAGGCCAGCTCCCGCCAGCCAACGCTTTCTGGTCGCTGACCATGTATGATGGAAAGACCCAGTTCCTCGTGGCCAATCCCCTGAATCGCTAC